>NZ_JQMO01000002.1:0-307026 GCF_000744785.1 Kitasatospora azatica KCTC 9699 | reverse complement strand
CGCCGGAGGAGCCGGTCTGGTCGGAGGTGCTGTCGGACCTGTGGCGGCCCGAGTCGCCGCCTCTCCCGCCGATTCCGCCGCGCGCCTCCCAGCTGCCGGTGCTGCCCACGATCGCCGAGGAGCCCGAGTCGCCGCCCGAGGCGCCCGCGTGGCCGGAGGTGTTCGAGGACCTGTGGCGGCCCGAGTCGCCGCCTCTCCCGCCGATTCCGCCGCGCGCCTCCCAGCTGCCGGTGCTGCCCACGATCGCCGAGGAGCCCGAGTCGCCGCCCGAGGCGCCCGCGTGGCCGGAGGTGTTCGAGGACCTGTGGCGGCCCGAGTCCCCGCCCGTCCCGCCGATTCCGCCGCGCGCCTCCCAGTCGCCGGTGCTGCCCACCATCGCCGAGGAGCCGGAGCCTGCGGAGTCCGAGCCTGCGGAGTCCGAGCCGGCGGAGTCCGGGCCGGCGGAGTCCGAGGGCGACGGGCCGCCACCCGGGAGCATTGCCGCCATCCTCTCGGGGAAGAAGTAAGCCGTCCCCCTGACCGCACCACCGCTGGTCCGAGATCCCTCACCAGCCCTAGAGTTGGGCAATATGCTGCGCGTACTGGCCGTGGACGACGAACCGCCCGCACTCGAGGAGCTGCTCTACCTGCTGCGCGCCGATCCCCGGATCGAGCAGGCGGAGGGGGCCGCCGATGCCACCGAGGCGTTGCGGCGGATCAGCCGGGCGGTGGAGGAGGCGGCGGATGCCGAAAGTCGGCTCGACGTGGTCTTCCTCGACATCGACATGCCGGGCCTCAACGGTTTGGACACGGCCCGGCTGTTGGCCGGCTTCGCCCGGCCGCTCGCCATTGTCTTCGTGACCGCGCACGAGGGTTTCGCGGTGCAGGCCTTCGACCTCAAGGCGGTTGACTACGTGCTGAAACCGGTGCGCCGGGAGCGGCTCGCGGAGGCGGTCCGCCGGGCGAGCGAGCTGGTGACGGCCGTCGCGAGCCCGCCGGCCCAGCCTGCGCCGGGTCCGGTGGCGGTCGGCCACAGCATTTCTGAGGTGCCGTCGGCCACCGCCCCGTCGGACGAGGTGATCCCGGTCGAGCTGGGCGGACTGACCCGCTTCATCCCGGTGGACCAGGTGCTGTACGCCGAGGCGCACGGCGACTACGCGCGCCTGTACACCGGTTCGGGCAGCCATCTGGTGCGCATCTCGCTGTCGGCCCTGGAGGAGCGTTGGGGCCCGCGCGGGTTCGTCCGGATCCACCGGCGGCATCTGGTCGCGCTGCGGGCGGTGCAGGAGTTGCAGACGGAGTCCGGGAACCTGACGGTGCGGGTGGGCGGCGAACTGCTGGCGGTCAGCCGCCGCAACACCCGGGAACTGCGTGAGCTCCTGGTGCGCCGGGCCCGGGGTGGGGCCACCGGGGAGTAGCCGTAGGGCGACGTGCGGTCGACCGTTCGGTGGCCGTGGACTGCCGTACGGCGCACGGTACCTGCCGCCCGGCGATCGGGCGTCGCCGAACAGCCTGCCGGGCCGGCGCTGCGGCCTATCGTGGATGGTGGTTCCGCGCCGACGGGGGACCGGCAGTTCGCTGGTTGGCGGCGCACCACGAGTGGAGGCTGGGTTGTCGGAGATCGATGAACTGTTGGCGGAAGTGAACCGCCTGCCGGTTGAGACGCCGACCAGTAGCAGGGAGTTCGCCGACCAGCTGGGCCGGCTGCGCAGTGTGGCCGCACGCTGGGCGGACGTGCTGCTGGAGATGTCCGAGGTGAGCCGGACGCTGGGCGGGCCGCGCACCGCCGCGGCCGTGGAGATCGCGTTCCGACGCGCCGAGCAGTCCTTCGTCGAGTTGGAGATCGCGCACAGCGCCGTCAGCCGTCAGTCCAGCCGTTGACCGTTGGTCATGCGCGCGTTGATGACCGGCTGTGCATGGCTGCGTACACTCATGGCCTCAAGGCACTCGCAGGTGACACGTCGGGCTCGGGCGGCCCGACGACGCGTGCGGCCGCCGGGTGGGAGGGGTGCGCCGTGGCCGAGGGACAGCCGGTACGACGTGAAGTGGTCACCGCCGGGCGGCGGATCGCCCGGCCGGTCAGGGTGGTGGTACCGAACGGGCCGGTCGCGCGGGTCGAACTCCCGCAGCACGTGGACGAACTGATCAGGCGTCAACTTAGGACCGGGTTACGGGCGGCGGCGGCCCTGGCACTGCTGGTGGGCTCGGCGCCGCTGCTCCTCGAGTTGACCGAGGGCGTCCGGGTGGCCGGCTTGGGGCTCAGCTGGATCGTCCTGGGGCTGCTGGCCTATCCCGTGCTCCTGGTGATCGGTCACTGGTACGTCGCCCGGGTGGAGCAGGCGGAGCGGTGCTTCGGGTCGGACGAGGCGTGAGTGGCTCGTACGGCATAGCAGCGGTGATCCTGGTGGCGCTGGCGGCCATGCTGATCGGCTCGCAGGGCCTGCGGGTCTCCCGGACCACCTCGGACTTCTACGTGGCCTCGCGCACCGTGCAGTCAAGGCTCAACGGCGCGGCGATCAGCGGCGAGTACGTCTCGGCGGCCTCCTTCCTGGGCATCGCGGGCCTGGTCCTGGTGCACGGCGCCGGCATGCTCTGGTACTCGGTCGGGTACACCGCAGGCTTTCTGGTGCTGCTGCTCTTCGTCGCCGCGCCGCTGCGCCGCTCCGGCGCCTACACCCTGCCCGACTTCGCCGAGGCCCGGTTGGAGGCCCGGCTGGTCCGGCGGATCTCCAGCGTCTTCGTGGTGGGCATCGGCTGGCTCTACCTGGTGCCCCAACTCCAGGCGGCCGGGCTGACCTTGCAGACCGCGACCGGCGCGCCCTGGTGGGTGGGCGGGGTCCTGGTGGCGCTGGTGGTGGGCGCCAACGTGGCAGCCGGCGGGATGCGCAGCATCACCTTCGTGCAGGCCTTCCACTACTGGCTCAAGCTCACCGCCCTGCTGGTGCCGGTGGTCTTCCTGGCCCTGGCCTGGCATGCCGACGGCGCGCCGAGCGCCACCGCCGGCCGGCCGGTCTTCGCCCGCGCGACCGTGCTGCGGGCCGGCGCCGCACTGCGGCTGCGGCTGCCCGACCCGGTCCAGGTGACGGCCGACGGCAGCGTGGACGGGCAGCGCTACCAAAGGGCCGTGCTGGCGCTGACCCCGGGCGTGCACAGCCTGGATCCCGGCACCAGCCTGGCCTTCCCGGCGAAGGCCCGGGTGCCCGAGTCGCTCGACGCTCCGTCAGCGACCACCGCCCAGTGGGGCAGTGCGCTGGTCGGCGGCCCCGGCTCGCATCCGCTGTACGCCACCTACGGGGTGATCCTGGCCACCTTCCTGGGCGCGATGGGCCTGCCGCACGTGGTGGTGCGGTTCTACACCAGCCCGAACGGGCGGGCCGCGCGCCGGACCACCCTGGTGGTGCTCGGCCTGCTCGGCGCCTTCTACCTGCTGCCGCCGCTCTACGGGGCGTTGGCCCGGGTCTACGCCCCCGACCTGGCGCTGACCGGGAACTCCGACGCGGCGGTGCTGCTGCTGCCCGAGCGGCTGATCGGCGGCACCGGCGGCATGCTGCTGGGTGCGCTGCTGGTCGGCGGCGCGTTCGCGGCCTTCCTGGCGACCTCCTCCGGGCTGGCGGTCTCGCTGGCGGGGGTGCTCTCGCAGGACGTCCTGCCCTCGGTGGGGGTGCGCTCGTTCCGCTGGGCGACGCTGCCGGCCATCGGCGCGCCGCTCGCGCTCACCCTGGGCGGGATGCGCCTGCCGGTGGCCGACACGGTGGGCCTGGCCTTCGCCGTCGCGGCCTCCTCGTTCTGCCCGCTGCTGGTGCTGGGGATCTGGTGGCGCAGGCTGACGCCGCCGGGGGCGGTGGCGGGGGTGCTGGTCGGCGGCGGGCTCGCCCTGGTCGCGGTGGTCTCCACCATGGTCGGTGCGGTGTCCGGCGGTTGGCCGCACGCGCTGCTGGCCTGGCCGGCGGTGTGGACGGTACCGGCGGGGTTCCTGGTGATGGTGCTGGTCTCGCTCGCCACGCCACGCAGGATCCCGGCCGGCACCGCCGCCACCATGGCCCGGCTGCACCTGCCGGAGGCGGCGGGGCGGTGAGAGGCCCAACCGTACGGCTCAGCCGGGGACTTGCTGGGTCCGGCCGAGGTCCTCGGCGACCAGCGCGGTGAGGTCGAAGTAGGCCCTGCGGGTCCGCGGCCGCAGCTTGTCCAGGTCGAACTCGCCGCCGGCGGCGAGGTGTTCGTCGAACGGGATCTCCACCACGCCGCGGCAGCGGGTCTCGAAGTGCGCGATCAGGTCCTCGACCCGGATCAGCCGGCCGGTCTCGCGGACCGAGTTGACCACCGTGACGCTGCGCTGCACCAGCCCGCCGTAGCCGTGCGCGACGAGCCAGTCCAGTGTGGTGCTGGCACTGTTCGCGCCGTCCACACTGGGGGTGGTGGCGAGCACCAACTGGTCCGCGAGGTCCAGCACGCCGCGCATCGCGCTGTGCATCAGGCCGGTGCCCGAGTCGGTCAGGACCACCGGGTACTGCGTGCTCAGCAGCTTCATCACCTGGCGGTAGTCGTGGTCGTCGAAGGTCGCGCTGATCGCCGGGTCCACGTCGTTGGCCAGGACCTCCAGGCCGCAGCTGGTCTGCGAGGTGAAGGCCCGGATGTCCATGTAGGTGCTGAGGCCCGGCAGCGCCGTCACCAGGTCGCGGATGGTGGCCCCGGTCTCCTGCGGCACCCGACGGCCGAGGGTGCCGGCATCCGGGTTGGCGTCGATCGCGATCACCCGGTCGGAACGCTCGGTGGCCAGGGTGGCGCCCAGGCCCAGGGTCGTGGAGGTCTTGCCGACGCCGCCCTTGAGGCTGACCACCGCGACCCGGTAGCAGCTGCGCAACGGGGTCCGGATGACCTTCAGCTGCTCCTCGCGCTGCTGCTTGCCGCCGGGCTGCATCCTGAGTCGGCGCTTGCGCGGCAGGCGTTGGCGCTGCTTGCGCAGCAGGCGCTCGTCGCTGAGCTCGGTGGGCCGCGGGTAGCCGAGCGCGGCGGCGGGCGCGGGCTCCGCCGCCGACTCCGGTGCGGTCTGCGGCGCAGTCTCAGGCGTGGTCTGCGGGTCGGTCTGTGGGTGGGTCTGTGGGTCGGTCTGCGCCTTGGTGGCGGGCGCGGCCGCTGCCGTGGCTGTTGCTGCGGCTACGGCCGGGGCCCGCAGCTCGGTTGTGGCATCGGGCCTGGGCACGGGCGCGGCTTCGGGCCCGGGTTCGGGCTCCGCCACGGCGGGCACCTCGGGCCGCACCCGGGTGATCCGCTTGGACGGCGGCACCAGCACCGTCCCGAGCGCGTCCAGCGGCTTGGCCCAGTCCGGCAGCGGGCCGGCGGCCTGCGGCGGCTCCTCGGCCGGCCAGGCGTCCGGCGTCCGGTCGGGCAGCTCGGGCGGTTCCTGCACCATGTCGACCCTCGGTACGAGTGCGATGCCGTTGCCGGGTTCACCTGTCATCGCTCTGCCTCCTGACCGGCTTTCGTCAGCCTCCGTAGCAGGGCACGAGCGCGATGCGGAAACGGTTCAGGGGATCGGCCCGTAGCGTCACTTCCGTCCGGTGAGGATCGCGGCGATGCTGCCGGGCGCCGGGCCGGTCGGCGGCGGTGTGGACTCGGGCGGGGTGGTCGGCGTGGGCGGCTCGGGTACCTCGGACATTTCGGGGAGCGGTGGCGGGTCGCCGGGACCGCCGAGCGTGAGGGTGGGGAAGGCTGCTGGTACACCCTGCTGCGCGCCGCTGACGCCGAAGACGAAGCCGACCGGTTCGCTGGGGGCCGGGCCGTGGATCTTCACGGTGGTCTCGAGCAGCTGCCAAGTCTCCTTGAGGGAGGCACTGTTGATGCTGCGGGGCTGGCCGTTCTCGTAGAGGGTCCAGGTGCCGGTGGGCCGGACGACGGCTTTGCCGGTCCTGCTGTCGATGCCCATGGTGCCGGAGATGACATCGCCGTCGGTGGTGACGATGGCCTCGTGGGTGGGGGCCAGGGTGGGCTTTCCACTGGCCTGGTGGGCCTGGTGGGCCAGCGAGGGGCCGCCGTTGACCGGGGCGGCCGCATAGCCGGCCACGAACGCCTGCTTCCGGGCGTTCGGGATGTGGGTCAAGGCCGTGTCGGCGCCGACGAGTTGGCCGTTGAGCTCGATCCGGCCGGGTTCGCCGTGGCCGACCAGCAGCTGCCAGCCCTCGGAGCCGGGGACGGCGTGCGCGGCGGCCTTCTGCAGCGGGGTCGCGTCCTTGGGCGGGAACCAGACCCCGGTGGACATGTCGACCACCGGGCCGACGCTGCCGCGCAGGTGCACGGGGATCGACTGGGCGCCCAGCCACCAGCCCTGGTCGTTCCCGATCGGCGCCCGCTCGTTGGTCAGCTTCTGCAGGAACTTGTGCACGACCGGCGGCAGTTCGAGGACCCGGTTGGGCTCGTCGCCGGGCCGGACCTCCTCCATCGTGACGCCGCGCACCAGCGGGCGCAGGTCCTCGCGCGAGGCCAGGAACTTGATCGCGCCCTCCCAGACCAGTTTCGGCTGCGGGTGCCGGGCGATCGCGTCGGCTGCGTGGAACAGGTTCAGATCGCCGTTGCGGTTGTAGAGGCTGCGCACCATGGTGTGCACGACCTGCTGGGTCAGGTCCAGGGTTTCGGCCTTCGTCCAGACCCGGGGCGGCCGGTTGTCCTTGGCCAGCCAGCTCGCGTCGGTGCCCATCTTGACGCCGGTGATCCGCGGCAGCTTGGCGGCCGGCGACCAGCCGAACTTCGCCGCCACCGGCACGATCGCGTCCGGCCCGGTGCGCAGCATGACGGAGTTGCGGCGCGGGCGGCCGAGCGGGGTGGTGAAGAACTTCGGGTCCATCTGCAGCACGGTCTCGCCGTACAGCTCGGGCTGGGTCTTCTGGTAGTTGGCGGCGTACCGCTCGTGCGTGGCCACGAAGAACGGGTGGTCCGGCGGTGCGACGAAGGCGGAGTTGCCGAAGATCTTCCCGTCCGCGTGGGCGGCGAACGCCGCCTCGCTCTGCGCGGCCTGGCCGAGGCCCAGCATGTTCTCGATGGTGTTGTCCCCGTCGCTGTACTCGCCGCCGAAGACCCGCTCGAGCTCGACCCGCAGCCCGTCGCTGGCGGCCGCCCAGCCGGGGCCGGTGGCCTTCTGCAGCTCGGTCAGGATCTCCTGGTGCAGGCCCATCGGGCGGGCCTTGTTGAACACCTCGAAGACGTTGACCAGCCGGATGTTGTTGGCGTCGGCCCAGTTGCGCATGTGCCAGACGTCGGCGAGGTGCTGGTCCGCCGGGGGCTCGGAGAGGCCGTGCACCGCCTCCAGGCTGCTGCGCGGCACGTCGGTCCAGAGCACGAAGACGCTCTGGCCGTCGAACTTCCTGGCGGCGTTGCCGAAGCGCGCGAAGAAGCCGGCCGAGGGCCCGTGTTCGCGCAGCGGGCCGCCGAACCAGATCGCGTGCACCAGACCCGGGATCTGCACCTTCGCGGACTTCAGCGGCGGGATCTCCGGGTTGGGCGCCCACTTGAGGTCGGTGCGGTGGTGGGTGACGCTCAGGCTGCCCTCCGCCACCTGGAAGGAGGCCGGGTCCATCTCCTCCGCGGTCACGTCGAAGCGCATGTCCATCTGGTGCAGGAACTGCGCGGACTGGTCAGGGGTCAGGTGCGCGTAGTCGTAGGGCCGGCCGGTGTTCGGGTCGACCATGAACTCCGGCACGTCGTGCGGCTGCAGCCGGCCGAACAGGTCCACGCCCAGCGGCCCGGGGGTGGAGTCCAGTTCCCGGATGTCCGGGATGTGCACCGACTGCTTGAGGTCCGCCAGCAGGTGCCCGGCCTCGTGGTAGGGGGTGCGAGGTCCCTCGGCGCCGGGCAGCCGCTCGGTGGGCAGGAAGCGGTCGCCGTCGACCTTGGCCAGCAGGAACTGACTGCCGTCGGGGTGCCCGGTGCGGGGCAGGTCCTCGCGCAGGCCGGCGGCGAGCGGCTGGCCGTCGGAGCCGACCACGCCGAGGTCGAGGCGGAAGGTGTCGGCGGCCAGGTGGGGGGCGATCTCGACCAGGTGGGGCGGCCAGTTCGCGCCGGTGCGCAGGTCGTTGAGCAGTTGCTCGGGGTCCGGGTGCGAGGCGAGGTACTGGGTGTACTGGGACTCGGGGTTGGTGAGCTCGCTCTGCAGCATGTCGTGCATGGCCTGACGGATCATCGGCTCGGTGGGCGGCGTGCCGCCGAAGTGCCGGGCCAGTTGGTCGGACGCCGTGTGGCTGAGTGAGTCGAAGAAGGAGCCCTGGTGCTCGACGGGGGCGTAGCCGTGGTTGGTGAGGCCCTCGTGCTGCGCGCTGCTGACCCCGTGGACGAACGGGACCGGCTCGGCGGGGGCCGGGCCGCCGGGCTTGACGGTGGCGCTCAGCTGCTGCCAGGCCTCCTTGAGGGAGGGGGTGTCCAGGGTGTGGCGTTGGCCGTCCTGGTAGAGGGTCCAGGTGCCCTTGGGCTGGACGACGGGTCGCCCGGTCTTGGTGTCGATGCCCATGGTGCCGGAGATGACGTCGCCGGTGGTGGTGACGATGGCCTCGTGGGTGGGGGCGAGGGTGGGCTTGCCGCTCTCCAGGTGGGCCTGGTGGGCGAGCGAGGGGCCGCCGTTGACGGGGGCGTCGGCGTAGCAGGTGATGAAGGCCTGCTTGTCACCGGATGCGTGCGGCAACACTCCGTCCAGCCCGACGAGTTGGCCGTTGATCTCGATTTTGCCGGGTTCGCCGTGGCCGATGAGCAGGTGCCAGCCGTCGGCGCCGGGGACGGCGTGGGCGGCGGTCTGCTGGAGCGGGGTGGCGTGCTCGCGCGGGAACCAGGTGCGACCGGGATGCGCGGTGGTGGGGGCGGGGTGCTGAGGGGCGGTCTCCTGTGGCACGTGACCGCGGGCGGGCTGGTGGGCCGCGCTCGTGTCAGTGACCGTGATCTGTGGCACCGTCGTCGGGTGTGACGTCGGGTGTGACGTCGGGGAAGCGGCGCTCAGCGTCGGGAAGTCCTTGGCCGCCCCGCCGCCCCAGGTCACCGTCTTGGTGGGTGGCAGCGCCTTGCCGGTCTCGGTCACCGGGAAGTTGGCGCCCGGGATGTGCGCGCCGAGGCCGTCCTTCAGCGCCCCGGTGAGGTCGTGGCCCAGGCTGACCGGCTGGCCGCCGCCGGCCGGCCGGAGCGTCCAGTCGCCGCGCTGCCAACTGCCGGCCTGTGACCGGTGGTTGGCGTCGTACTGGAACCTCCCGGCGAGAGCCGAGCCGCTCGGCGTGCTGTGCGCGTCGCCGGTCCCGCTGATCAGGTGCACCGCTGGGTTGGCGGCCCCGATGATCTGCGCGGGAGTGCGGCCGTCGGCCAGGGGGACGTTGAGGTCGCAGCCGACCAAGACCAGCAGGTGCCCGTCCGGGAGGTTCTGGTGGCGCAGCACCTGGTCGTTGAACTGCTGCGGGGTCAGCGACTGGTTCCCGACCAGGAAGTTCCCGGGGGCCGCCGGGTCGCTGTGCACGTGCACCACGGTGGCGTTGTCCACCTTGGGGAAGGCGAACGCGGCCTGCAGCTGCTGCGCGCCGTCGTCGGGGAAGTGCCCGAGCCCCTTGGCCGGGATGAAGACGCCGGACGGGGTGGGCGTGCCGTGCTCGTGCAGCGCGTGCGAGTCCAGCATCTGCAGGGCGAGTTCGGGGCTGAACGCGAGGTCCAGGCCGTTGCGGACGTGGAAGGCCAGCTCGGTGGTGCCGCCGGGCAGGTCGATCGGTCCGCGCTGGTTGCGCGCCTCGACCTTGATCCGCACCAGCGCGTCGTTCTTCACCCGCAGCCAGGGCACGTCCCGGTTGCGTGCGGTGGTGCGCGGCATGTCCTTGTGCACCACGAAGCTCGACTTGGAGTTGCTCTGGTTCATGCCCAGGTTGAGGGCTCCGGTCTCCTTCTGCGCGTCGTGCGAGTCGGCGGGCAGGTTCGGGTCGAGGCTGCCGGACTTGTCGGTGAAGCCGGCCGAGGTGTTGAGCCCCCAGCCGTTGCCGCCGGAGCGGTTCTGGCCGGTCTCGTTGAAGTGGTAGGAGACGGACTCCAGTCCGCCGTCGAAGTGGTTGCCGATCCGTGGGTCGAACGGCTCGACCTTGATCGTCACCTTGGCGTGGGTGTCGGTGAACAGACCGCCCTCGCGGGCCAGCAGGGGTGAGACCAGGCCCTTGTCGTCGACCAGGAACTCCAGCTCGTTGGTCATCATCGGGTGCGAGAGCATGGCGAACAGGGCGTCGCGGGTGCGGGATCCGTGGCTGACGATCCGCTGGGTGGCGAAGTTCTCCGAGTGGTTGATCGGTTGGACGTTGCCGGCCAGGCGCTTGAGCGCCTCGTCCACCAGGACTTGGAGCTTGTCGTGGTCGAAGCCCAGGTTGAAGACCTGACGGTCCATCAACTGCTTGCCGGTGATCGGCAGCGGCCGGTTGCCCAGGGCGTTCACCTGGGCGTTGGGCGCGACCTCGGTGACCGCGACATGGGTCGGACCGGGGAGGTACGGCTCGATGTCCGGCTTCTGCAGCGAATCGGGTATCAGCACCCGCTCGGTGAGGGTGACCGGGGCGTGGCCGTCGGCCTTGGACATGTCGAGCTTCTTCTGCAGCAGCATCGAGATCTTGTCGGGCAGGGTGAGCCCGAGGGTGTTCACCAGGCGCGAGGGGTTGTTCGACTTGACGATCGCGATGTCGATCCCCAGCTCGCCGGCGTAGCGGCTGGCCGGCCCGCCGACGAAGAGCGTGTTGCGGCTGGCGTCGACCTTGCTCACCGAGCTGCCCTTGCTGCTCGACTTCACCAGCGAGCCGCCGGGGGTGATCGCCGCCGAGTCGAAGCGGCCGGCGTGCTCCGGCGTCTCGGCGATCCTCGCGCTGCTGGACCACTCCACGCCGCGCGGCTTGCTCAGGCTTTCGGCCTCCTGGTTGAGCCGGAAGTGGTAGCGCACGGAGTTGGCGCCCTGGACGTCCTCCAGGTAGTAGTAGCCCTTCTTCTCGGGGTCGCGGGTGGCCCGCAGCAGCATCCAGGTCCGGTCGTTGCTGAGGAAGTTGTTCTTGGTGGTGTGCAGGATCAGGCCGGGCCCGAGCATGGTGTCCAACAGGGCCTCGGACGAGCCGAGGTTGAGCAGCGTGGACAGCTTGGTCGGGACCGGCTGCTCCTTGGCGCCGCCGAGGTCGTAGACCTGCCAGTAGTCCTCCAGGGTGCCGGGCGCGTGGTGCTGGAGCAGGCTCTGGACGCTGCTCAGCAGCGGGTTGCCGTCGCCGGTGACCTCGAAGGGGCGCGGCGTGTTGGAGGGCGGCACGAGCAGGCGCTCGGAGGAAGCGGCGTGCGGGACCAGCGGGTCGGTGGGCAGCTGCCTGCCGGGGCGGCCGGCGTTGATCTCGTTCAGGTCGTGCTGGGTGGCGGGGAAGTGCGGGACGACCTTGTCGGTGGGCCGCCGGGTGGGCGGGTTGACGGCGCTGGGGGCCACCGGCTCGCTGGTGCGGATCAGGGTCGGCTTGTTCTGCGGCGCCGGGTTGGCGGCGGTGCGGATCGCCGGATCGTGCGGGTCGACGTGCGGGTCGCCGCTGCGCAGGTAGTGCAGGCCGTCGGTGACCTGGATCAGGCCGCCGGCCACCTTGGGCGTGCTGGAGCCGAACATGTTCTTGTCCTGCCGGACCACGGTGATCCGGTAGAGCATGTCGGCCTTGTGCTCGGTGAAGTTCTCGGTCACCTGGGTGAGTCGGCCGGAGACCGGCCCGAGACCGGTGGTGTGCGAGGTGCTCCGGTTCGGCAGGGAGCCGATGTCGCCCTGCCGGCCGAGACCGGGGAAGACCTTCTGGTCGCCGTGGTTCGCGCCGGCCTGGGTGCCGAAGCTGACCCCCACCTTCCACTTGCTGGAACTGGACTCGCCCGGCGTGCCCGTGACGTTGGCGCCGCCCTCGGCCACGTCCATCTTGGTGGTCCGCAGGCTGTGCGGGGTGGGCGCGCCGTTCAGCGGGAAGCCCTCGATCCGGATGACGGTGTTCTTGTCCTTGATCACCCCCTGCCGGACCATCGTGGCGGTGATCGGCGAGGGGCCGCGGACCTGCGCGCCGGTGAGCATCTCGGTGCCGGTGGCGGTCCAGGCGATGTCACCGGCGTGCTCGGGCTTGATCCCGACCTGGGTCAGCAGCGTGTTCACCTCGGCCTCCAGGTGGTGCGAGCCGATCGCCTCCATCACCAGGTCGTCGCCGTTCAGCGGCGTGTGCGCGGCCTTCAGCGGCGCCGGGATGTCCGGCAGCCGCACGGTGGACAGGAAGTCGGGGCTCTGCCGGGTGGGCCGCTGCGGCGCGGGGACGTTGTACGCGTGCCGGGTCAGCGCACCGGCGTTGGGGTTCGGCGCCGCCGTGTCCCGGGCCAGGCCCTCCGGCACCACGAACCGCACCTGGTGCTCGTTGCCGGGGCTGCCGCTCAGCCGGTACGCCAGGCTGCGCTCGCCGTGGTCGGTGACGATCGTGGCGGCGTTCGGATCGGCGGGCCGGGCCAGCGACTTGACCTTGTCGAAGGCCATCTTCGGCCAGTCGCCGGGGGTCACGGTCGCGACGTGCTTGACCCCGACCTTCACCACGTACTCCACGTTGTAGTCGAAGGTCCGGGCCGGGCCGCTGTACAGCATCGCCTTCAGCTGGAAGCCGGAGGTGTTGCTGCCGGTCGCGGCGGACTTGGTGGAGCTGAACGAGACCTCGCCGGACGGCCCGAACTGGCGCAGGTTGTCCTCGGTCCTGCCGCCGATCCCGCCGGTGAAGCCGCCGTTGACCGCGCCGCTGATGGTGGAGGAGAGCGCGTCGCTGCCGCCGTGCCCGGCGAACCCGGCGGGCATCAGCTCCAGTTTGGTGTGCTCCACCCGCCCGGCCACCGGCGGCACGGCCGTCTTCTCGGCCTTCACCTGGATGGTGATCACCTCGGTGCCGCCGTCCACCGGGCGGTACAGCCGCTCCTTGACGCCGCCGGGCTGGAACAGCGCGGTACCCCGGTTGATCATCGCCTCGCGGCTGAACTTGACCAGCAACTGGCGGCGCAGGTAGGCCTTCTCCAACGGCGACCACTCGGGCGCCCAGGTCCGGGAGTGCTCGACCTGCTTGAGCGTCTCCTCGATCTCCGGGATCACCCGCTCGGCGCCGGAGAGCTTGCTGATCCCCGAGAAGCCGATGCCCTGGTTGGCCGCCAGCGAGGCCGGCGGGTGCTTGACCTGGGCCTCGGCGGTGGTCAACTGCTGGAGCGCGACCGGGTCGTCGGGCCGTGGGTCGCGGTCGCGCGGGACCTGGGCGTTGGCGGTCTGCCAGGCGTGGCTGCTGTAGGGCCCGGCCGTCTCCCGGTTGATCAGCGCCTCGAACCGGTCGGCCTCGTGCAGCGGCACCCGGACGAAGGTGGTGACGTCCCGGGTGGCCAGCGGGCCCGCGCCGTTGACGAAGCCCTTCAGGTCGGTGGTGACGTCGACGGTCATCCGGGTGGTCAGCCGGTAGAGCCGGCTCTCCCCGTCGTAGACCAGGCCACGGACCTCGCCCGCGCCGGTGTTCTCGTTGGTGGTGCGGGTGGAGGACAGCTTCGCACCGATGTTGAAGCCGAAGCCGGCCGAGTGGTTCAGACCGAAGGCGGCCGACGGATCGCCGATCGTGTAACCGAAGTTGCCCTTGATCGGGGTCAGGCCGATGCCGCCGCCCTGGCTGGTGCTGCTGTTGGTGTTGACCCAGCGCTGGCTCTCCTCCTTCATCGGCACCGGGTCCTCGCCGATCCGCTGGGCGCTCAGCATCTGCGACTTGACGTTCAGGTGCGCGGTCGCCTTGCCGTCGGCCGTGGTGAAGCCGGTCGACATGGCGCCGACCGTGTTCATGTCGCCGTAGTTGCGCAGCAGGTTGGTCTCGCTGAGCCAGTGCTGGATGCCGTTGTGCAGGTCCGAGCCGAGCGTGACGGTGTGGCTGGGCAGGTTGGCGACCAGGTCCTTGCGCAGCTCGCCCAGCCCGGAGATGGACTCCGGGATGTGCATCACGGTGCCCAGCGTCTTGTGCACCCGGTCGGCGGTGTTGCGGGCCGGCGCGCCGCCGCCGTCCAGCTGCCCGGGGGTGATCCCGAGCACCGGGTTGCCGGCACCGCGCGGGGTGTGCGGCAGCACCGGTCCGCCGCCGTCCGGCTGACGGGGTGTCAGTTCCTGCGGGAAGCCGACCCGGACCGGTACCTTCGCGGAGCGCTGTTGGCCCGCGCCGGGCGTACCGGCCGGTTTGATCTCCACCGTCAAGGTCCCGGCGGGGAAGTCGAACTGGGACTCCTTGCCGCCCACGTCCAGGAACCGCTTGGTGGCCGAGACCCCGTCGTTGCCGAAGGACCAGCTCTTGTTGCTGTCGCCGGTCAGGCCGATCTCGGCGGTGGCCGAGAAGATCTTGCTCGGCAGCTCGCCGAAGTGCGTGGTGATGTTGCCGTTGACGGTGATCGAGCGACTGCTCGAGCCGCCGATCCGGGTGCCGGCGATGTTCTCGTGGTCGCCCTCCACCGCGCCGTGGTGCTTCTGGCCAATCGGCGTCTGCTGGGCGGAGGGTGCGTCCTGGCTCCCGCGCAGGGTGTCGATCTTCGGTACGTAGTGCGCGTGCTCGACCGCGCCCAGGTCGAGGCCGACGGTGACCTCGTGCTGCCGGCCGTCGACAGTCACGGTGAACTTCAGGCCGTCCTCCAGCATCCGCTGGGCCACCGCGCGGCTGCCGAGGGTGGTCAACTGCTCGGTCACGGCGGTCTTCACCGCGTCGCGGACGGTGGCCGGCACGGTCGGCGGCACCGTGTTGCGCACCAGGGTGGCGATGGCATTGTCGTCGCCGAACCAGGCGTCGCCCAACCGCATCACCCGGCCCCGGTAGCCGAGCGGGTACTGACGGGTTCCCGCACCGTCCAGCTCGCCGAAACCGGACGGGAGTTGGCGCGGCGGGTCGGCGTTGAGCTGCTCCTGCCGGGCCGCGCCGCTGCGGATCCGCCATTCGGCGGCGGTGGACGCCGGGCCGCGCACCGGAGCCTCGATGCCGTGCTGCACGATCCGGGCCCGGGTGTTGCCGGCGCGTTCGAGCTGCGCGACCAGCTGCGGCTGGTGCTGCGCCAGCGAGGCCCAGCTCAGCCGGTCCAGCTGGTCGTTGCCGTAGATGCCGGCGGCGCGCTGGCGCAGCACGGCGTCGCGGGCCTGCCGCTCGGCTTGGTCGGCCCGGCCACCGGGCACGGTGACTGCGTTCTCCGCGGCCTGGAGCTGCTGGTCGTGCCGGGTCTCGGCCGCCTGGCGGGCCTCGGGCGGCGTGTCGGGAGCCAGTCGCAGCGGCGGGACGGCGCCGCGAGCCTCGGCGATCACCTTCGCGCGGGCCGCGGCGCCCGCCGTGTCCATCGCCCTGCGGGTGGCGGTGGACAGGCTGTCGATCCGGCTGCGGATGCCGCCACCGGGCGGCGGCGGCAGACTGCTCGGATCATCGAGCTGGTCGCGCAGCTCGTGGTAGGCGTGCACCCGGGCGGCGGTGGTGGCGTCCTGGTAGGCGACGCCGGGGGTGTTGGTCCGGCCGACCGCGGTGTGGATCGCGATGGTGTGGTCGACCTCGTTCAGCGGTCCCGGGGCGCCGGTGGCCTGCTGGTGGGCGTGCGAGATCCGCTCCAGGGCGTCAAGTTGGGCGACCGCTGTGGCGTCGCCGCCCAAGGCCTGCTCCACCAGGCCCCGCACATTGCGGCCCTGCACGGTCAGCCGGTCGCCGAACGCGCCGGTGACGCCCTGCAGATGGGCGACCGTGGTCTGCTCCTGGACCTGCAGTTCGATCTGCGGATGGCGGACCGCGTCCTGTGCCGCCTGGTGGACCAACTGCTGCTCGATCGGAGTGAGCGGCCGGGTCCAGTGGCTGGGTGCCGGCCCGTTCTGGACCAGCCCGTGCACCTCGTTCGGGTGCGGCAGGGCGGTGAACGGTCCACCGCCGGGGGTGCGTTGGGTGGGCAGGTAGTGGTTGTCGCCGACCCGGACGAACAGGAAGGGGTTGCCGTCCGGGTGCCCGGTGCGGTGCGGTCCGAACAGGTGGCCGACACCCTCGGGCATGCCGTTGGCGCCGACCACGCCGAGGTCGAGGTGGAACACGTCGGCGGCCAGGTGCGGTGCGAGTTCACCGAGTTGGGGTGACCAGCGGCCGGGGACGCGCAGGTCGTCGAGCAACTGGGCGGGGGTCTCGTTCGGCGCCAGGAAGTGCGTGTAGCGCGAGTCCGGTCCGTTGAGGTCCGCCTGCAGGGCCTCGTGCAGCGCTCGGCGGAGTCGGACCTCGGTCGGCCGCCGCCCACCCAGGTGGGTGGTGAGGTGCGGGGTCGCCATGTCGGTGAGGGCGGTGAAGAAGGAGTCCGGACGGTGGGCGTTCGGGACATGGCCCTGGACGGTCCCGTAGCCGTAGCGGGCCAGGCCGTCGTGCTGGGCCTGGCTGACGCCGTAGACGAAGCCGACCGCCTCCGCGGGGGCGGGGCCGTTGACCTTGACCGTGGCGTCGAGCTGCTGCCAGGCCTCCTTGAGGGAGGGGGTGTCGATGGTGCGGGGTCGGCCGTTCTCGTAGAGGGTCCAGGTGCCCTTGGGTTGGACGACGGGTCGGCCGGTCCTGGTGTCGATGCCCATGGTGCCGGAGATGACGTCGCCGGTGGTGGTGACGATGGCCTCGTGGGTGGGGGCGAGGGTGGGCTTGCCGCTCTCCAGGTGGGCCTGGTGGGCGAGCGAGGGGCCGCCGTTGACCGGGGCGGCGGCGTAGCAGGTGATGATGGCCTGCTTCTCGGCGTCCGAGAGGTGCGGCAGGACGGCGTCGACGCCGTGGAGTTGGCCGTTGATCTCGATCCGGCCGGGCTCGCCGTGGCCGACCAGCAACTGCCAGCCCTCGGCGCCGGGGATCGCGTGGGCGGCGGTCTGCTGCAGCGGGGTGGGGTGCTCCCGGGGGAACCAGACACCGGTGGAGAGCGGGACGGTCGGACCGGAGTGCTGGGAGGGTGCGGGCTGCGAGTCGTGAGGCTGCGAGTTGTTGGGTTGCGACGCGTGGGGTTGCGACGCGTGGGGGAGCGGCGGCAGGCTCTCGCCGCCGGGCAGGTGCAGCGACCCCGCCAGCTGGTCGGTGTGGACCCCGAGTTGGCCGAGCAGGTCGTGCCAGGCGGTGGCGAGGGCCTGGTTCTCGTGGCCCTCCAGATAGGCCGACATCGAGGCGAGGTCCTTCGGACCCCGGTACTCGGCGACCGCCTGGTCCAGCGCGTGGTTGACCCGCTCGTAGACCCACTGCTCGGCGTGGTCGAGGGTGATCGGGCTGATGGTGCCGTGGTCCCCACCGGTCTGCCGGCGGAGGTCGCTGAGGTAGGACTGCCAGAGCGCCTCCCGCTTGGCGGGCAGGTGCCAGGGCTCCTCGGACGGGGTGTGGGCGGGCTCGGTGCTGGAGCGGGCGGGGGCGAGGTCCGCGAAGCTCACCGTGCGGCGCTGCGGTTGGGGGCCGATGGAGAGGGTGGCGGGTTGCTCGGTGGTGACGGGTAGCTCGGTGGTGGCGGGGTGTTCGGGCGCGCGGGTGGCCTGGGCCTCGGGCAGGCCCTTGCCGGTGGGGGTGGCGGTCTCGACGGTGGTGGGGAGCTTGGGGAGCTTGGGGAGTTCCGTGGTGGTGGAGGGCTCCTGGCGGAGGGGGACGGATCCGGGTGCCCTGGTCTCGGCGGGCGTGGTCTGGGTGGGGACGGCCTCGGTGGGGGTAGTCCTTGCCGGGAAGGCCTCGGTGGGCGTGATCTTGGTGGGGACGGTCTCGCCGAGGTGGGACGGGACAGGTTCACCCGTGGTGCTGACCGTGTTGGCCGCGCCGACCGCCGGCTTTCCGGTGACCACCTCGGTGACGGCGGGGTGCGGTGCGACCTCCGTTGCGGTCTGAACGGCCTTTGCACCGCCGCCCGTGGCGTTCTGAACGGCCTTGGCACCGGCACCCGTCGGCGAGATCACCTGCCAGCCGCCCTCGGCCGGCTTGCCCGAGCCGCCCGGGATGTCGAGCGGCGGCCGCTCCACCACCAGCCCCTTCCCGTCGAGCAGGGGCTTCACCGTGCCGTCGGGGGCGAGGACCTCCACCCCATGGGTGTTGGCGAACTGCTGCAGGCCCTGGTACTCGACGGGGCTGACGTGCGAGGTGAGCAGCACCTGGGTGGGGAGCGGGGTTTCGGCGGGCAGCTGCTGCTGGACGTTCTGCCAGACGTGGTCGAGGTGCTCGCCGAGACCGCCGGCCACCACCGGCTCACCGTTGGCGCCGATGTGGACCTGCTCGGGGGTGCCGAGGATGAGTGTGTTGGGCAGGTCCTTGACGGCGAAGAAGAATGCCTCCTGCGGGAAGGGAGCGGGTGCCTCCGTGGGAGCACCGGTGGATTCCCTGCCGAGGTCCCCCAAGGAGTGCACCAGGTACGAGCCGTGCTCGTTGGGCTGCACCCAGAGCGGCATCCCGGTCGCGTCCCGAAGGTTGCCTCCTGCGTAGAACCCCGCTGCGGGGCCGGTGAGTTCGGACTTGGCGTCGGGTACCGGCACCTTGCCGAGGTCCTTGGGGAGCACGTCGGTGGGCAGTCCGTCCGGTCCGCCCGGCCCCCGCGCGGGGCCGCCCTCGTGCCCGTGCAACGCCGCGCCGAACGCGCCGCCGAAGGCACCGTTGACGGCGCCCAGGTAGTTGGTGTCCAGATGTCCGGTGGCGGCCGAACTGATGATCTGGGTCAGGTAGTTGGAGGCGGTCCCGACGGTCACCCCGTTGACCACCTTGCCGGTGAAGGTCTCGCCGAACTTCCCGAACAGCTTTCCACCGCCCATTCCGAAGCCCACGCCGAGCGCGCCGGCCAGTGCGCCCATCCCGGCGGCGTTGAGCACCTCGCCGAAGTCGAAGGAGCTCTTGTCGCCCTTCATGATCTCGATCGCCTGGGTGAGCGCGTCCATCCCGGCCATGTTCGCCGCGCCCTTGAGGATCGCGCTCAACGCGCCGCGTCCGACCGACACCAGTACCGACTGGGTGGCCTCCACCATGGCCGGGACGGCGGCTTCCGAGGCGCCTCCGGTGAACGGTGCCATGGCCGCCGCCCAGAGCAGCTCACCGGCCAACCAGCAGAGCATCTCGATCACCTGCAGCTTGGCCGTCACCACGGCCAGCGAGGTCTCGCGCAACCCGTCGGCCACGTCGTGCAGTTGGCGCTGCATCCCGCTGAGCACCTGCGGGCCGTTGCTGGTCAGGTTCTTGATGTACGCGTCGAAGGAGCCGCCGCCCTGCCCGCCGACCGATCCGGCGGCTCCGGCCAGCGCGATCTGCACCTCGCCGGAGAGGCCGCCGAAGTCCTCGGCGAAGACCGAGGTGGTGCCGGCCAGGGCGGTGACCTCGTCCTCGTCCAGCTTGGGGAAGGTGCCTGCGGCCACCGTGGCCAGCCAGTCCAACTCCGGCGGAAACTGGATACTCACGGTGGCCTCCAGGGTCTGACCAGGGGTTTGTTCAGGCGCCGGCCGCCCGGTTCGCTGCGTGGTACGCGTCGCGGGTCACCCGGATGCCGTCCGAGGTGCCGAGGACGGTGTCCCCGATGCCCTCGACACCGGTGACGGCTCCTCGGATGGACGGCTCCAGCCACTCGCGCAGGCCGTCCGAGTAGGGATCGCCGGGGACGCCCGGCACATTGAGTGCGGTGCGGAAGTTCTCGGCGGTGGTCTTCAGGTGCGAGCTGACGGCTTCCAGCCGGGTCAGCGCCGCGGTCAGGCCGCCGTGGTCGGCGTAGATGCCACTGCTGTCAGTGGGCATGCCGCTGGCTCCTCTCGATGAGGCGGGGTGTTACGGATGGTCGGGCTCGCCGTCCTCGGCGTCCCGCATGGTGAGCAGTTGGTGCACCTCCTCGGGGCTCCGCGGCTTCTCCGGCAGCAGCCGCGCCAGGTCGAGCTTTCCGCTCGACAGGTCCTCGAAGGCGGTCCCGCGCGGCAGGAAGGGATCCATGATCTGCTTGGCGTCGGCGCGCACCTTGTCGCGGGCCTTCTGCATGGTGTCGAGAACCAGCGCCGCGAGTTCGGCGGGCTCCATCGACTGGTAGTCCTTCGACTCGAACTTCAGCGCGGTCACCGTGCCCAGGGCATCCACCGTGACGCTGATCATCCGGTCGCGCGACTTCACCGTCGCCGCCGTGCTGGAGAGTTGACGCTGCATCTGGAGCACGCCGTCGCGCTTGCGCCGGTACTCGGCGAGGATCTCGTTGAGCCGCTGCTCGGCGCTCTCACTCATGGGGTCTCTCCGGGGTCGACGGGATGTCGAAACGGGGCCGGGAAGGTGAACAACCCTCCCGACCCCGTTGCACGTTCGGTCGAACCGATCGGTTCACTCCTCGTCGAGTTCGAACCGTCCGATCGCGCCGAGCAGTGCGTCGTTGTCGGCGCCCCAGACGTCGCGGTCCTCCTCCAGCCAGGTCGTCCGACTACGGTCGCCCTGGCCGGCGCCCATGCCGCCCATACCGCCCATGCCGGGCATCATCGGCATGCCGCCCGGGCCCATGCCCAGGCCGCCGGCGCCCTCGGCCAGGGCCGCGCGCTCGCCCAGGGCGGCGCGCTCGGCGGCCGCGAGGCCCTGCTGCTCGCCGAGCGCGGCGCGCTCAGCGGCGCTCAGCGGCAGGCCGTTCGGGCCGAGCAGTTCACCGTTGGGGCCCAGGCGTTCACCGTTCGGGCCGAGTTCGCCGGCCAGGCCGGTGGTCCGGCCGGTGCCGAGCGGGCGACCGTTCGGACCGAGCCGTTCGCCGTTGGGGCCGAACAGTTCGCCGTTCGGACCCAGTCGGGTGCCGGGCGGCAGGATCTCGCCGTTCGGTCCGATCAGTTCACCGTTGGGGCCGAGCCTGGTGCCGGGCGGACCGAGCAACTCGCCATTGGGGCCGAGTAGTTCACCGTTCGGACCGAGGTGGGTGCCGGGCGGGCCGATCGGTTGGCCGTCCGGTCCGAGCAACTCGCCGTTCGGCCCGGTCCGCAGGCCGCTGCCCAGTCCCAGCGGGGACATGCCGCCCGGGCCGAGCAGCTGACCGCCGGGACCGGTGTCGAGCCGGCTCAGGCCCAGCCCACCGGGGGTGAACGAGCCGCCGGGGCCGAAGGCGTTGGGGTCGAAGGAGGTGACCGGGCCGTTGGTGAACTCCGACCCGAGCGGCATCCCCGACTGGCTGAAGTCCTGCAGATGCGTTCCGGGACCGCCGGTGGTCAGCGGGTCGCCGCCGGGGAACCCGGCCGTCCGCGAGAAGCCCTGCTGCATCGGGTCCAGCGCGCGCATCGTGGCCGGGTCGGTCAGCTGGCCCAGTGGATTGGCGGCGAAGCTGGTGGCCGGGACGGAGTCGCCCGTCAGGCGGGCGGCCGAGAACTGCTGGTCCGGCAGGCCGCTGGTGGTCGGATCGAGCTGCCTGAAGCTCTGCTGGTCCGGCGGTGGGGGTGGCGGGTCGAACTTGTAGGTGTTCGGGTCGTTCGGGTTGAAGTCCGGGTTCACCGGCGCCGGCTTGAAGGTCGGCGCGGTGGTCTGCTTGAGCTGGGACTCGATCTGCGTGTAGTTGCCCGCCAGCAGCTTGATCAGCCCGCGTGACTTGGACACCAACTCCGGTGAGCGCTGGGTGTGGTAGATCGTGATCGATCCGTCGTAGCCCGGGTAGGTGTTGCTGATGTCGCTCGGCAGGCTGACCGAGCCGTCCGGCCCGGACTGGTTGAAGATCGAGGTGTCCGGTGTGTCCGGCCGCAGGGTCGCCGGACCGGGGTTGTACGGGGGAGTGTCGTCGGGTTTGGTGGCCATCGACGCGTACCTCCTCTCGCGGTGGTGGCTCCCGTCAGGGGTACACGAACGGATAGGGGTCGGAGTTGTCGTTCGCCGCCTGCTGCGCTGTGTCGTAGGCCTGGATGGCGTCGTAACCCAGCTTGTTGAGCGCCAGTTGGGCCTGGTACAGCTGGGTGCCGGAGCAGCCCATCAGCACGTTGTACTCGTGGCCGATCCGCTTCACCGTGTCGGCCAGCCAGGTCAGGATGCCGTAGCCGATGGCGGCGAACTCGTCGGCGGCGTCCCCGGTCCACAGCGGGTGGTCCTTGGTGCCGAGCAGCGTGGTCAGCTGCGCGGAGAGCGTCTTGCCCGCGTAGACCAGGGCGTCGGCGGCCACGCCGAACTCCTGGCCGGCCCGGATGATGGTGTTCGGGTCGACCGGGGAGTAGTCCGGGTCGTTCGAGAAGCCGCCCTGGATCGCGCCGATCACCTGCTCGTAGCTGTAGCTGTCGTACATCCCGACGGCACCCTTGGGGCCGTCGCCCTTGGTGCTGAACGGCGGATCGTCAGCCATGGCACGCTCCTTCCTACTTGGGCGGGTTCGGGTTGGGCATCGGGTACTGGGTCGGCGCCGGCTGGGCACCGACGATCGACGGGAAGTAGGTCTGCAGGTCCGGCCCGATCGCGTTCCACATGTCCTGCGCGGTGGCCTTGGCCAGTGCGTCCGCGTTGGCGTACTTGTTGGCGAAGACGATCAGGTCGGCGCAGAGCTTGTCCATCCCGTCGACGAAGGACTGGATGTTGTCGGCCGCCGTGCCCGCGTACTTGACCACGGCGTTCTTCAGGCTGTCGGCCTCGGGGATCAGCCCGCGCCCGCTGAACGTCATGTTGTTGTCGATCGCCTTGAGCTTCATCTTCGCTTCGGAGAGCGAGCCCGAGCCGGTCGCGTCGGCCAGCGCCTGGATGTTCGCCGCGAAGGTCTTGATCGCCTGCGGGTCGACCGCGATGACCGGGTGCTTGGTGCTGTTGTCCGAGGATGCCACCTGTGTCACGCCCCTTCAGTGCTCAACTTCAGTGCTCAGCGCATGCTCTGCCAGGCGGCGGCGATCTGCGCGTCGACCGTGCCGTAGAGGTTGCGGGCCTGGTTGACGGTGATGCCGGCGTTCTGCAGCAGGGTGCGCATGTCGTCGCAGGCCGCGTTCCACTCGGTCTGGCAGGCGAGGTACATGTCCTTCGCGTCACCGTCCCAGGAGTTGAGCATCGGGCGGATCTGCTGGTCCAGGTCGGCGAGGATGGCCGCGAGCTTCTGCTCGGCGATCATCAGGTCGTCCATCGCCTGGTCCATGGTGGGGATGTGCGCGTAGAACCCGGTGGTGCTGTCTCCGGTGGCCATGACGGCTCCTTCTCTCGTTCGCGGAGGGTTACTTGGGGACGATCGGGGTCAGCCCGGAGAGGGTCTTCTTGAAGTCGCTGGTGAGGTTCATCGCCTCGTACTGCTGCTTGTCGTAGTGGAACTTGGTGTGGGTGAGCTGCGCCTCGATGCGCTCCAGCGAGGCGATCACGTTGACCATGTCCTGGTCCCACTGGCCCATGATGGTGCTGAACTGCTGGGCGGCGTCGCTGGCCCAGCCGCCGCTGAGCGAGGTCACGGCCTCGTTGGTGGCGACCAGGATGGTCTTCACCTCGCCGATCTTGCCGTTGATGATCTGGGCGCCCTGCGCCATGACCGCCGGATCGCCCCGCTTGACGTTGCCTGCCTCGGCCATCTCGGCTCCTCCTGGGTCCTGCTGGTGTCTGTCGGGCCGGTCGGCCCGTCACTTGGTGTCACGCCGGCCGGCGGGACATCGTTCACTGCGGTCCGGCGTCAATATCGGGACGGTGCAGGCGAATCGGACGTGGCGTCGGGGATTCGTTACCAACGCTGCGGTCGTCGGCGGGGCACGCTCAGCCGGTCGCGGTGGGGCTCCCGATGGCCGGCGGCGCGGTCGGCAGCGGGAGGGTCGCCGAGGCGGCCGCGGGGTCCAGCGAGGGCCCGGTGGGCAGCAGCGCGAGCAGCTCGGTCGGCACCGGCAGCGCAGTAGTGCCGGTGTACCCGAGGGTCTTCGCCACGTCCGCCGAGGCCAGCGGGAACTTGATGCCGAGGTCGGTGATCAGGTACAGGGTGCCGCTGGTCACCCCGGGCGCGGGCAGCGCCGCCGCCAGCAGCCCGCCACCGGGGGCACCAGCACGTGGTCGGCCACCGCGCTGTCCCCGGTGCCCAGTTGGGTCGGCTGCGGGGGCAGCGCCTGCAGCGGGTCGGGTGCGTCCGCCGTCCCGACGGTGACCGTCGGCCCGGCCTGCGCACCCGGCGCGACCGTGTAGCAGGCCACCCGCTGGGAGCCCGAGGTGACGCCGAGCGGCTGCGGGACGCTGGGCGGGTAGTCGGCCGTCACCGAGGAGACGGCGGAGTGGTGGGCGGCGGCCAGCGCGGCCGAGCTGACCGTGATCGGGGCCACCGTCTGGTCCCCGTAGGCGGCCTGGGAGCCCGGGTCGCCGAGCAGCAGCGCCTCGTCCACCGGGGAGAGCGGCGACAGCCCGTCGGCGAGCAGCACGAAGTAGTCGCCCTTGGCGGCCGGGTTGTCCGCCTTGAGGATCTGGCCGACCCTGGTCGCCCGGCCGTCGATCACCGGGCCGCTCTGGCCTCGGCCGGGGATCTGACGGGCCTTCAGATCGGGGCCGGCCGGCAGCGCGTCCAGCCAGGCGGCGCCCACCGGCAGCGGCTGGACGCCCTCGTAGCCGAGCGCCGTGCGGGCGGTGCCGGACATCCTGAACCGGCGGTCGTGCCAGGCGAGGTAGCCGGCGCCGTCGGGGGTGCGGACCACCAGCGCGCGCCCGTCGTCCAGCGCGGTGACCGGCTTGCCGGCGCCGACCTCGACGGTGACCACCGGGCGCGGCTGGCCGTTCGGGTCGGGCACGCTGGTCGCGCAGACCGACCACGGGCCGGTGGTCAGCGCGGTCGCGGTGGGCAGCGACTCGGGTGCGTCCGGGATGCCCACCGGCAGCCCGTGCGGCACCCCGCTGAGCGAGGCCCGGGTCACCGTCTTCACCGCCGGGGTGGCGCTGCCGACCACCAGCAGGGCCGAGGTGTGGTTCAGCACCGGTCGCAACTGGCCGTCGGCGAACAGGAATCGGGCGCCGGTCTCCTTCTCCACCAGGATCGTGTTGGGCGAGCCGAGCTCGGACTTCGGCGGCGGCGAGATGAACCCGGCCACCGCGACGCCCGCGACGATCAGGATGGTCAGCATGGTGCCGGCGAAGAACCCCATGGTGGAGCGCCGCATGGGCGTCTGCGGTACGTCCGGCTCCCCGTGCACGAGGCCGGATACGAGCCGTCCCACCACGAACAGGTGGGCCTGCAACTGGTCGCGCCGGGTCTGCATCTGATGCTCCGTCAGTTGTGGTTCGCGCGGGGGGTGGCGTCGGGCGGGATGGCGTCGGGCGGGAGGTCAGGCACCGAGGGCGTGGGCCCAGCCGAAGACGCCGAGCACGGCCACGGCCAGCGGCGCCAGCGCGACCGCGACCAGGATCTCCAGGATCTCGGCCGCCCGGCCCCAGTAGGGCAGCAGGCGCCGCTCGGGCATCGTCCGGGACAGCGACAGCAGCAGCAGGCTCGCGGCCAGCACGGCGCCCAGGCCGACGCCGAGGCGCCGCACCTGGTCGGCCCCGGCGGCCAGGTGCACGGCCAGCACCGCCAGGCCGTACGCGGCCGGCACCAGCAGGGCCAGCCGCTGCCAGCCGCTGATCAGCAGCCGGGAGCGCAGCAGCAGCCCCGCGCAGACGCAGAGGATCACGGCCGGCGCCCCCCAGCCGCGCCCGTGCCCCAGCGCGGTCAGCGCGCCGACGCAGGTGGCGCCGGTGGCGAAGAACAGCGCGGCCATGAACTGGTCGGTGGCGGCGGCCCGTTCGGCCAGCCGCTCGGCGTCCAGCGGCTCGGTGTTCTTCAGCAGCTCGTCCACGTCGGCGGGCAGCGGCGGCACCCGCAGGCCGGCCAGCCGGAACGACAGGGTCGGCACCAGCGGATTGAGCGCCAGCGCCAGCACCGCCACACAGGCGCCCGCACCGACACCGGTGGCCGCTGTGCCGGTGGCGATCACCCCGCCCACCGCGCCGCAGAGCGCGGCCGTGCCGACCGCCAGGAAGACCCGCCGGTGGACACCGACCCCCAGGGCGCCGAGCACCGCACAGACCAGCACGCAGGCCGAGGCGCTGAGCAGCGCCGGCGCCCCCAGCCCCTGCCCGGCCCGTGGGGCCTGGGCGAGCAGCCCGCCCAGCGCGCCGTAGGGCAGCGCCGCGCAGCCGAGCAGCAGGCCGGCGGTGGCGTCGCCGAGCGCCCGGCTGGCCACCGTGCCGGTGAGCAGCAGCACCAGCGCCACGCCGCCGGCCGCGTACCCGCGCGGCGCGGAGCTGCCCGGCAGCAGCACCAGCGCCAGACCGATCGCCAGTGCGGCGGTGAGCAGGCCGAGGAACATCCACCGGGTCATCGCCGCGGTCCAGCGGTCCGGCCGCTCGCTGATGCCCTGGGACAGGCCCGCCACCAGGTCGTCGAAGTCGATCGCGGGCAACTGCTCGCGGCGCGGCCGGAAGTAGAGCCGGTCGCCGTCGTGCAGCCCGGCGGCGGCGACGGTGGCGTCCTCGTCGAGCGGCGCCTCGCCGAGCCGCTGCAGCACCCAGCCCTCGTGCTCGGTGCCGCCGTCGGCCAGGTCACCGCCGGCGTGCCGGAGCAGGGTGGGCAGCAGGTAGGAGATCGGTACGTCGGCCGGCACCGCGACGTCCAACGCTCGGTCGGAGGTCACCAGAACCAGTCGGCACAGGTCGTTCGGCATGTCGTCGCCCCAGATGACGGATCGTCGGCGGCACCCGGCGGCCCCGCACTCCAGGACACGGTCGAACCCCGCCGCCGGTTCGGTCGTGCCCACGGTCGAACCCCGCTGCCGGTTCGGTCGTGTCCACGGGTGCCACCCGTATAGCTCGCCCGGGGGCCGCCCGTCCATCGAAGGAGGCAGCCGTGACCACCGTGGTCTTCCGCCGACCGCCACGCCAGAAGGTGCCGCCGGCTCCGCAGGGCGAACTGGCGCTGCAGGAACCGCCGGTGCTGCCCGAGGCCGGGCGCGGCAACCTGGGCATGGCGCTGATGATGCTGCCGATGGCGGCCGGCTCCGGCGCCTCGATGCTGTTCTTCGCCCAGCCCGGCAGCAACCACACCATGAGCTACCTGTCGGCCGGCATGATGGCGATGTCCAGCGTGGGCATGGCCGCGGGCGGCCTGGGCCGCAGCGGCGGCGACCGAAAGGCGAAGCTGCGCGGCGAACGCCGCGACTACATGCGTTACCTGGGCCAGATGCGGCGCAAGGTGCGGGCGATGATCGACCAGCAGCGCGAGCACACGGCCTGGATCCACCCCGACCACGCGGGCCTGTGGTCGATGGCGATGAGCCGGCGGCTGTGGGAACGGCGCACCAACCACCCGGACTTCGGCGAGGTGCGGATCGGCACCGGCCCGCAGCGGCTGTCCGTCCAGCTGACGCCCCCGCAGACCAAGCCGGTGGAGGACCTGGAGCCGCTCTGCGCGGGCGCGCTGCGGCGTTTCATCAGCGCCTACGGCACCGTTCCGCAGCTGCCGATCGCCGTCTACCTGCGCGTCTTCGGGCGGGTGCAGTTCAGCGGCGACGAGCAGGTCTCGCGCGGCGTGGTCCGCGCGATGCTCGCCGAACTGGCCACCTTCCACGCCCCCGAGGACCTGCGGATCGCCGTCTGCGCGGCCCCCGACCGGCAGCCGGACTGGGAGTGGGTCAAGTGGCTGCCGCACGCCCAGCACCCCACCGAACGCGACGCCTCCGGCAACGTCCGGCTGGTCAGCAACAGCTACACCGACCTGGAGAACCTGCTCGGCGGCGACCAGTTCCGGGAGCGCCCGCGGTTCGACCCCCGGCCCACCCCCAACCCCGGCGAGCCCTACGTGGTCATCGTGCTGGACGGCGTGCGGCTGCCCGACGGCTCGCAGGCCGCCACCGCCGGCTACCGCAACACCGTGCTGCTCGACGTCGCCGACGGCCTGCCCTGGAAGGCCGGCAAGACCACGCTGCGACTGCGCACCGCACCCGAGAAGATCGAACTGGTCGGCGCGGACCGGGCCGGCAAGGACACCTTCACCGAGATCTGCGTCCCCAGCACCCTCAGCACCACCCGCTGTTCGGCACTGGCCGAGGTGATCGCCCCCTTCCGGCTCGGCATCTCCACCGAATCCGCCCAACCGCTGGCCACCGACATCGACCTGAGCTCGCTGCTCGGCATCGGCGACGCCCGCACCCTCGACCCGGCCGTCACCTGGAAGGCCCGCTCCACCTGGGACCAGCTGCGGGTGCCGATCGGCGTGGCCGAGGACGGCACACCCGTCGAACTGGACATCAAGGAGGCGGCGCGCGGCGGCATGGGCCCGCACGGCATGCTGATCGGCGCCACCGGCTCCGGCAAGAGCGAGCTGCTGCGCACCCTGATCCTGGCGCTGGCCGTCACCCACTCCTCCGAGGTGCTCAACTTCGTCCTGGTCGACTTCAAGGGCGGCGCCACCTTCCTCGGCCTCGACGACCTGCCGCACACCTCCGCCGTGATCACCAATCTGGCCGACGAACTGCCGCTGGTGGACCGGATGCACGACGCGATCACCAGTGAGATGAACCGCCGGCAGGAACTGCTGCGGCACGCCGGCAACTTCAGCTCGATCCACGACTACGAGAAGGCGCGCGCCGCCGGCGCCACCCTCGACCCGCTGCCCACGCTCTACCTGGTGGTCGACGAGTTCAGCGAACTGCTCGCCACCAAACGCGAGTTCATCGACCTGTTCGTGATGATCGGGCGCCTGGGACGGTCGTTGGGCATGCACCTGCTGCTCGCCTCGCAGCGCGTCGACGAAGGCCGGATGCACGCCCTGGAGTCCCACCTGTCCTACCGGATCGGACTGCGCACCTTCTCCGCCTCCGAGAGCCGCAGCGTGCTCGGCGTCACCGACGCCTACGAACTGCCCTCCGCGCCCGGCAACGGCTACCTCAAGACCGGCACCTCCAGCCTCACCCGGTTCAAGGCGGCCTACGTCTCCGGGCCCTACGGCAAGGAGAAGCCGGTCCGCCGCGAGGCCGTCATCCAGCAGCAGATCGTGCCCTACTCCACCCGGTTCCTGGAGCCGCGCACCGTGGAGACCGAGGAGCCGGTTCCGGTTGAGCCGGTTCCGGTTGAGCCGGTTGAGCCGGTTGAGCCGGTTGAGCCGGTGGCCGAGGTGGACGAGACCGGCGAGACCGTGATGCAGGTGATCATCGAGCGGCTGCGCGACCAGGGCCCGCCGGCCCACCAGGTCTGGCTGCCGCCGCTGTCCGAACCGCCGCTGCTGGACGAGATCCTGCCGCCCGTCGAGGAGGACCCCGACTTCGGACTGCAGGCCGCCGGCTCCCCGCACCGCGGCGAACTGCGCGTCCCCGTCGGCGTGGTGGACCGCCCCGGCGACCAGCGCCGCGACCTGCTGATGGCCGACCTGTCCGGCGGCGCGGGCCACGTCGGCATCGCCGGTGCCTCACAGGCCGGCAAGAGCACCCTGGTCCGCAGCCTGCTGCTCTCCCTCGCTCTGCTCCACACCCCGCGCGAAGTCCAGTTCTACTGCCTGGACTTCGGCGGCGGCACGCTCACCGCGCTGCGCGGCCTGCCGCACCTGGGCAGCGTGGCCAGCCGGCTGGAACCGGAGAAGGTCAACCGGACGGTCGCCGAGATGGTCGGGCTGCTGGCCACCCGCGAGGAGCTGTTCCGCGCCCACGAGGTCGAGTCGATGGCCGCCTACCGCAAGCTGCGCCGCGACGGGCACTTCAGCGAAGACCCGTACGGCGACGTCTTCCTGGTGATCGACGGCTGGTTCACCCTGCACTCCGACTACGAGAAGCTGGAGACCTCGATCCAGGAACTCGCCGCCCGCGGCCTCACCTACGGCATCCACCTGGTGGTCAGCGGTGTGCGCTGGAACGAGATCCGCCCCTGGCTGCGCGACCAGCTCGCCACCAAGTTCGAGCTGCGGCTGCCCGACCACATCGACTCCGAGGTCAACCCCCGCCTCGCCGCCGGCGTCCCCGAACAGCCCGGCCGCGGCCTGACCCGCGACGCCATGCACTTCCTGACCGCGCTGCCCCGGATCGACGGCCGCCCCACCGCCGAGGGCCTCGCCGAGGCGACCCGCGAACTGGTCGAGGAGATCGCCGCCGCCTGGACCGGCGCCCGGGCCCCCGCCGTCCGCCTGCTGCCCAACGTGCTGCACGTCCGCGACCTGCCCGCCCCCGACGGCGACCTGAGGGTCCCGATCGGCTGGGACGAGGCCGGACTCGGCACCGTCTGGCACGACTTCGAGCAGCAACCCCACCTGATGATCTTCGGCGACACCGAGATGGGCAAGACCAACCTGCTCCGGGTGGTCGCCCGGGCCGTCGCCGCCCGCTACAACCCCGACGAAGCCCGGGTGTTGCTCGCCGACACCCGCCGCGACCTCTACGACATCGTCCCCGCCGACCACCAACTCGGCTACTCCGTCTCCAGCGGCGCACTCGCCTCCAACGTCAAGGAAGCCGTCTCCATCCTCCGGGAACGGGTCCCCGGCCCCGACATCGCCCCGGGCCGCTTGCGGCTGCGCGACTGGTGGATCGGCCCGATCCTCTACGTCCTGGTCGACGACTACGACCTGCTCTCCTCCCCGATGGACAGCCCGCTCGCCCCCCTGATGGACCTCCTGGCCCAGGGCAACGAGATCGGCCTGCACCTGGTCGTCGCCCGCTCCAGCGCCGGCGCCGGCCGCTCCATGGGCGACCCGGTGATGCGGCGCCTGTGGGACCTGGGCACGCCCGGCCTGATGCTCTCCACCCCGAGGGAGGAGGGCCCGTTCCTCGGAAGCACGATGCCCCTGAAACTGCCGGTGGGACGGGCGCAGTTGGTGACGCGTCGAGGAGCGGCGCTGATCCAGACGGCACTGGTGGGGGGTGCGTGAGGGGAAAGCCCGAACCTGACCGCTGGAGCATTGCCTGGACCTAGTGCCGCGTCAGGCAACCTTCGCCCCGTCGCGACGCCCGGCACGCACTCTCGCCGCACCGGCCGAAAGCCCAAGTACGTCCAGTACGAGGACTTCCGGCCGGCACGCCGAGAGCACGCACCGGACGCCGCTCCTTGACGGGCAAAGGTTGCCTGACGCGGCACTAGACGAAATCCTGCGGCTGAAAGGAAGGCAGGTCGACATGCCCTCGCGGTGGAGGTCGCCTCCGGCTGGAAGGAGTCGATCACGTCTCCGCGGCGGGTGCGCCGGCCAGGAGTTCGCAGTCGGTGAAGTTCATGCAGCCGCAGGCGAGGCAGGCCGCGACCGCTTCGCGCAGTTGCTGGGTCTGCTGGACGACACGGTCGAGTTCGGGGAGCTTGCGTTCGGCCAGGGCCCGCCACTGGCGAGTGGCACCCTGGCCGGTGTCACTGTCCAGGAGCCGACGGATCTCGGCCAGGGTGAACCCCGCGCGCTGCGACATCCGGATCAGCGCGATCCGCCGCAAGGTGGCGGCAGGCCACAGTCTGCGGCCGCCCTCGCGGCGCGCGGCGGGCAGGAGCCCCAGGCTCTCGTAGTAGCGCAGGGCCGAGGCCCGCATGCCCGCCTGGCGCGCCAGCTCCCCGATGCCCACGTATCGCACCGCATCACCCGTCGTTTGACTTCAAGCGCGCTTGAACCGCTTGCCTGGCCACATGATCTCAGCACGCCTGCTCCGTCGGCTGCCCCAGGGGTACCGACCGCTCTTCGCCCACCGCCCGTTCCGGCGCCTGCTGCCCGCACTGGCGGTATCCGACCTCGGCGACGGGATGAGCGTCGTCGCGGTGGCGTGGCTGGCCGTGCAGCTCTCCTCTCCCGGTGCGCGCGGCCCGCTGATCGGAGCCGCGGTCGCCGCCTATGTCCTGCCCGGCGCCCTCGGCGCGCTGCTGCTGGGCCGTCGGCTGCGCTCCCTTCCCGCACAGCGGCTGATCCGCGCGAACGCCTGGATGCGCGCGGCCTTCCTCGGCTGCATCCCCCTCGCGTGGGCGCTCGGCCTACTCCACCCCGCCCTCTACCTCACGCTGCTCGCCGGCTCATCCCTCCTCCACGCCTGGGGTGGCAGCGCCAAGTACGCCATGGCCGCCCAGATCCTCCCCGCCGAGCAGCGCCTGGCGGCCAACGCACTGCTCAGCACCAGCGGCTGGGTGTCCACGATCGTGGGCCCAGCGCTCGCCGGAGTCCTCGCGGCGGCCATCGCCCCGGCCTGGATCATCGGCCTGGACGCCCTGTCCTTCGCCGCACTGGCCGTCCAGACCGCGCACCTGGGCGAGCCGGATACTCCGGTGCCCGCCGGGCCTGCCTCCGACGCCCGACCGGGTGAAGGCCTGCGCCTCCTGCGCACCCGGCCCGAACTGCTCGTCCTGCTCGCCGTCACCTGGCTGTTCAACCTGTTCTACGGCCCCGTCGAAGTCGCACTGCCCCTGTTCGTCGCGCAGGACCTCCACGCCGGCGCGGGGGCCCTCGGCCTGTACTGGGCCGCATTCGGCATCGGAGCGGTCAGTGGAGCCCTGGCCGTCGGCGCCCTGCGGAACCTACCGCTGTGGCCGGTCCTGCTGTGCATCATCGCCGGTCACGGCCTGGCCATGCTGCCCTTCGCACTCCACGCACCCGCCATGTTCTCCCTGGCGGGCTTCACCCTGGGCGGTGTGATCTACGGCCCCTACAGTGCCCTGGCCTTCAAACTGTTCCAGGACCACACCCCGGCAACCCTACTCACCACCGTCCTTGCCCTGCGCGCGTCCGTCCTACTGACAGCGTCGCCCGTCGGCGCGGCACTGGGCGGACCCCTCACCACCGCCCTGGGGGCCCGCCAGGTGCTGACCGGCACAGGCATCGCCATGATCCTCGTCGCCGCCTGCGCTGCGGCACTGTGGATCTACAGCACGAAACGGCACCAGATCCGAACCCACTCACTATCAGTTAGCGACCCACGCTCCTAGGATCTGCCCTGGTGAGGCTGAGCTGTGACGTCCTGGGCCGAGATCCACCCTGGTCAGGTGGTCGCCCGCGTCATGGGAAGGCGGCCAAGCTGCCCGGGGTGGACCCCCGACGAGTCTTGACGGCGGGCATGACCTGTTGGTCCCGGGGCAGCAGTTGACCTCGCCAGCCCGTAGCCCGGTGGGGTTGATCCATCGAAGCGTCGCAAGGTTGCCGTGTCCTCAGTATCCCGAGGAGCCCCAGAAGACGATCTGGTCCGGTTGGTCGGCGGCATAGAGCACCGTGCAGCGGCCCATCCAGCGGGCGGGGGACAGGGTGCGGTACTCGTCGAGCTGTTCGATCCGCTCCCAGTCGGCGAGGGTGGGGCGGGGTGAGGCGAAGAGTTCCAGGACCTCGTGCTCTGCCAAGGGGTAGAGCCGGTGGTAGTAGGTCCGGTGGCGCTGGTCGGCGGCCAGTGCTGCCGGGTCGCTGATCTCGTAGAGGTCGAGGATGGAGTGGGTGCCGCCCGCGAGCATCCCGTCATCGTCCTCGGACTCCAGGAGGGCCATCAGCTCCTCGATCGTCGCGGGCGGTGTCTCGTCCTCCGTAGGCGAGTGCTGGTAGTCGCCGGCAGCGAGCACGTCCAGCTTCAAGGCCTCCAGCGAGGCGGCGATGCTGCCGCGCCAGCGCGTGCGATACGTCCACCCAGTGCCACCCACAGCCGGTCGCCCCCCATTCCCACCCGGACCCGTTTCCGGTGCAACGGGAGGGTATCGCCCGCCTCTGACATCGCCTCTGACATCGCGTCTGACATAGCGTCAGGCCGGCAGTTGGCTGCCGAGGGCGGTGGAGGGGTTCGAGTTGCCGCACACCGTGATCGGGGCAGCAGCCGCCGCGTCACCGGCGGACACCGCGAAGGCCGCCGAAGTGCAGAGCAAGGCGGTGCCGGCGGCGACGGCGTGCAGGGCAGGCCTGATCGGCCGCCCGAGGACTCGGAGCATGAACGTTCCCCCTGGACATCGGCAGAGCCGGATCGTCGTTCCGCAGGCATCGGAACCATCGGACGACACCGCGCGGTGACGACCCGGGCCGACGACCCGATCTTGAACCGATTCCGATCACCTGCGAGCATGGGGCCGCCGCAGGATGCCACGGGGGTAGCGGCGTGAGCGGGAGGGGTTGGGCATGGCGCTGGCCAGGAGGTTGTTCCTTGGGGGGTTCACCGCGGGGGCGGTGACCGTTGCGCTGGAGGGTGCGACGCCGGCGAGCGCGGACACGACGACCACCACGTTTCCGGGGCCGGTGACGGCGGAGAAGTTCTACACCAACGCGAGCGCGGAGTCCGCGTACTTCAAGACCGCCTCGACGACCGATCACGCCGTGACCGTCTATCAGGCCGCCACCTCCGGCAGCGGGGCGGCGCTGAACGTGGTGTCCAGCAACCCGGGCACCTCGGCGATGTACCTGAGCGGGACGGAGACCGGGCGCGGAACGTTGAAGATCGCGCACGTCGGGTACGCCGATGGGTCGGACCTGAACGCCGCCGCGCTCTCCATCGACCTGCAGACGGCCGGTACGGCCGCCCAGGGGATCTACCTGACGACGACCAGTGGCGCGCCGACCAAGGGCAATCTGATCGCCGTGCGCAACAACGCGAACCTGGACGACTTCATCGTCAAGGGCAGCGGCCTGATCGGCGTCGGGATCGACCGGGCGTCCACCCCGCGCGCGCAGGTGCACATCAAGCAGCAGTCGAGTGCTCCGGCCGGCCTGCTGGTCGAGGGCGTGGTGCGGGTCGGCAACGCCGCAACCGTGCCGACCTCGGTCGACGCCACGGCCGGCGGCGGTGCCCTCTACGCCCAGGGCGGCGCGCTGATGTGGCGCGGCTCCAACGGCACCGTCACCCAGATCGCGCAGGCCTGAGATGCAGCTGACGCCCGAGGAGCTCGTCCGGGAGTTCCACGACGCGGTGATGGAGCTGTACTTCGCGCGAAAGCGGATGATCTCCCTGGAAGCGGAGAACGCGGAGCTGAAGGCCCAGCTCGCGGCGGCGCTGGTGGAGACGGACGACCAGGCCTGACGCTCACCGCCCGCCCCGTCACCGCCCGTCCCGTCACCGTCCGCCCCCGTCACCGCCCGCTCGCCACCCCCGCCGTCGCCCGCGCGGCAGCACCACCGCTCCCGCCAGGGCCACTGCGGCGAGGGCCGCGCCGCCGCCGGCGAAGAGCAGGGTGCCGCTGTTGGACGGTGCCGGCGGCGCGGCCTGAGGCAGCGTCAGCGGGGCGGGGGAGGGCGCCGGGCGGGTGGGCTGCTTGCCCTCCTCGGGCAGGATCGTGGCCACCGCCGCGTACGGGTCCACCATGCCCCACCCCACCTGCGGGTTCGGCAGCGCCGTGCCCGGGTGGTCGGCCGTCACCTCCAGCCGGTGCTTGACCTGGGCCGGCGTCAACTCGGGGTGGTAGGCGCGGACCAGGGCGGCGACGGCGGTCACGAACGGCGTGGCGAAGCTGGTGCCCTGGTCGAGGGCGTGGCCCGGGCCACGGGTGCCCAGGCTGAGGATGTTGGTGCCGGGGGCGACCAGGTCGAGGAAGCTGCCGGTCTCCGAGAAGTCGGAGCGCTTTCCGGTCTCGTCCACCGCACCCACCGCGATCACGCCCGGGTAGGCGGCGGGGTAGGTGACCGGGTTGCCCTGCCGCGCGGAGTTGGCGGCGGCGGCGACCAGCACCACGTTGCGCTGCAGCGCGTACTGGACGGCGGTCTGCAGCTCGTCGCTGGGCGCGTCCGCGGACAGCGAGATGTTGATCACCTGGGCGCCGCCGGCCACCGCCGCGACGATCGCCTGCGCCAGACTCGCCGAGCTGCCGTCCTGCCCGTTGGTGGTCTGCTTGACGGGCAGGATCCGCACGTCCGGCGCCAGGCCCGCGAAGCCGATGCCCGGGGTCGGCTGCGCCGCGATCAGGCCCGCGACGAAGGTGCCGTGGCCGACGCAGTCGCTGTCGCCGCGCCCGCTGCCGCCGACCACGTCGGCGCCCGGCAGCACGTGCCCGGCCAGCTGCGGCACCGAGGCGTCCACGCCGGAGTCGAGCACGGCGACGGTGACCCCGCCGCCCCGGGTCAGCGTCCAGGCCCGCTGCGGATCCAGCCTGGTCTGCTGCGGCGGCACGGTGTGCACCACCGTGGTGGCCGGTGCGGCGCACTGGTCGGCGGCGGTCGCACGGACCGGCAGCAGGCCGGTGGCGCCGGCGGTGAGAGCGGCGCAGACGAGCAGTCGCGACGGGGTGCGGAGCTTGCTGATCATACGTCGGATCCCTTGGTGGGCGCGGGCCCCAGCCGGTAGGTGGCGAGGCCGTACTCGGTGGCGGAGTGCAGGGTCAGGCCGGTGCCGCGCAGCAGCGGCTGCAGCCGCTGCATCCGCAGCTTCAGCGTGGGCAGCGGCAGCGGATGGCCCGGGCGGCCCAGCAGCCAGCGCAGCTCGTGGCAGCAGACCGGGCCGTCCGCGCCGCCGAGCAGGTCGAGCAGCAGGAACTGGGCCGCCGAGCCGCCGGTGATCCGCAGCGAGCGGGCCGGTACGGGGCTCGGGCGGCGCAGGTCGGCGCGCAGCCGTGCGGCGAGCTCCAGGGCCGGCGCCTCACGGTTCATCACGTCCACGGCACCCGCCTCCAGTGCGGGCACCGGGTCGGTGCCGGCGGCGGTCAGCACCGCGACCGGCGCGAGCAGTCGGCAGCCCCGGACCAGCCGGTCCACCGCCCGCCGGTCGGCCGGTCCGGCCAGGTCCAGCAGGACCAACGGCGGGGCGGCGCGCAGCAGATGGCGGTAGCCGGCGACGGTGCCCCAGGAGACCAGCGGGTACGGTGCGACGCCGACTGCGGCGAGCCGCGCGAGCAGCCGCCCGGTGGCGGCGGCGTCGAGGGTCACGACGGCCGGGAGTCGGTGCTGTGGACGGGGCCCGGGTGGGTTGGTGGCGACGGCCGGTGCGGACATCTGCGGTCCCCTCCCTGAGGGGGTTCCTGGGCTGACTGCTCTGACGGGGCCTGACTGGTCTGACGGGGTCTGACTGACCCAACACCGGTTTGCACGACCGCCGGGCCCGACGGGTTCACCCGGACCCGGCGCGGACCGAACCCGAACACCGCGCCGCACGTGTCCCGTGGTGCGGGCCCGTGCCCGCCGCACCATCGGCCGGATCCGCTTCCACGCTGGGATACTTGATGAGCTGGGATATTCGATGAGTCGTCACCTCCTCACCGTCTCGCCGACCCGGCCGGACGCCCACCGGACCATCGGCGGCGCGCTGGCCGCCGCCCGCGAGGGCACCATCATCACCGTGCTGCCGGGCCACTACACCGAGAACCTGGTCATCACCGTCCCGGTCACCATCGTCGCCGAGCCGGCCCCCGGCCCGGACGGCCCAAGCGTCACGGTCGAGGCCGCGACCGGCAGCGCCGTGCGGCTGACCGCCGAGGCGGCCACCATCTGCGGCCTCACGCTGGTCAGTTCGGACAACCAGGCGCCCACCGTGGACGGCGCGCAGGGCCGGCTGACCCTGGAGGAGTGCGTGCTGCGCGCCGACGCCTGGGCGGCCGCACTGGCCCGCGAGGGCGCCGCGCTGGTGCTGCGCGACTGCACGGTGACCAACCCGGGTGGGGCCGGCGTGGTGGCCGCCGGCGGCGAGGCGATGGTGGCCGGCTGCACCATCGAACGGATCGGCAGCTCGGCGATCGTGATCTCCGCGGCGGCCAACCCGGTGATCCGCGACTGCACGCTGCGCGACATCGCCGGCAACGCGGTCTGCGCGGGCGACCGGGCCCGCGGCACCGTCGAGTCCTGCGACATCTCGCGGATCGAGAGCCCCGCCCTGGCCTTCGAGAAGGAGAGCACCACCACCGTCCGCTCCTGCGTGGTGCACGACATCGACGACACCGCCGTGCACATCGCCAGCCGGGCCCGGCCCACCCTGGAGGACTGCGAGATCAGGGACGCCGGCGGCCACGGCTTCGCGGTCACCGAGCACGCCGACCCGGTGGTCCGCCGCTGCACGGTCCGCCGCACCAGGGGCCACGCGTTCAGCCTGTCGGCCGGCGCGCGCGGCCGCTACGAGGAGTGCCGGGTCAGCGAGATCCAGGCGCCGGCCCTGTGGGTCGGCGACGGCGCCGCGCCGACCGTGGTGGGCGGTGTGCTCAGCGACTGCAACGACGTGGGCCTGGTGCTCGGCGACGGCGCCGGCGGCACCTTCGAGGGCCTGGAGATCCGCGACCTGCGCAGCCACGGCATCGGCATCCGCGGCGGCGCCAACCCGCTGCTGCGCAAGCTGCGGATCCACGGCTGCCAGGGGCACGGCGTGGTGGTGCTGGAGCAGGGGCGCGGCCGGATCGAGGACTGCGAGATCTCCGGTACCCGGTTCGCCGCGATCGCCACCTCCGACGGCGGCAACCCGATGGTCCAGGCGACCCGGCTGATCGGCAGTTCGGACGCCGGGGTGCTGGTCGGCGCGGGCGGCCTCGGGGTGTTCCGCGACTGCGAGATCCGCGACGCGGCGCTGCACGGCGTCGCGGTGGAGGACGGCGGGGACGTCTCGCTCACCCGGACCAGGGTGCGCGGCTGCGGCGGCGACGGCGTCCACCTGGCCGAACGCACCCGCGCCTCGCTCAACGGCTGCGAGCTGGAGGCGAACGGCGGCGACGGGATCGCGGTGCGCACCACCGAGCCGGTCTCGGTGCGCGGCTGCACCACCCGCGGCAACGCGGGCGCCGGGCTGCGCCAGCACCTGCCGAACCAGCGCCTGACCATCGAGGACCTCAGCAGCGAGCGCAACGGCAAACCCGACGCCTACGGCACCGCCGCCGCCACCGCGGCGCCGCAGCCCGGCGACCCGCGCCGGGCCGACGCCCGGGCGGCGACGCCCGCGCCCACGGCCGCCCCCGAACCGGTCGCACCCGCCGAGCCACCGCGCTCGCTGGCCGAGCTGCTCAAGGAGTTGGAGAACCTGGTCGGTCTGACCGGGGTCAAGCAGGAGGTGGCCTCACTGGTCAGCCTCAACCAGCTCGCCCAGCGCCGGGCCGCCGCCGGCCTGCCCGCGCCGCCGATGAGCCGGCACCTGGTCTTCGCCGGGCCGCCCGGCACCGGCAAGACCACCATCGCCCGGCTCTACGGCCAGATCCTGCGCGCGCTCGGCGTGCTGCGGCTCGGGCACGTGGTGGAGGTGGCTCGGGCGGACCTGGTGGCGCAGATCGTCGGCGGCACCGCGCTGAAGACCACCGAGGTCTTCGACTCGGCGCGCGGCGGCGTGCTCTTCGTGGACGAGGCCTACACGCTCAGCGGCAAGGAGAGCGCCGGCCCGGACTTCGGCCGGGAGGCGATCGACACCCTGGTCAAGCTGATGGAGGACCACCGCGACGACGTGGTGGTGATCGCCGCCGGGTACTCGCACGAGATGCGCACCTTCCTGGCCGCCAACCCCGGCCTGACCTCGCGCTTCACCCGCACCATCGAGTTCGACAACTACAGCACCGCCGAACTGGTCACGATCGTCGAACGCGACTGCGTCCGGCACCAGTTCGTGCTGGAGGAGGGAACCCGGCGGGCGCTCACCGCGCACTTCGACCGGATCCCCAGGAACGAGCACTTCGGCAACGGCCGGACCGCGCGGCAGGTCTTCGAGGACATGGTGGGCCGCCAGGCCCAGCGTCTCGGCGCGCTGCCGGAGACGGGCGAGGCCGACCTGGTCCGACTGCTGCCCGAGGACCTCGGGGTGGCCGCCTCGGCCGGCGTCGGGACCTCGGCCCGGGCGGCGGACCGGGCCGGCGTCGACGAGCTGAGGGCCAAGCTGACCGCGATGGTCGGCCTGGAGCGGGTCAAGCACGACGTCACGGACCTGGTGAACCTGATCGCGGTGGCCCGCCAGCGCGAGCAGGCCGGACTGCCGGTGCCGCCGCTCTCCCGCCACCTGGTCTTCTCCGGCGCCCCCGGCACCGGCAAGACCACGGTGGCCCGGCTCTACGGCCAACTGCTCACCGCCCTGGGCGTGCTGGCCCGCGGCCAACTGGTCGAGGTGGCCCGGGCCGACCTGGTCGGCGAGTTCGTCGGACAGACCGCCCAACGCACCCGCGAGGTCTTCGACAAGGCCCGCGGCGGCGTGCTCTTCATCGACGAGGCCTACACCCTCACCCCACGGGGCGCCACCGGCGGCGACTTCGGCCGGGAGGCCGTGGACACGCTGGTCAAGCTGATGGAGGACCACCGCGACGAGGTGGTGGTGATCGCCGCCGGCTACGCCGAGGAGATGGACGAGTTCGTCGCCGCCAACCCGGGCCTGGCCTCCCGCTTCTCGCACCGGATCGAGTTCGAGAACTACGCACCCGAGCAGCTGGTCACCATCCTGGACCGGCACGCCACCCAGTCCGGCTACCAACTGGCCGACGAGACGAAGCAGTTGCTGCTCGGCCACTTCGCCGTGGTGGAACGCGGCCGGACCTTCGGCAACGCCCGCTACGCCCGCCAGGTGCTGGACTCGATGATCACCAGGCAGGCCGGCCGGCTGGCCGGGCTCACCGCCACCCTGGACGACCTGCGGCTGCTGCTGCCGCAGGACGCCTCGGCGGTGGTCTGACACCCGTGCGCCGGAGGGACGTTGAACACTCGCCCGTCCGGCGCACGGTCAGCAGGGTGGACGAGGCTCAGTGCTCGCCCGGCACCCAGACGGCGGACTCCTCCTCGTCCGGGTCCGGCAGCAGCAGGAAGTCGGCCGCCCGCGATACCGTCTCGTCGTCCGGGGCCGGGGCGATGAAGTCCGCGTACCGGATGTGGGCGAGCAGCGCGGGGTCCGGCGCGAGGCCGTGGCGCTCCAGGAAGTAGCCCACGGCCTCGGTCCAGACCCACTCGCCGTCGGTGAGGAAGCCGAGCGGGACCACGTCCCCGGCGGCCGGGTCCAGCGGGTCGGGCATCCGCGAGGTGGTGCTGAGCACCGGCCGGCCGGCCGCCAGGTACTCCAGCAGCCGGGCCCGCAGCGCCAGGTCCTCGACGAGCGGGTGGTCGGGCGCGAAGCCGGGGCCGTGGACCGGGTCCACCTGGTCGTAGATCCGGGCCACCTGGAACTCCGGCGCGCCGCTGTCCCCGCTCGCCCAGAGCAGCAGCGCCGCATCCAACGCCCGGCGCTGATAACCCGTCAGTTCCGCGCCGACGGCCACCACCTCCACCCCGGCGCGCTGCTCGCCCACCGCGTCCAACGCGTCGTAACAGGTGCCCGCCAGGGCCGGCGCGGCCGCCGGCTCGCCGGTCTGCACCAGATACACCCGGCGGTCCGGCTCCTCGCCGAACACCGACTGCCGCCAACACCGCCAGACGCCCTCCACCTGCTCGCCGCAGGCCTCGGCCGCCAGCAGCAGCGCGTCGTCCACGGCATCCCGGCGGATCGCCGCACCCGGGCCGGTCTCCACGAACTGGTAGGGCAGATCAGGAAGCTGATCAACCGTCAGAAAAACTTCTGTGCCGCCGAGCTGCTCGATCGGATCCGGATCCCCGGCCAGCTGCCGGGCGGTCGTGAGCTCGGCCGGGGTCACCGCCGCGCCACGGTCGGCCAGTGCGTCCAGCGCGGTGGCCGCCGCCGTACTGATCTCGCCGTCGGCCAGCGCCCGGCGGGCCGCCCGCAGCGCATCGTCGGGCAGTCGGCCGGCCAGCGCCAGCAAGAGTTCATGGCAGGCGGCATCGCGCAGCTGGGGCTCCGACATGCTCGGGTCACCGTCCTTCGGGAATCGGGTCAACTACTCAGGAACAGCAGGCCGTTGGCGTCCAGCCCGAGCGGGAAGAAGTGCCGGGGCTGGGAGCGGACGACAGGCGCGGCAGCCTTCGCGGCGCCGGCGCCGTGGCGGGAGGGGACGGGCCGCGCACCGTCCTCGCCCGGTGCGGCGCCCAGCGCGGTCCGCAGCCGGTCCAGGATCGTGCGGTCGGCCTCGGTCAGCTCGACCGTGCCGTCCGGACCCGGCTGCGCACCCGCCCGGGGGCTCTCGCGCAGGTAGACCACGGCGGGCCCGGACTCCTGCGCCGCCTCCACGTCCAGCACCAGGAACTCCGTGCCGGCCACGAAGAGCGCCTCCTCGCCGGCGCTGCCGGTGTCCAACCAGCCGGTGCGCCGGGCGGTCTGCGACCAGACGGCGTACCGCACCCGCGCCGTACCGGGGGCCTCGCCGCCGGCGGCCCTACCGGGCTCCGGGCTGGGCTTCGTACCGGGTTCCGCTGCGGGGTGGGGTGCCGGGACGCCCGCCGGGGAGGTCGCCCCCGAGACGAAACCGGGCTCGATCAGCGGCAGGCCCGGACGGTACCGCGCGAGTGCCTCGGCGGAGAGCCGCGCCGAGCGGAAGACCGCTCCCCGGTACGCCGGGAGCACCCGCAGCCCGGAGACCAGGCAGGCGGTGTGCGCCCGGGCTGGGGACGGGTTGGCGCTGCGCAGCACGTCGTCCAGGTTGAGCGGCTCGCCGCACAGGTAGGCGCGCAGGGCGGCCAGATCGACGGCCACCACGTCCTCGGCCTCCCGGGAGGAGCGGGGGGAGGCGCCGCGCAGCGCGGGACGCTGGGCGAGCGCCCGGGCGACCGCGACCACGTGCTTCTCGTGGCGCGAGCCCGCGTGTTCGCGGTAGCGCTGGCGCTCCTCGGGGGTGCTGGCGTGCAGGCGGGGGACCAGGACGACGGCGCGCACGGGAAAGGTCTGGGCGACGGGCTCGGCTACGGGCTCCCGCGTCGGCTCGGGCTCCGGCGCCTGGGTCGGTGTCGGTGTCGGGCCGAGCGGCAGCGCCGCCGACGGAGCCGCTGCCACCGTCACCTCGGCCGCGCCGGGATCACTGTCGATCACCGGTCCCAGCGCCAACGGCTCACGGTGCGGCGCGAACCGCACCCAGTTCCCGTCCGTGGCGGTCTCGGTCTCGGTATCCGCCTCGGCCGTCGCCACCACCCGCAGGCCCGACGGCCCGTGCGGTACGACCTCGCCGTCCGGCGCGGTGAGTTCGGCGGCGAACTCGTCACTGAGCCGCTGCAGGTCGCCGGCCAGCTCCGGGGCCGCCGCGTACGGCCAGAGCAGCCGCACCCGGGCCGGCTGCCAGCGGGCCAAGGCGGTGAGCAGCGCGGTCAGCGCCTCCAGCATCGCCGGCTCCCGCCCGACGGCCCGCACCAGCACGGTGAGATGGTTCGGATCGGGTCGCAGCCAGCCGGCGGAGCGCATGAAGCCGGCGGCCGGATCCGAGGTCTGATGCAGCACCAGGCCGGCCGGGACCCGCTGCAGCAGCACGCCCGGCACATCCGGCACCTTGCCGGGCCGCACCCCGCGTGCCAACAGCGCGAGCTCCCAGGGCGGGCACGGATGCAGCGCGCCGCACGGCTCCGGCGGCAGGTGCGGGCGGAACCGGCGCCACTGCCAGAAGGTGTGCGGGCGGCCCGGATCGAAGCCGGCGACCGCCACCAGCCCGTCGGGCGCGCTCAGCAGGTGGCCGCTGGAGGCGACCAGGTCGAGATCGAAGCGGTCCGCGAGATCCTGCGCCAACGCGCCGTCCACCAGCGCGAGCACCAGCCGCACGGCCCGCGGCTGCTGCGGCGGCAGCAGGGCCAGGGTGGCCTCGACGGCGCGGGTCACCTCCGGGCCGGGCCCGTCGGCGTCCACCACCAGGGTCAGCCGCTCCGGATCGCGCGCCACCCGTCCGGCCGCCGCGGCCCGGACCGTGTCCGAACTCCCGGCGGAGAGCCAGATACCCGCCGGGATCTGCCACGCCGACCAGCCGTCACCGACCGTGGCCACCGCCGACCGGCTGACCAGAGCGCTCATCGAAAACGGCCACCCCTCGTGGAAATTCGGGCAATCCTGGTGTCACCTCGATGCACGGGTCCGACCGGCGAGTGGTTCACCCAGAGCCACCACGACCTGCCCTACGGGTGGATCGAGAGCAGCAGCTGACCAGTGCCGGAGCGCACCTCGAAATGGTCGATCGCGTCCGGCTGCAGGGCGGTGGCGGCGGTGATCGACACCGCGGCCGAGGCGCCCGGCGCGCTGGGCGCCGCCACGGTCCAGCCGCCGATGGTGCGGGCGGCGCCCGTCCGGTCCACCACGAACAGCGCGCAGTCGCGCGGTCCTTGGCCGTCCCGCAGTTCGAGCAGTACCTCGGTGCCCCAGTCGTGCCGGGCGGTGCCCAGTCCGGCCCGCACGCCCGTCACGGGATCGGCGGCGATCACGGTGACCGCCGGTCGGTGGGCGGCGCCGGCGGCGACGCCCGCGTCGAAGGCGCGAGTCAGGACACAACTGGCCGCCATCAGGGCCAGCGCGCCGAGCAGGACGGCGAGCCGTCTTCGCAGGGCCGCTCGGCGCCGCTCACTGTGCATGTCACCCAGCAGGCCGCGCAGGACCAGGTCGTCCGGACCGAGGTCGGCGTGGAGGTCGTTGGGCGCCACCACCAGTCCTCCTTCGCTCACCGAGTCGCGCACGGCGGCCGGTCGGCCCTGAGCCGTCCAGTCGGCCCTGAGTCGTCCAACGGTACGCGCGCGTGGCTAGTGGGCGAGAACACCACGGCGGGTCAGACTCTCACGCAGCGCCCGCAGTGCGTAGTGGCTGCGCGACTTGACGGTCCCCTGCGGGACACCGAGCCGGCGCGCGGCCTCGGCCACCGAACAGCCCCGGTAGTAGAGCTCGACCAGCACCGCACGGTGGCTCGGGCTCAGCGTCTCCATCGACTCGTGGAAGGCGGCCCGGGTGGTCACCCGCTCGATCGCGTCGTCGGGCAGCGGCTGGGCCTCGAGTTCGGCGTCGCCGATCTCCTGGGGCCGTACCGCCTGCGCCCGCCGGGCGTCGATCACGATCCGCCGGGCGACGGTGAACAGCCAGGGCCGGATCGACAGATCCTCGGCGAGCAGAGCCTCCGGGTGGCGCCAGAGCCGCAGGAACGTTTCCTGGACCACGTCCTCGGCGCGCTGCCGGTCATAGATCAGCGACAGCGCGAACTTCAGCACGGCCGCACCGTGTTCCTGGTAGACGGCGCGCATCACCCGCTCGTCCACGTGCTCGGCCGCCCGCGCGGCCCGTTTGCCGCGGGTTCGGGTGTTGGCGGTCGTCGCGGCGGAGCCGGCCAGGCGAGCGGCGGTCAGCGTCGGGCTCACGAGGTCACCGTCCTTCGAGGGTTCGGGAAAGCGAGAGGGTTCGGGGGTGCGAGAGCTCGGGACCACGGGAGCTCGGCACTACAGGAGCTCGGGACCACGAGAGCTCGGCGCTACGGGAGCTCGGCACTGCGAGAGAGCGAGAGTTCGGAACGAGCTCCTGCGGCCACCGTAGAGAGCGCTCTCGACCGCCGGAACGGCCACCGCTACCGGCCGCGCCGAACGGCGGCAACCCAGCGGCGCACGGCTGACCGACCAGCGCCGAACGGGTGAGCGCATGCGCCGAGCGGCAGGAACGGTCGCGCCGAACGGTCGGGCGGCGCGCCGAGTGGCGAGGGCGACACGCAGCCGTGACCTTCAGCGGTCGCCGTGCGCCCCACGGGCCATGACGCCGAGTCAGTCCCGGGGTACGCCGTCCCCACCCGGCAGGCGGGCGGCGCGCAGTGCCGGCAGGGCCGAAAGCGCGGCCGCCGCGGCTGCGGTAAGGGCGGCCAGGGTGAGCACGGCGCCGATCGACGGCGCTCGGGCGATGCCCTCGCCCACGCCGCCGGTCCGGCCCTGCAGGTCGATCAGCCGGCGGGCCAGCGGGACGCCCAGCGCGGTGCCCAACGCCACCCCCGCGAGGGCCAGCGCGGCGCCCCGGGTGGCCATCATGGCGCCGGCCTGCCGTGGCGTCAGCCCGATGGCCCGCAACAGGCCCAGGTCGTAGCGGTGTTCGCGCAGGCCGGTGGCCGCCGCCGTCAGCAGCTCGGCCAGGGCGATCAGACCCAGCAGCACCAGCAGGCCGACCACCGAACCGCGCAGCGCGGTCAGCTGAGCGGCCGGGTCGGGGGCCGGGCGCACGTCCAGCTGCCCGGCCAGGCCGGCCAGGGCGGAAGTGCGGGTGGGGAGTTCGCGCTGGACCCGGGCCGGGTCGCTGCCCGGGCGCAGCACCATGCTGTAGAAGGCGGGCCGGCTCGGGTCGCCGGGCCGGTCCAGGGTGTCGAGCCCGGTGGAGATCACCCGGCCACCGCGCTCGGGCTCCAGGTTGCGGCCGACGATGTGCAGGATGCGTGGGGTGCCGCCGGTGGTCACCCGGACCCACTGGCCGACCCGGACGTCGAGCAGGTCCAGCGCTCCTTGGCCGGCTACGGCCTCGTCGGTGGCCTGGACGCCGCGTCCCTCCACCACCCGGAACGGGAACGGCACGGTGCTGCTGCCGAGCGCGCGCAGGGTGAGCGTGGCGGACTGGCCGGGCGCCAGCGCCTCCAACTCGACCCCGGGGTAGACCCCGGCCGAGGCCGGGTCGGCGGCGAGCGCCTCGCGCAGGGCATCGGGGTTCGGGGTGCCGCTGCCTGCACTCCCCGGCGCGCCGGCAGGCGCACTGCCGGTGCCGCCACCGCCCGCCCCGCCCCCGCCACTCACCTGTCGCACCGTCAGGACCGCCGACCGCACGCCCCCCGCCGAGGTCCGAGCCACCGCGTCCAGGGTGGCCCAGGTGCTCAGCGCCAAGGTGCAGGCCAGGATCGGAACGGTGAGCCGCAGCACGGTGACGGCGCTCGGCCCTCGGTGCCGCAACGCGCTGCTCAGACCCAGGACCAGAGCCGGCGGCAGCCGGCGCAGCGCGCCGAGCCGGGCCGGGCGGGGGCCGCGCTGCCCATCCGGGTGCCCTCGGCGGGCGGCACCGGTGCCACCTGGGCGGCCCGGTAGGCGGGCAGCGCGGCGGCCAGCCCGATGGCGGCGAGCGCCACGGCCGTGACGGCGCCGGTGACCGACGGCCCGACGGGTAGTGGCCCGCCCGCGAGGACCGGCCAGAGCCGTCCTGCGAGTGCGGCGCCGCCCGCGCCCAACAGGGCGCCGGCGCCGGCGAGCAGCAGGTGCTGCGCGGTGAACATCCGCACCACCTGGGCGGGCGTGAAGCCGAGCGCCTTGAGCAGCGCGATGTCGCCGGTCCGCGCGCGGATCCGGCCGCCGGCCGCGCCCGCCACCGCGAGTGCGGCGGCGAGCAGCGCCGCCAGGCCGGTGAGGCCGAGCAGCAGCCCGGCCAGCCGGTCGTCCTGGGCCCGGTCGGCCCGCGCGTCCAGCCAGGTGCTCAGCCGGGTCACCCGGCCGGCGCCGACCGAGGTGACGGCGCGCTGCGCCGCGTACCCGGCGGTGGCGGGGTCGGCGAGCCGCAGTCCCACGGTGCGGCCCTGGGCGGCCCGGTCGGGCTGGATCAGGTCGAGGGTGGCGGGCAGCACCCAGCCGAGGCCGAACCCGGCCTCGGGGTAACGGATCTGGTCGGGGCTGTCGGCGATGCCGAGTACCTGCAGCTGGATCAGCTGCCCCCGCTCGCCGAGCAGGGTGAGCCGGTCGCCGGGCCGGGCCCAGGCGGCGTCGGCGGCCGAGCGTTCCAGCACCAGTCCGTCGAGGACGGTCGGGTCCAGCCAATGGCCGGCGGTCGGCAGCGGTCGCGGGGCACCCGGAGCGTCCGCCCGCAGGGTGAGCGGGATCCGGTCACCACCCCCGCCGCTCCCACTGCCGGTCAGTGTCGCGTTCGCCGTGTGCTGCTGGGCGGTGAGCGAGAGGACGCCGGGCAGTTGGGCCAGCGCGGCCAGCCCGGGATCGTCACCGATCGGCGCGCCCGTGCCCGCCCCCGCTGCTGCCGCCGACCCGGTGTCGATCCGCACGTGCGGCGCCTGGGCCTGGCGGAACTGGCGCTGCCAGGGGTCGGCGGTGCCCAGCAGGGTGCCGGCGAGCAGCAGTGCGGCCACCGTGCCGGCGGTCGCCGCCACCACCAGCAGCGAGGGTAGCCGGTGCGAGCGCAGGTCGGCGCGGATCCACCGCAGGACGGCGCGCACGACTCACCCGCCCAATTCCGGATCGACCTGCGGTGCGGTGCGGTCGCCGCCGACCGGCGGCTTGACCCGCCGCCGCGCACCCGGCGAGCCCGGCACCTTCGTTCGGGGAGCGCGCCCCGCCCCCAGCTCCAGGATCCGCCGAACGGCCTCCGTGTCCCGTCCCGGTTCCGGTTCCGCGACCCGGGAGTCGTCGGCGATCCGGCCGTCGAAGAGGCTGATCACCCGGTCCGCGCTGCTGGCCACCCGGGCGTCGTGGGTGACCAGTACGATGGTGCGGCCGAGGCGGTGGTAGCGGGTCAGCAGGGCCAGCACCTCGCGGGTGCTGCGGCTGTCCAGGTTGCCGGTGGGCTCGTCGGCGAGCAGCAGGTCGGGGTCGTTGACCAGGGCGCGGGCCAGCGCGACCCGCTGGCGTTCACCGCCGGAGAGCGCTCCCGGTCCGGCGGTGGCCTTGTCGCCGAGGCCGAGTTCGGCGAGCAGTTCGCGGCGCCGGGCCCGCGCGGTGCGGACCGGGACACCGGCCAGCAGGGCGGGCAGTTCGACGTTGTCGGTGACGTTGAGGTCGCCGAGCAGGTTGCCGCTCTGGAAGACGATGCCGAGCCGGCGCCGGCGCAGCACCGCCCAGTCGGCCTCGCCGAGCCGGTCCACCCGGCGGCCGTCGAGGCGCAGCTCGCCCTCGTCGGGCCGGAGCAGGCCGCCGAGCAGGTGCAGCAGGGTGGACTTCCCGGCCCCGGACGGCCCGGTGACCGCGACGAACTCGCCGCGCTCCACCCGCAGGCTGACGCCGCGCACGGCGGGGACCGTCGCCGAGCCGCTCAGGTGCGCCTTGACCAGCCCCTCGGCCAGCAGGAGCGGTGCCGGCCCGTCGGCCGACCGCTGCGCCTCCGGCCCGTTGGCGGACAGCCGTGAATGCGGCCCGTCGGCCGACCGCCCTGGCTCTTGCGCGTCGGCCTCGGCCGGCGGCCGGGCGGCCGGTACCGCTGTCGGCTCCGGGTCGGTCACGTCAGCTCCTCCTGACAGCGTTCCAGCCAGTCCAGGTCCGCCTGCAGGTGCAGTACGGCGCCCTCGATGAGCAGTTGGGAGACCCGGTTGCCCTGTTCCTCGGCGGCCAGCCGGTTCAGCCCGCGCATCATGGTGAGGCAGTGGCGGCGCTGGTTGTTGATCAGCGTCAGCTGGTCGGCGAGCTCGGTGCCGGGCGCCAGGACCAGCTTCATGAAGAACTCGTCGCGTACCCGGGGGCCTTCGGTGGGCGCCGCGAACCACTCGGCGAGTTCCTGGATGCCCTCCTCGGTGATCTCGTAGACCTTCTTGTCGGGCCTGCCGTCCTGGGCCACCTCCTGGCCGCGGATCAGCCCGCCCTTCTCGAGTCGACCCAGGGTGACGTAGATCTGACCGATGTTCGGCTGAGGGTACGCCGGGCCGAAGGTCTGCTCAAGGCCCTGCTTGAGTTCGTACCCGTAGGCGGGCGCTCTGGCCAGCAGGGCCAGCAGCTGGGGCCGCACCGGAACCGCCACCTCCTCTCGATCGCGCTGGTCACGCCTTGGCCACACATTACGGGGGACTCTGACCGTGGTCGCCGGTCGGGAGGTATAGGTTGACGGATTTCCGGTGTGGGCGCACCGGTCAAAGCTCGGGGAGGTTCAATGTCGAACCGGCCGGCCGCGCAGTCCCCCCTCAGCAGGCGGACGCTCGCGGGGGCGCTGGCGGGCGGCACGCTGCTCGCCGGTGGCGCCGGCGCGCTGGCCTGGCGTGTGCTCGCCGGCGGCGCCGAGCCGGCCGGAGACCCGAACGGCACCGGGCCGGTCACGCTGGCGACCGGCAAGGACACCACCGGCTACCTGCGCGGCGTGCTGGCCGACTGGAACGCCGCGCACCCGGCCGAGCCGGCCGAACTGGTCGAGCTGCCGGAGGCCGCCGACGAGGTGCACGCCCAGCTGGCGGGCGAACTGGGCCGGGGCGACAGCCGCTTCGACGTGCTCAACCTGGACGTGGTCTGGACGGCCGAGTTCGCCGCCCGGCGCTGGATCGCCCCGCTGGACGAGGCGCGGTTCCCGCTGGACCGGTTCCTGCCGCCGGTGCTCTCGGCCGGGCGCTTCGCGGGGCGGCTGTACGCGGTGCCGTACGTGGCGAACGCCGCGATGCTCTACTACCGCAGCGACATCCTGGCCGCCGCCGGTCAGCAGCCGCCCACCAGCTGGGCCGAGTTGGCGCGGCAGGCGAGCACGCTGGCGCCGGCGGCGGGCCTGGCCGGGTACGCGGGCCAGTTCAAGCCGTACGAGGGACTGACGGTCAACGCGCTGGAGGCGGTCCGCTCGGCCGGCGGCGACCTGCTGGACGGCAGCGGCGCGGTGGTGGTGGACAGCGCGCGGGCACGGGCGGGGCTGGAGTTCCTGGCCGGCGGGCTGCGCGCGGGCTGGATCCCGCAGGCGGCGCTGGAGTACCAGGAGGAGGAGTCCCGGCAGGCCTTCCAGGACGGGCACCTGCTCTTCCTGCGGAACTGGCCGTACGTCTATCCGGCGGCGCAGGGCCCGGGCTCGGCGGTGACCGGCCGGTTCGGGGTGGTCCCGCTGCCGGGGCCGGACGGTCCGGGCAGCGGCGTGCTGGGCGGCTCGGGCCTGGCGGTCAGCCGCTTCTCGCGGCGCCAGCGGACGGCGCGGGCGCTGATCGCCGAACTGACCGGGCGGCAGGTGCAGCGCCGGGTGCTCGCCGAGGGCGGGCTGCCCCCGGTCTGGGCGGACCTGTACCAGGACCCGGAGCTGGTGGCCCGGTTCCCGTACCTGCCGGTGCTGCGCAGCGCGATCCTGGCGGCCGGCGCGCGGCCCGGGATCCCGCAGTACCAGCAGCTCAGCCTGGCGGTCAGCGAGGCCTCGTACGAGATCCTGCGCGGCCGGCGGACGGCCGCCGACGGGCTGGCGCGCCTGGCGGCGGACCTGCGGGACATCGTCCGCTGACAGCTGCTGCATAACCGCTAGGTAGACCCCGCGGTCTGACGCTGCGCAAAAATCACTGTTGCTGAAGGGCTAGTGGCGACGTGCGCCCAGCGGTATACCTAACACGAATGTATGAGCCACTCCCCGAGAGACGGTGCAGCATGCACACGCCCACGCTCCCGAGCGCAGTACTCGGACCCACCGCCCAGCGCACCGCCACCGGGGCGGGCTGGTGGCGGGACGCCGTGATCTACCAGGTCTACGTCCGCAGCTTCCGCGACAGCGACGGGGACGGGATCGGCGACCTCGGCGGGGTCCGCGAGCAACTGCCGTACCTCAAGCGCCTCGGCGTGGACGGGATCTGGCTCAACCCGTTCTATCCCTCGCCGCAGCACGACCACGGCTACGACATCACCGACCACCGCGCCGTCGACCCGGTCTACGGCGACCTCGCGGAGTTCGCCCAACTGGTGTCCGCCTGCCACCGGTTGGGGCTCAAGCTGGTGGTGGACGCGGTGCCCAACCACTGCTCCATCGAGCACCCGTGGTTCCGGGCGGCGCTGGCGGCCGGCCCGGGCAGCCCCGAGCGGGCCCGTTTCCACTTCGCCGAAGGCCGGGGCGAGAGAGGCGAGTTGCCGCCCAACAACTGGCGGGCGATGTTCGGCGGCCCGGCCTGGTCGAGGGTGGCGGACGGTCAGTGGTACCTGCACCTGTTCACTCCGCAGCAGCCCGACTTCAACTGGCGCCATCCGGCGGTCGCCGAGGAGTTCGAGCAGGTGCTGCGGTTCTGGCTGGACCAGGGCGTGGACGGCTTCCGGATCGACGTGGCGGCGGGCCTGTTCAAGCACCCCGAGCTGCCCGACTCCCCGGACCCGGAGGCCGACGAACGGGCCCGCGACTCGGTCAACCCGCTGGCCTGGAACCAGCCCCAGGTGCACGAGATCTGGCGCTCCTGGCGGGCCATCTGCGAGGAGTACACCGCCCGCGACGGCCAGGACCGGCTGCTGGTCGGCGAGGTCTCCGTGCCCACCCCCGCCGACCAGGCCGGTTACCTGCGCCCCGACGAGCTGCACCAGGCCTTCTTCTTCCACCTGCTGCACGCGCCCTGGGACGCCAAGCAGTTCTGCCGCGCGATCGACGAGGGGCTGCGCGACATCGCCGCGACCGGATCCACCGTCACCTGGGTGCTCAACAACCACGACCAGATCCGCACGGCCAGCCGGTTCGCCGGCCCCGACCCGGTCTCCGGCCCGGCCCGGGCGGCGGCCGCCGCCCTGCTGATGCTGGCGCTGCCCGGCGCCGCCTACGTCTACCAGGGCGAGGAACTCGGCCTGCCGGAGGTCACCGACCTGCCCGACGAACTCATCACCGACCCGATCTTCCACCGCACCGGCAGCCGCATCGGCATCCGGGACGGCTGCCGGGTCCCGCTGCCCTGGTCCGGCGGCCAGGCCCCGTACGGATTCAGCCGCGAGGGCGCCGCCGCGCCCTGGCTGCCCCAGCCCGCGCACTTCGCCGCGCACACCGCCGAGCGGGTGCTCGCCGACACCGGCTCGATCTGGCACCTGTACCGCGACGCGCTCCAACTGCGCCGCGCACTGCCCCAACTCGGCGAAGGGACGCTGACCCGCCTGCACACCCCGCCCGGCCTGCTCGCCTTCGAGCGCGGCGAGGGCTTCGTCTGCGCCGTCAACTTCAACGACGGCCCGGTCCCCGCGCCCTGCCCAGGCACCCCACTGCTCGCCAGCGGCCCGTGCCCGCCCGGCATCCTGCCGGCCGGCACCGCCGCCTGGTGGATCTCGCTCTGACCCGTCGCACCCCCTTCCGCACGCTCCGGGCGGGCCACCTCCCGCCCATCGATCCGAGAGGACGTCTCGACGATGAGACTGCACCGCACCACCACCGCCCTGGCCGCCACCCTGGTCACCGCCACCGTCGCCACCGCCTGCAGCAGCAGCGGAGGCGGCGCCAAGAACAACGACAGCGCGAGCAGCCAGGAACTCAAGGGCCAGACCGTCTCGGTCGCCGCCGTGTGGACCGGCACCGAGCAGGAGAACTTCAAGAAGGTGCTGGACGCCTTCACCGCCAAGACCGGCGCCACCACCACCTTCATCTCCACCGGCGACAACCTGTCCACCCTGGTCGGCAGCAAGATCGCCGGCGGCGACCCGATGGACGTGGTGATGGTCCCGCAGCCCGGCGTGCTGCAGCAGTTCGCCAAGCAGGGCTGGCTGGAGCCGCTGGCCCCGGCCGTCACCGAGGCCGCAGGGAAGAACTTCGCCGCCGTCTGGTCGAACCTCGGGACGGTGGACGGCAAGCAGTACGGCCTCTACTTCAAGGCCGCCGACAAGTCGACCGTCTGGTACAGCCCGCAGGCCTTCCAGAACGCCGGGGTCCAGCCGCCGACCAGCTGGGCCGAGCTGCTCAAGGCGAGCAAGGCGGTCTCCGACTCCGGCCTGCCGGCCTTCTCGATCGGCGGGCAGGCGGGCTGGCCGCTCACCGACTGGTTCGAGAACGTCTACCTCTCGCAGGCCGGCCCCGAACTCTACGACAAGCTGACCAAGCACCAGATCCCCTGGACCGACCCCTCGGTGGTCAAGGCCCTGACCACGCTGGGCCAGCTGTTCGGCGACCCGACCCTGGTGGCCGGCGGCACCAAGGGCGCCCTGCAGACCGACTTCCCGACCTCGGTGTCCCAGGTCTTCGGCCCGCAGCCGAAGGCGGCGATGACCTATGAGGGCGACTTCGTGGGCGGCGTGGTCTCCGGCGACCTGAAGAAGACGGTCGGCACCGACGCCAAGGTCTTCGCCTTCCCGGCCGTGGACGGCGGCAAGGCGCCGGTGATGGGCGGCGGTGACGCGGCCGTGGTGCTCAAGGACGGCCGGGACAAGGCGGCGGCGCAGAAGCTGGTGGAGTTCCTCGCCTCGCCGGAGGCGGCGGCCGTCTGGGCCAAGGCCGGCGGCTTCCTGTCACCGAACAAGGCGCTCGATGCGGCCGTCTACCCGGACGACACCACCCGCCAGTTCGCCAAGTCGCTGATCGACGCCGGGGACGGCTTCCGCTTCGACATGTCGGACCAGACCCCGGCCGCCTTCGGCGGTACCGCCGGCACCGGCGAGTGGAAGGACCTGCAGGACTTCCTGGCCAACCCCGCCGACGCCCAGGGCGCGGCGGCGCGCCTGGAAGCCGACGCGGCCAAGGCCTACCAGGGTTGATCGCCGCCATGCCGACGACCGCCCACCGGCCCAGCACCCCCGTCGCCGCCGCTCGTCGGCGGCGCCGGGTGCTGGCCCTGCTCTTCACCCTGCCCGCCCTGCTCCTGCTGGGCGCCCTGGTGGTGTACCCGATCGGGTACTCGCTGGTCCGCAGCCTCTTCGACGCCACCGGCCACCGCTTCGTGGGCCTGGGCAACTACGGCGAGGCCGTCCACGACAAGGCCACCCTCACCGCCCTTCGCAACAACCTGGTCTGGGTCCTGGTGGCCCCGGCCCTGGTCACGGTGATCGGCCTGATCTTCGCCGTGCTGACCGAGAAGGTCCGCTGGGCCACCGCCTTCAAGCTACTGGTCTTCATGCCGATGGCGATCTCCTTCCTGGCCGCCGGCATCATCTTCCGCCTGGTCTACGACGCGGACCCGCACCGCGGCATCCTCAACGCCGCCGCCGTCACCGTGCACGACAGCTTCCACGACGACTCCCCGTACCCGGGCGCCCGGCCACGCGACAACACCGGCCTGACCGCCCAGCCCGACGGTTCGCTGCGCACGCCCGCCACCGGCACCACCGTGCTGCTCCCGCTGGTCGGCATCGCCCCCACCGCCGTCCCCGCAACCGCCCGCCCGGCCGGCGCCCCGGCCTCGGGCGACGGGGTGAACGGCGTGGTCTTCCTCGACTTCGTCCCCGGCGGCGGCGGTCACCCCGGCCAACTCGACCCGGGCAAGAAGGGGTTGCCGGGAGTCAGCGTCCAACTGGTCGACGGCGGACGCAAGCTCGCCACCACGACCAGCGCCGCCGACGGCTCCTTCCACTTCGCCGCCAGGCCCGGCGCGACCGCCCAGGTGGTGCTGCCGGCCGCCGACTTCGCCAAGCCCTACAACGGCGTCGACTGGCTCGGCCCCGCCCTGGTCACCCCCGCCATCATCGGCGCCTACCTGTGGATCTGGGCCGGCTTCGCGATGGTCATCATCGGCGCCGGCCTGGCCAACCTGCCGCGCGAACTCCTGGAGGCGGCCCGGATCGACGGCGCGGGGGAGTGGCAGGTCTTCCGCCGGATCACCGTCCCGCTGCTGGCGCCGGTGCTGGGCGTGGTCTTCGTGACCATGGTGATCAACGTGATGAAGATCTTCGACCTGGTCTACATCATCGCCCCTGGCCCGGTTCAACAGAACGCCAACGTGCTCGCGCTGCAACTGTGGCTGGTCTCCTTCGGCGGCGGCAACAACCAGGGCCTGGGCAGCGCACTCGGCATCCTGCTGCTGCTCCTGGTGGTCCCGTTCATGATCCTCAACATCCGCCGATTCCGGAGGAGTTAGCAATGGCCGTGCAGAGTTCGCGCGCCGCCCGGCTGGTCGCGCTCACCCGCAGTGGAATCGTGCAGTCCGTCCTGGTGGTCGCCGCCCTGGTCTGGCTCACCCCGACGATCGGCCTGCTGGTCTCCTCACTGCGCCCCAAGCAGCTGAGCTCGGCCACCGGTTGGTGGACGGTGCTCAAGGCGCCCTCCCAACTCACCCTGCAGAACTACACCGCGCTGCTGCACGGCACCGGCGTGCTCGGAGCGCTATGGAACACCGTGCTGATCGCGGTGCCGGCCACGCTGCTCACCGCCGCGCTGGCCGCGCTCGCCGGGTACGCCTTCGCCTGGCTGGACTTCCGCGGCCGCGACACCCTCTTCCTGGTGGTGGTCGGCCTGCTGGTGGTCCCGGTCCAGATCGGCCTGATCCCGGTCGCCAAACTGATGGGCACGGTGGGCCTGTTCGGCACCATCCCCGGCGTGGTGCTGTTCCACGTCGGCTACGGCCTGCCGTTCGCGGTCTTCCTGATGCGCGGCCACTTCCTGGAGATCCCGCACGAGATCCTGGAGGCCGCCCGGGTGGACGGCTGCGGCGAGTGGCGGATCTTCCGCTCGCTCGCGCTGCCCCTGGCCGCCCCCGCCCTGGCCTCGCTCTGCATCTTCCAGTTCCTCTGGGTGTGGAACGACATGCTGGTGGCGCTGATCTTCGCAGGCACCGACAACCAGCCGCTGACCGTGCTGCTGCAGTCCCAGATGCGCCAGTTCGGCAGCAACCTGGACGTCCTGGCGCCCGGGGCCTTCCTCTCCCTGCTGGTCCCCGTCATTGTCTTCTTCTCCTTCCAGCGCTACTTCGTTCAGGGAGCGATGGCAGGATCGGTCAAGTAGGGGACGGGAATGGATTTGTACTGCTTACACTCCTCGCGGAGCGACTCGAAGTGCAAAGGAGCACCGCACCGATGACGCGATGTCAGCGAGGACTTCGGTGACCGGCGGGCTGTGGACGGCGCTTCTGGTGCTGAGCTGCTCGGCGGTCGCCTACGCGCTCGGACGGTGGCTCCGGGTCGGCCCCAGGCCCGGCTGGACACCCGGCGACGGCCCGGCCGGCTCGGTCGAACGCGCCACCTTCCACACCCTGCACACCGCCTCGCTCGCCGCCCCGCCGCTGCGCGCCGGGCTGACCACGGACAGCGCCCGCAAGGCGGCCCGCCAACTGCGCTCGCTGCTCGGCAGCCCGGCCCTGTGCCTGCTGGACGAGGAGCAACTGCTCGCCTGGGAGGGCAGCGGCAGCCACCACCGCGAGGAGGTGCTGGCCCACGCCAGCCGGACCGGACCGGCCGGGCGGCCCCGAGTGGTGCCGCTGACCTGCGACGACGCCGAGTGCCGGATCCGTTGGGCGGTGATCGCGCCACTGCGGGTGGACGACGCGCACCGCGGCCAACTGGTGGCCCTGGCCGAGCAGGAGTCGGACTCACTCGCCCGGGCCGCCCACGAACTGGCCCGCTGGACCTCGGCCCAACTCGAACTGGCCGAACTGGACTGGGCCCGGACCCGGCTGATGGAGGCGGAACTGCGCGCGCTGCGGGCCCAGATCTCGCCGCACTTCATCTTCAACTCGCTCGCCGTGATCGGGTCGTTCATCCGCACCGACCCGGAACGGGCCAGGGAGCTGCTGCTCGGCTTCGCCGACTTCCTCCGGTACTCCTTCCGGCGTGGTGGCGACTTCACCACCCTGGCCGAGGAGTTGGGCGCCATCGAGCACTACCTCAAGCTCTCCCGGGCCCGGTTCGGCGAGCGCCTGCAAGTCACCTGGCGGGTGGCACCCGAGGTGCTGCCGGTGGCGGTGCCGTTCCTCTGCCTGCAGCCGCTGGTGGAGAACGCGGTCAAGCACGCGATGGTCGGCCGGCAGACCACCCTGATCACCATCGCCGCCGACGACGAGGGCTCCACCGCGCGGATCGTGATCGAGGACGACGGCGCCGGCATGGACCCGAAGGACCTCGCCAAGGTGCTCGCCGGCGAGGTCGGCCGGGAGGCCGGGATCGGGCTCGGGAACGTGGACGAGCGGCTGCGCCAGGTCTACGGCAAAACCCACGGGCCGGTGATCGAGACGGCGGTCGGCGCGGGGATGAAGATCACCATCCGGATACCCAAGTACCACCCCGGGGTGCAGGCCAACCCGCGGCCGTTCCCACAAGGGGACTGAGGGATCGTCAGCCCTGTGCCGGGATGCTGAGCAGGCGGTCGCCGCCCATGGTGGCCACCTCGAAGTGGTCGAGGTCGGGGAGTGCGATCGCCGCCCCGCCGTGCACGATCAGGTGCTCCGGATGCCCGGGCACGCCGTAGCCGGCCGCCGGCACGTTCCACGAGGTGATGTTCTCCCGCTCGCCCTGCTTCGAGACGGCGATCAGGCTGCACTTCAACGGGCCGGTCAGACGGCTGAGGTCCAGGCCGATGTGGGTACCCCACTGCTTGCTCTCCAGCCCCACCGTGCCGGCCAGCCCGGTGCGCGGATCGACGGCACTGTGCTGCTCGCCCCAGAGGACCAGCTGCACGGCCGGTGAGGTCGGCAGCGGCGCCGGCCGACCGGCCGGCGGCGCCAGTCGCACCGCGAGCAGCGCACCCACCAGGACCATCGCGCCCGCCGCGCCCAGCGTGCAGAGCCGCCGCACCCCGCGGACCCGCCGGGCCACCGCGAGCTCGCCCAGCAGCCCGCCGTGCATCCGCATCGGCGACTCGGCACCGAGGTGACGCTGCGTCGACGCCACGCGCTGACTCCTCGTTCTCCGGGCAACTCCGAGGCGACCAAGCCGGAAAGGGCCCAGTACCCCGGCACATTGTCCCACGCAGCAGGGCGTGCGCGGGTTCATTGCCGGGTCATCCGCCGCAACAGGCCGGTACCGCTGCACCGCCCGCGGGCCGAAACAGGCAGCCCATGACGTGGTTTCGGGCAGCTGACGATGCGTCAGGTCTCCGCTGCACCGGCGCTGGGCTGGGTCCACGCGGCCCGGAAACGGGCATGATTCGGGCGCGTTTGCGCCGGTCATGGAGGGCGGTGCGGTCCCGGCCCGGCGGTATAAATCTCACACGGGCGGATTCGGGCCCCGGATGACCGAACGGGCGACACGCAACGGGCGGGAGCAAGTGATGCGGGCGGAGGAACGGCAGCACCGGATCCTGGTCCTGGCCCGCCAGCAGGGCCGGGTGGAAGTGGCGGTCACCGCCGCCGACTTCGGCGTCGCCCAGGAGACCGTACGACGGGACCTGGGAGAGCTGGAGCGTCGGGGTCTGGTACGGCGCACCCACGGCGGGGCGTACCCGGTGGAGAGCGCGGGGTTCGAGACGGACCTCGCGCAGCGGGTCACCCGCCATGTGGAGGCGAAGCGGCGGATCGCGGCGGAAGCGGTCAGGCTGCTCGGCGAGGCGGAGACGGTCTTCGTCGACGAGGGCTACACCCCGCAGGTCCTGGCCGCCCTGCTCCCCGGGGACCGGCCGCTGACCGTGGTGACGGCCTCGCTGTCCACCGCGGCGGCGGTGGCCGACTCCACCAACATCACCGTGCTGCTGCTCGGCGGCCGGGTACGGACCCGGACGCTGGCGACGGTGGGCTCCTGGGCCTGCGCGATGCTGGCGGGCTTCGTGATCGATCTCGCGTTCCTCGGAGCCAACGGGATCTCCCGCGAACTGGGCCTGACCACCCCCGACCCGGTGGTGGCCGACGTCAAGGCCAAGGCCCTCGAGGTCTCCCGCCGGCGGATCTTCCTGGGCCACCACAGCAAGTTCGGGGTCAGCAGCTTCTGCCGCTTCGCCGAGGTCGGCGACTTCGAGGCGATCGTCACCGACACCGGCCTGTCGGTGGTGGAGGCGCACCGCTACGCACTGCTGGGCCCACAGGTCCTGCGGGTCTGAGCCGATCGAGGCCCTGAGCCCCCTTGACGCCCGTCGGCCCGGTGCTGACATCCTGTGGACATGATCGAAGCCGTGAGTAGCATCGCCACCATCACGTTCGACGGCCAGCTCGTCACCATCACCCGCCCCAAGAGCGCCCGGAGTTACCGGATCGACCAGATCACCGGCCTCCAGTGGCGCGCCGCCGGCCTGCTGTACAACGGGTACCTGCGCCTCGCCGTCCGCGGCGTGGCCGACGTGCGCGGCAAGGGGGGCAGGGTCGACCTGCTCCGTGACGAGTTGGCCGCGCCGTTCACCAGGGGCAACCAGCCGGCTTTCGAGCAGGTCCGAGCCGCGATCGAGCAAGCGCTCGCTCAGTGACCCTCGCTCACTGACCCTCACTCAGTGACCTTTGCTAGTGACCCTCGCCCAGTAGCGCTCGGCCCGGCCCGTCAGTCCCGGTGGTCGGGCCCGAGCAGGACGTACAGGCCGTCCTCGCCCCCGGTGGGCGGGCGGCGGTCGGCGGTCACCGGCGTCAGCCGGCCCGCCGGGTCCACCAGGAACAGCGCCTCGTGGCCCGGCGGCACCGACTCCCCGGCGGGCCGCGCGGTCAGCCGGGCACCAGCCGCGAACCGGCGGGCCACCGCCTCACCGGTGAGCCGTCGGCCGAAAAGCACGGAGCCGTCCCGGCCGGGCGCGACCACGCCCTCGCCCGGCTCGGCGGGAGCCAACTGAAAGACCGGCAGCTCGGTGTCCTCGCGCAGCACCGCGCAGGCCAGCGCGTTGAACTCGTCCTCGCCGGTGAGCAGGAAGACGGCGGTGACGCTCTCCTGCTCGGCGCCCTCGCCGGTGGCGGTGGCCAGCAGCTCGCCCACCGCCAGCTCCAGGCCCGCGGCGCTGATCCGGTCCCGCTGGTCGGCCCGGGCAGCCCACATCAGCACGTCCAGCCCGGTCGAGCGCAGCACCTGGCCCAGCTCGACCGCCCACGGGTCGCCGCCCACCAGCAGCGGCCGCGAGCGGGCGGGGCGCATCACGCCCAGCCGCCGGGCCACCGGTCCGGCGCTGAGCCCGTAGAGCGTGACGGTGGCGACGATCACCACGAAGGTCACGGGCAGGATCCGGGCCGCGCCGTCGATGCCGCCGATGGCGAGCTCGGTGGAGAAGGTGGCGGCGGTCGAGGCGGCGACGATGCCGCGCGGCGCCATCCAACCCAGGAAGGCGCGTTCGGGCCGGGCCAGGTCGGTGCCGAGGGTGGACAGTCCCGCCACCAGCGGCCGGGCCACCAGCACCAGGACGGCGACCAGGCCGAGCGCGGGCAGGACCACCGGCCGCAGCGAGGTCCAGGTGACGGTGGCCGAGATCGAGATGAACAGCACCCCGACGATCAGCGAGACCAGCGCCTCGAAGAAAGGCCGCCGGGCCGGCAGGTCGAACTCGGGGACGCTGGCCACCGCCACACCCATCACCACGGCCGCGATCAGCCCGGTGTCGTCCCGGGCGGTGTCGCAAGCGGCCGCCACCCCGATCACCACCGCCAGCTGCGCCGTGGTGCCGAGGATCTCGCCCAGCTCCAGCCGGACCAGCAGCCACCAGAGCAGCGCCGCACCGAGCAGACCGCCGGCCAGGCCGATCGCGGTGCTGGCCAGGAACTCCAGCAGCCAGGCGCCCAGGCCGTGCCGGCGCTCGTTCAGCAGGACGTGGAAGACCAGCGCGCCCAGGATCCCGCCGACCGCGTCGATCAGCGAGCCCTCCCACATCAGGATCCGCTGCAGCCGCTCCTTCGGTCGCACGTAGCCGAGCAGCGGCCCGACCACGGTGGGGCCGGAGACCACCAGGATCGCGCCGAGCATGGCCGCCGCCTCGGCGGAGATGTCGAGCAGCGGCACGGCGGCCAGTGCGGCGATCACCGAGGTGAGCAGCACCCCGATCCAGACCAGCCGGATCACCGTGCGCCGGTCGTGCCCGACCAGCTTGGCCAGGTCGAGGCCGAGCCCGGCGTCGTAGAGGACGACGCCGACGGCGAGCGAGACCAGCGGCGGGTAGGCCGGGCCGAGCAGATCGTCCGGATGGATGTTGTCGGTGATCGCACCGGCGGTGAACCCGACCGGCAGCAGGACGATGATGGCCGGGATCCGCAGCCGGGTGGCCAGCACCTGCGCGGCGACGGCCAGCACCACGGTCAGGCCCAGGCCGATGAGGATCTGCTGGGACGTCATGGTCCCATCTCACTGGGCCGAACCGGCCCGCCGCACTCCGGTCCGGGGCCGAGCCGGAGCGTTCACCGGTTCGGCCTACTCGGGCTGCCCGCAGGTCAGTCCTGGGCGTCCGCCGCGTCGTTGAGGCCGAGCCGCAGGTGCTCCACGTGGTAGACGGCCTGGTCGAGCAGGGCGGCGACATGGTTGTCGTACAGGGCGTAGACCACGGAGCGTCCGTGCCGCTCGCCGACCACCAGGCCGAGATTGCGCAGCAGGCGCAGCTGGTGCGAGCAGGCCGACTGCTCCATGCCCACCTCGGTGGCCAGCTCGGTGGCGGCGCACGGGCCTTGGCGCAGCCGGGCCAGGATCAGCAGCCGGGAGGGGGTGGCCAGGGCCTGCAGGGTGGTGGCCACCTTGGCGGCGTTGGACGCGTCCAGCTGGGTGCGCGGGACGGTGTTCTCGGCGGCGTTGACGACTCCATGACCCATGCGCCTATCCTACAAGAGACAGATGAAGGACTGTTCATATGTTCCTGTATGGTGGGCGAGCCCCGGTTCGCCACGGATCCGTCCTGCCCGCCGCCCTGTCCGTCCTGCCCCTGCCCTGCTGCTGTCCTGCCCGCCGCCCTGCCCGCGTGAAGGAACACCACACCGATGTCCACGACCCTCACCGAACGCCCGGCCGCCGCCGCGGCCCCGCGCGATGCGGTGGCTCCCCGGCGCCGCACCCGGGTCTTCGCACTGGCCGAGGCCCGCTGGGCGGCCGCCGCCACCCTCGCCTTCCTGCTCGCGCTGCCGCTGCAGCTGACCGGCGCCCCCGCCTGGGCCTGGGCGCCGCTGTACGCGATCGCCTACCTGACGGGTGGTTGGGAACCGGCCTGGGCCGGGCTGCGGGCCCTGCGCGAGAAGACCCTCGACGTGGACCTGTTGATGATCGTCGCCGCGGTCGGCGCGGCGTCGATCGGGCAGCTGATGGACGGCGCACTGCTGATCGTGATCTTCGCGACCTCCGGCGCGCTGGAGGCGCTGGCCACCGCGCGCACCGCGGACTCGGTGCGCGGCCTGCTCGACCTGGCCCCGGCCACCGCCACCCGGCTGCGGCCGGACGGCACCGAGGAGACCGTCGCCACCGAGGAGTTGACGGTCGGCGAGACCATCCTGATCCGCCCCGGCGAGCGGGTCGGCGCCGACGGGCGGGTGCTCGACGGGGCCGGCGAGGTCGACCAGGCCACCATCACCGGCGAGCCGCTGCCGGTCGCCAAGCAGCCCGGCGACGAAGTCTTCGCCGGCACCCTGAACGGCACCGGCGCGCTGCGGGTCAGGGTCGAGCGGGACGCCTCGGACTCGGTGATCGCCCGGATCGTCGCCATGGTCGAGGAGGCCTCCGAGACCAAGGCCCCGACCCAGCTGTTCATCGAGAAGGTCGAGCAGCGCTACTCGATCGGCATCGTCCTCGCGACCCTGGCCGTCTTCGCGGTCCCGCTCGCGTTCGGCGCCGACCTGACCGGCGCGCTGCTGCGGGCGATGACGTTCATGATCGTCGCCTCGCCGTGCGCCGTGGTGCTGGCCACCATGCCGCCGCTGCTCTGCGCGATCGCCAACGCCGGACGCCACGGCGTGCTGGTGAAGTCCGCCGTGGTGATGGAGCGGCTGGGCCAGATCGACGCGGTGGCCCTCGACAAGACCGGCACCCTGACCGAGGGCACCCCCCGGGTCACCGAGATCCACCCGCTGGCCGGCGGCGGGCTGACCCGGGATCAACTGCTGACGCTGGCCGCCGCCGCCGAGCACCCCAGCGAGCACCCGCTGGCCCGCGCCGTGCTGGCCGCCGCCCGCGAACGCGGCCTGGAGTTGCCGCCCGCCCTGGACTTCGCCTCCACTCCCGGCCTCGGCGTGACCGCCACCATCGACGGGGCGGTGATCACCGTCGGCGCCCCGGCCCGCCTGCTCGCCGACTGTGCTGCCGCCGCTGCCGATGACGCCGGCCTCGCCCGTGACACCACCACCGCCCGTGACACCACCACCGCCCGTGACACCACCACCGCGCAGGCGGCGGCCGTCGCGGCGGACCTGGAGCGCGGCGGCCGCACCGCCGTGCTGGTCAAGCGGGACGGCGACCCGGTCGGGATCCTCGGCATCGCCGACCGCCTGCGCCCGGACGCCGCCCGCACCGTCGCCGCCCTGGGCGCGCTGACCGGCACCGCCCCGATGCTGCTGACCGGCGACAACCCGCGCGCCGCCGGCCGTCTCGCCGCCGAGGTCGGCATCACCGAGGTGCGCGCGGCACTGCTGCCCCAGGACAAGGTCGCCGCCGTCCGGCAACGGGAACGCGAAGGCCGAAAGGTGCTGGTGATCGGCGACGGCGTCAACGACGCCCCCGCGCTGGCCGCCGCCCACTCCGGCATCGCGATGGGCCGGGCCGGCTCCGACCTGGCCCTGGAGACCGCGGACGCGGTCGTCGTCCGCGACGAACTCGCCACCGTCCCCGCGGTCGTCGCCCTGTCCCGGCGGGCCCGCGCCCTGGTGGTGCAGAACCTGGTGATCGCCGCGGTCTTCATCTCCGGCCTGGTGCTCTGGGACCTGGCCGGCCGGCTGCCGCTGCCCCTGGGCGTCCTGGGCCACGAGGGCTCCACTGTTATCGTCGGGCTCAATGGCCTGCGACTTCTTCGGGACGCGGCCTGGCAGCGGGCCGGCGTGGAAGGTGTGAAGTGAGCAAGCAGAGCCGACGGACGGTCACCGGGAAGGTGGCGGCCGCCCCATGCACCGTCACGGTCTGCCGCGGCTGCTGCTGCGGCACCCCCAAGGTCCCCGGCCTGGACCACGCCGCCCAACTCACCGGCTTGCGCGCCGCGCTGGCCTCGGTCGCCACGGTACGGCCGACCGACTGTCTGGACGCTTGCGACCAGGCGAATGTGATCGTCATACAGCCCTCCGCCGAGGGACGGAAGGCCGGCGGCCGGCCGGTGTGGCTGGGCCTGGTCAACGACCCCGACGCGGCGGCCGACATCACCGCCTGGGTCAAGGCGGGCGGCCCCGGCCTGGTCGAGCCGCCCGACATCCTCGAGCTCTACACCTTCGCGCCCTCCCGCCGCATCCGGCAGGCTCTCGACAGCTGATCACCCACCACGCTTCGCCCGGTTGACGATGGGCTGTCAAGTTCCGTCCCAGGGCCCTATGGTGGGCTGGCCGAAGGATCAGGCCGGCAAGGAGGTCGCTGATGACCACGTCCGCACCATCCGGGCCGCTCGCCGGCGCCCGGGCCGTCGCACCGCCGTCCTGGAACCGGTGGCTGGTCCCACCCGCCGCGCTGGCCATCCACCTGGCCATCGGTCAGGCCTACGCGTGGAGCGTCTTCAAGCCCCCGTTGGAGAACTCCCTGCACCTCAGCGGCACGCAGAGTGCGCTGCCCTTCCAGTTCGCCATCGTCATGCTGGGCCTGTCGGCCGCCTTCGGCGGCACCGTCGTCGAACGGCGGGGCCCACGCTGGGCGATGGCCGTCTCGACGCTCTGCTTCAGCTCCGGCCTGCTGGTGGCCGCGCTCGGTGCGGCCACCCGGCAGTACTGGCTGGTGCTCCTCGGGTACGGGGTGATCGGCGGCATCGGCTACATCTCACCGGTCTCCACCCTGATCAAGTGGTTCCCCGACTGCCCCGGGCTCGCCACCGGCATCGCCATCATGGGGTTCGGCGGCGGCGCACTGGTCGCCTCACCGTGGTCCACCCGACTGCTGGCCCACGCGGGCGCCACGCGGTCGAGTGACCAGCACTGTCACAACACGCGCGGCACTACCGTACGGACATGCGCGAGATCATCGACGAAGTCACCCGCTCCGGCGCCCGGTTCGCCGCTGCCCTCGACCAGTTGAGCGACGCCCAGGTGCGCGAGCCCGCCGCGCTGCCCGGCTGGACCCGCGCCAACGTGATCGCCCATGTCGGCTGCGCTGCCGACGCCTACCTGTGGCTGCTGGCCGTGGCCCGCACCGGCGTCGAGCCCGGCCCGAGGCCCAGCGCCGACGCCCTCGCGCGCGCCGTCGAGGACGGCGCCGCCCGGCCGGCCGCCGAACTCGTCGCCGGACTGCGCGCCCGGCTCGGGCGGCTGCTCGAGGACGCCGAATCGATGCCGGAGGACCGCTGGGACACCCTGGTCACGGCCCTGGCGGGCTGGCGGCACCCGGCCTGGTACACCCTGCACCGTTGCTGGCGCGAGCTGGAGACCCACCACCTCGACCTGGACCTCGGCTACCGCACCAGCGACTGGCCCGCCCGCTACGTGAGTTGGGCGCTGGACGACACCCTCGCCGCGCTGGCCGCGCGCGAGTTCCCGGTCGGCCGGGTCGAGGCGGTCGACCTCGGCCGCTCCTGGACGGTCTCCGCGACCGGCCCCGACCTGACCGGTGAGGGCCACGCCCTGCTCGGCTGGCTGAGCGGCCGCACCCCCGCCGCTCAACTCACCGCCGCTCAACTCACCGTGACTCAACTCATCACCGCCCAGCCCGCCGAAGCCCGTCCGTTGCCCGGGCCGCCCACCTGGCCACTGCCGCCGGCCCCCGGCTGGCACTGAGTCAGAGCGCGAGGGTGGCGTGCATCTCCCAGACCAGGATCTCGGCGGGCTCGACCGCGGTGACCCGCTGCCCGCCGGTCGCGGTGAAGCGGACGGCGTCGCCGGAGGTCAGGGGGCCGACGCCTTCGAGGATGACGTCGCCGCGGGGGGCGAACAGGTGCACGAAGGGGGCGTCGGGCAGCTCGACGCTCTGGCCGGGCTGCAGCCGGGCGACATGCAGCGCCGCGTGGCGGTTCTTGATGCGGATCGCCGACGCGCCGTCGTGCTTGTCCATCCCGGAGGCGACCGGGATCAGCGCGCCGGACAGCAGCGCGTCGTCGATTTCGAGTTGCTCGTAGCCCGGCGTGATCCCGCGCTCGTCGGGCACGACCCACATCTGGACGAAGTGGACCGGGTCGGTGTGGGCGTCGGCGCCGCTCAGCCGCCAGGAGTCGTTCTTCTCCGAGTGCAGGATCCCGGTGCCGGCGCTCATGCGCTGGGCGAGTCCGGGATAGATCACGCCGGAGTGGCCGGTGGAGTCCTGGTGGACCAGGGAGCCCTGCATCACCCAGGTGACGATCTCCATGTCGCGGTGCGGGTGGGTCTCGAAGCCGCTGCCCGGTCGGACGATGTCGTCGTTGTTGACGAGCAGCAGTCCGTGGTGGGTGTTGGCGGGATCGTAGTTCCCGCCGAAGGAGAAGGAGTGCTTGGAATCCAGCCAGTCGATCTTCGTGGCCGAGCGCTCGCCGGCCCGGCGGACATCGATCCGGGGGTGGATTGCGGTGGTGTTCATCCCATGGTCCTTTCGGGCGTTCCCGCCCCGACGTGCTTCGCGAGGCCTTCGCACCACGCAACCTAGTTCATCATTCAACTATTCCGCCATGCCGTTGACGGGCAAAAGTGTGAGTGGTTGAGTACTCACATGAGCAAGGAGCGAGCCCGCCGGCTGTCCACCGCCGAGGAGCGTCGCGAGACGGTGCTGCGCACCGCCATCGGCGCCTTCGCGGCGCGGGGCTACTGGGGCACCACCACCACCGAGGTGGCCAAGGCGGCCGGCATCTCCCAGGCCTACGTCTACCGGCTCTTCCCCAGCAAGGAGTCGCTCTTCGCGGCCGTGGTCGAGCACTGCTTCGTCCAGGTGCGGGCCAGCCTGGAGAGCGCGGTCGCCGAGGCCACGGGGAGCTCGCCGGAGGTGGTGCTGAAGGCCATGGGTGACGCCTACGCCCGGTTGATCAGCGACAACGACCTCATGCTGATCCAGCTGCACGCCCAGGCCGCGGCCGTCTCCGAGCCTGCCGTGCGCGAGGTGGTCCGCCGGGGCTACGCGCGACTGGTGGAGTACGTGCGCGGCGCCTCCGGCGGCAGCGAGGAGCAGGTCCAGCAGTTCTTCGCCGTCGGCATGCTGTGCCACCTGATCGTCTCGATGGGTGCGGACGAGGTGGACGCGCCCTGGATGCGGACGCTGTCGGCGGGTGTCAGGCACGACTGAGAAGCGGGGTCGGCGGGGTGTGTAGCCCCGCCTCCTTCTGGCGCATGAGTAAGTGGTCAACCACTCATAGAGCTCTGCGGCTGCGCGAGGCACAGGCGCCCCCGGGGCAGCGCCGCAGGCCGTCGAGCGGAGGCGTCGGCGGGGGCGACTACTCTGCCGTGCATGTCTGACGATCTGTGGAGTCACGACTCGCGGCCGGTCGGCCGGGAGGCCGAGCTCGAGGAGGTGCTCGCGGCCCTGGGCGAGCTGGCAGCCGGCCGAGGGCGGGCGATCGCGCTGGTCGGGGAGCCGGGCATCGGCAAGAGCACGCTGCTGCTGGCGGCAGCCGGGTACGCCCGGGCCGCCGGAGTGCGGGTGGTCGCGGCGGACGGCCCCTGCCCGCTCGCCCGCACGCCCCGCGACCTCCGCCCGCCGACGAACACCTGCTGCGAGCTGCACGGACAGCCGGACCCGGGGACGGCCACACTGGTCGCGATGGACGACCTGCACCGTCTGACGATCGATCAGATACCGGACCTGGAAGGGCTGCTCCGCACGGCCGCCACCAGTCCGGTACTGCTCCTGCTGGCCTACCGGCGGCGCCAGCTGACACCGGCGCTGGCCGCCGTGCTCTCCCGCGCCGCGTCGGCGGGCCGGCTCGCGGTACGGCACCTCGGAACGCTCTCCCGCGAGCAGGCCCTCGCCCTGCTCGGCGACCACCCGGAGGCCGAGCAGGTCCACCGCGCCGCCCAGGGCAATCCGCAGTACCTCAAGGTGCTCGCCGCCAAGGGGGAGGCGAGCGCCGACGCCGCCCTGGCGATCCTCGGCGAGCTGGCCGAGCTGGACCACACCGCGCTCGCCGTGGTCCAGGCCGCAGCGGTGCTCGGCGAGCCGTGCCACCCGGACCTGCTCGCCGCGGTCGCCGGGCTGGAGGTGGCCGCGACCATGCCGGCCCTGGACGTCCTCGCCCGCCTCGACCTGGTCCGGCCGGCCGACCCGGCGCCCCAGCTGATGCTGCGGCACCGCGCGGTCGGCGAGGTGGTCTACCAGCGACTCGAACCCAGCCGCCGGCTCGCCCTGCACCGCAGCGCCGAACTCGCGCTGGCCGAGCGGGCGGCGCCGATCGCCCGGCGCGCCCAGCACGTCGTACGGGCCGCCGACCCGAGCCGACCGGAGCACGTGACGACCCTGATCGCCGCCGCACGCGACTCGCTGCACAGCTCGCCCGCCGCTGCGGCCGAGTACCTGCAAGCCGCGTTGGCCCTGCTCCACGAGGGCGAGCCGCACTGGCACGAGGCGCGCGTCCTGCTGGCCCAGACCCGGCTGCTGACCGGAGACGCACCGCAATCGCGCGCGCTGCTCGACGCGCTGCGCACCGCCGGACCAGGCCGGTCGCCGCAGCAGAGCAGTGCCCCGACCGCGCTGGCCGACGCCAGCCGGCTCGAACGCCGGCTCGGTCGCTTCACCGAAGCCGGAGCCATCGCCCGCGCCGGGCTCACGGCACTGGCCGACCAGGACTCCGCGACGGCCGCCGCCCTGCACGCCGAACTCGCCAACTACACCTACGACCTCCAGGACTTCGCGACCTCCCTGCAGCACGCCGAGACGGGTGCGGCGATCGCGCGCAGGCACCATGACCGGGTCGGTGAGGCCAACGCCCTGGCCCAGGCATCCCTCGCCCACCTGTTCACCGCCGACCTCGCCGCCGCCCGCACCGCGGTGGCCAGGGCGGCCGAACTCCTCGACGCCAGCTCCGACGCCACGCTGCTGACGAACCTCGAGGCCGCCTACCAACTGGGCATGACCGAAGGGATGTTGGGACTCCTCGCCGACTCCGAACGCCACCTCGGCCGCGGTGCGGCGCTGGCCAGGCGCACCGGGCAGACCTATGTCCGGCCCATGACGCTGATGAGCCTGGCCAACACCCAGCTGCGGGCCGGGAACCTGCGCCGCGCCCTGACGACCCTCGACGAGGCCACCCCGCTCGTCGAACGCGCCGGAAACCCCGCGACCCGGGCCGGCCTGGCGGTGTTCCGATCCGAGGCGCTGCTCTGGCGTGGCAGCGCGGACGACCTGCAGGAGGCCGTCGAGTTGGCCGACCGGGCCGCAGCGATCGCCGACGGACAGTCACCCGGGTGGGCCGTCGGCGTCCGCTGCCTGGCAGCAGGACTGGTCCTGCTCACCGGCGACCCGGTCCGCGCCGGCTGGCTGCTGCTGGACGCGGCCGGTGGAACCGACCTGCCCAGGCTCACCACCTGGCGCCAACCGCGTTTCTGCGACACCTTGGCCCAGACGGCCCTGGCCGAGCGCGACCAGGCCTCGGTCGAGCACTGGGCGCGGCTCGCGGAGAGTTGCGTCGAGCAACTGCCCTCCGCGAGCCGGACCGGCTTCGCCCTTCGCACCCGGATGCGGGCCCACGCCGTGCGCGGGGCGACCGAGCAGGCCCTGCTCAGCGCGCAGGAGGCGATCGCGCAGTTCGCCGCCGGCGGTGAGCGCCTCGAGGTCGGCCGCACCCTGGTCATGGCGGCCGCGCTCGCACTGGACGCGGGAGCAACCGATCAGGTGGCCGACCGGCTGGACCGGGCGGCGCTGCTGGCCGACCAGTGCGGTTCGGCCCGACTGGCCGAGGAAGTCGCCGAGCAGCGCGGTCGGCTCGCCGCGCACACCGCCGGGACCGGAGCCCCGGGACCGCTCGGCGCGCTGGCCGTGCTCACCGCGCGGGAACGGGAGATCGCCCGCCTCGCCAGCACCGGCCTGACCAGCGGCGAGATCGCCGAGGCCCTGGTGATCAGCATCCGCACGATCGACAGCCACCTGGGCCGGATCTACCGCAAGCTCGGCGTCCCCAACCGGGCGAGCCTCACCCACGCCCTGCTCGCCACCGCCGCTGACGCACCGTGAGCCCGGGGCGGGCGGCTGCTACCAGGCGAGCCGGGCCCAGGGGCTGTCCTCACGGGTGAGCAGGCGCTCGGACTCGAACTGGAAGGTCGAGACGTCCCGCTCGATCTTCTCCCCGTCCGCGCCTGCCATGCCCATCTGCCAGAACGCGCGGCCGAAGATGAAGCCGCCGTTGAACTCCGCCCAGGACGCGTGCTCGGCGCGCGCGAGCTGCACCGCCTGCGCGATCGCCGCCCAGGCCTCCTCCGGCTGGATGAAACCGGCGTCCAGGAAGAGCCGGCTGACCTGGACCACGCGGGCCGCGTCCCAGCCGGCGATCGACTTCGGCAGCTTCTCCGGAAGGCTGCGCTCCACGTAGTAGACCGTGCGGGTGTAGCCGTTCAGGTAGCGCAGCACGTCCTCGGGGTCGAGCCCGTGCCGTCGCGCCGCCTCGGGCAGCTCCTGCGTCGCGCGCTGATGGATGGCGACGTGCTCGCTGCGCTTCGTCGCCTGCCCGATCTCCTCGAGGTAGGGGCGCAGCACCTGGTAGATCCCCCGGTGCCCGGAGCCGAGCAGGTACTGGTAGACCCCCCGGGCGGACTCGGTGTCCACCGCTCCCCACGGGCCGCGCACCACCTTGGCGGCGGTCTTGGCATCGGCCTCCGCCGTCAGGGCGTTGATCGGCAGATGGGCCTCGAGCGCGTACACCGCTCCGAGCGCGAGGCCGCGCTCCTGCTCGGTGGTCAGCGCCGGTGCGTCGGCCAGGGTGTTGTAGCTGAACGTGAAAAGGCCCTTGATCGAGCCGAAAATACCCATGCGTTGCGTGTCTCCGCGTTCAATCTGTCAGGAGCCGGCGAGGGCCGGCATCCGGTTGATGGCACGTCAGGTGCGGCGGAGCGCTGGATGGACCTCGCCTCGACGCCGCACCTCACATGCTCCTGGAGATCGCGCGCGGGGACATCGGTAGAACTACGTAAACTCACATGAATCTAGCTGCCTCACTCATCCACGTGGGCTGGTCTGCTGCACCTCGCCCTGGAGATTCGCCGTCAGATAGGCGGAGCCGTACGCGTCCTTGACGTAGACCATGATCGCTTCTCCGGGCGTGTACACGTCGTCCTGCACGATGACGTACTCGTCGGTCGGGTGGGCGATGCCGAGGTCGGTGTAGGCCTTCTGCAGGAGCCCGGGAAGCTTGTCCCAAGCCACCGAGTTGAGGTCCAGCACCTTGCCCGTGCCCGCGATCGTGCCGCCACCCAGCGGATTGCGGGTGGTCTTGCCGCCCCGGTAGTCCCACTTGTCGTAGAGCCTCGGGTCGCCCGGGGTGGGCGACCGTGCGTACGCGTTGTCCGCGGAGAGCCAGAACTCCAGGACCCGAGTGCCGCCCAGCTGCGGGCTCATCGCCTGGACCACCGAGCGCGCGCCCTGCGGGGTGATCAGGCCCGGGTGCTCGGGAGAGGCGGTGACCGGCTGGTGGTTCGACGGATCGTCCTGCCCGTAGCCGTAGTTCACCGTCCACAGCACGGCGCCGGCCAGGACCGCGGCGGCGGACCAGCTGGACCAGATCGCCCTGCGCCTGGAGTAGCCGCCGACCCGGCGGGGCCGGTCGGGCTCGGGGCGCAGGGTGTCGAGCCGGGTGGGGGAGGTGTGGGGCTCCGTGCCCAACCGCACGGTGTCGATCGGGGCGCGCACGGTCTCGGCCGTCGGCTGCGCGCCCGGTGCGGCTCCTGGCCCGGCCGTTGCCCCGGCCGCTGCTTCAACCTCGGCCTCGGCGAGCAGTCGGTCGAGTTGCTCGGCGTTCGGCCGGGCCGCGGCGTCTCGGACCAGCAGGGCGTTGAGCACGGGGCCCAGCGGTCCGGACCGTGCGGGCGACGGAATCGGCTCGTCGAGCACGGCGGCGAGGGTCGCGATATTGGTGGCGCGCCGCAGCGGGTGCCGGCCCTCGACCGCGACGTAGAGCATCATCCCCAACGACCAGAGGTCCGAGGCCGGGTTGCCCTCCTCACCGCGGATCCGCTCCGGAGCGATGTACTCGGGTGAGCCGATCAGCCCCCCGGTCGCGGTCAGACTGGTCGACTCCCGCAGCGCGGCGATGCCGAAGTCGGTGAGGACCGGCGTGCCGTCAGCACGCAGCAGGACGTTGCCGGGCTTCACGTCACGGTGCTGGATACCGGCCGCGTGTGCGGCGCGCAGCGCGGACAGCACCCCGCGGCCGAGCCGGGCCGCCTCGGCCGGTGACAGCGGGCCCCGCGCCAGCCGGTCGTGCAGCGAGCCGCCGGTCACCAGTTCCATGACCAGCCACGGATGCGGGAATTCGGGCAGATCCACGATGTGATGGATCGTCACCACGTGCGGATTGCTCAGCCGGGCCAGCGAACGGGCCTCGCGCAGCACCCGCTCCCGCAGCACCCGCGCCGCCTCCGGGTCGTCCTCGAGCACCGCCGGGTCCAGCGGACGGACCTCCTTCAGCGCGACTTCGCGGTGCAGCGCGGTGTCGCGCGCCCGCCAGACCAGCCCCATCCCGCCGCCGCCGAGCCGTTCGAGGAGCTCGAAGCGACCATCGATGAGCTGGGTGTTCCGACCCCCTGTGTTCATGGCGGTCATCGTAGGGGTGCGGCGCCGTCAGGTCCGCAGGGGGTCACGGTGGCTCAGGGCAGGGGGACGACTACGGAGTGGGGAAGCCCCCCAGCGGGTTGGTGATCTCCGCGTGTCCGGCGAAGGTGAAGAGCGTCTCGCCGACCTCGACGGGGCTTTCGCCGAAGGCGTCGGTGAAGGCGGCCGCAGCCGGGGCCGAGAGGCGCAGCGGGATGTCCTTGGTGTCCACGGTGGTGGGCGTGAACTCGACCCGGCTGGGAGAGACGGGGAAGGTGAGCAGGTGGATGTTGGTCGCCGGCGCGCCGTCCTGGGAGACGTCCGCGCTGGTGTAGCCCTCGCCGAGCCGGATGTGGACGACCAGGTTGGACAGGTCGAGCCGGTGCCCGCCGCCCGAGAAGCTCATGCCTCCCTGGATCGGGATCTCGCCGCCGGTGAGCCGCGGTGAGAGCGTGCCGGAACCGGGGTACGTGAGGCAGTTGTTGGTGACGGTGGCGGGTGCGATGGGCTCCAGCGTCACGTTCTGGGCGGCCAGGCTGCGGTCCGCCTCCGGAGTGAGGCACTGGGTGCCGGTGCCGCGCACGGGCAGATCGAAGGTAACGGCACCGGCCTGGATCGCGCCGAGGCCGACGACGGTGGCGGATGCGAGTCCGAGCAGGACAACACGCTTCTTGCTACTGAAGATCCTCATGATCCGGCAACGACTGATCGTTCGTCAGGAAACGATGAACTCACGGAGATCACCCGTGCGGACCAATCGGCTCCCGAGGGGAGGGCCTGACCTGCGGACCTTTCCGTCCCGTAGTGGAAAGCCGTACCCGGCAGACAGGGGTGACCGTTATACGAGGTCGACGCCGTGAAGGAGATCGCCATATGAACAGCAATGCCGAATACGACGTGGTCATCGGTGGTGCCAGTATTGCGGGGTGCGCGGCAGCCGTGCTGCTGGCTCGGCGTGGGGCCAGGGTCGCTCTGCTGGAGCGCCGCACCGAGCCTGACGCGTACAAAGTGCTCTGTACCCACTACATCCAGGCCTGCGCCTATCCGGTGCTCGAAGAACTCGGCCTGGTACCCGAATTGGAGAAGGCCGGGGCGGTACGCACCGGCGGGCGCTGGTACACCCGTTGGGGTTGGACCGAGCCGAGGCCGAGGCCGGGGGAGGGGCCGCTGCCGTATGCCTACAACGTCCGGCGGAGCACCCTGGACCCGCTGATGCGTGCTCGGGCGGCCGGGACACCGGGTGTCGACCTTTTTCTCGGCCACACGGTGGTCGGCCTGCTCACCGACGTCGGGGGCCGTACCGTCGGCGTGCGGGCAAGCACCGCGGACGGTGAGCGGGAACTGAGGGCCCGTCTGGTGGTCGGCGCCGACGGCAAGGACTCCGCGATCGCCGGGCTCGCCGGTCTTCGCGCACGTACACATGAGAACGCGCGGTTCATCTACTTCGCCCACTTCCGGCAGATGCCGCTCGAGGGCGGAGGCACCCATGCCTGGTTCCTCGAACCCGATGTGGCATTCGCCATGCCAACCGATGGTGGTGTGACGGTCGTTTCGGTCCTTCCGGACAAGAAGAAGCTCCCGGCGTTCCGGGCGGATCTGGAGGGGAGTTTCACGGCGTTCGTCCGGGACCTGCCCGGGGCGCCGCCGATCCAGGCCGCCGAACGCGTCACGAAGATCACCGGGACCGTCAGTTATCCCCTGCACTCACGTCGGCCGACGGCACCGGGGCTCGCGCTGGTCGGCGACGCCGCGACGACCAGCGACCCGCTGTGGGGCGTCGGGTGCGGGTGGGCGCTGCAGTCCGCGCAGTGGCTCGCCGATGCGGTCGGCCCGGCCCTGGCGGAGCAGGGGGAGCTGGGCCGGGCCCTGGACGGGTATCGCCGACGGCATCGGCGGGGCGTGCGGGGCCATCACTTCCTGGCGGCCGACTATGCGAAGGGACGCCGATTCAATCTGTTCGAGCGACTGATGTTCTCGGCAGCGGTGCGTGATCCGGACATCGCCCGCCACTTGCATCTGTTCGAATCGCGGCTGATCAGTCCCTGGCAGCTCATGAGCCCGACGGCTGTGCTGCGAGCTCTGCGGGCAAGCCTGCGCAGCGCCTGACGTTGTGTGCGAGGGCCTCCAGCACTTCGCCGCGGGTGGGTTGGGCGGGCAGCAGGCGGCGCAGGTCGGTGGGCAGGGCCGGTCGGGTGGGCGGCTGGAATCCGAGTTGGGCCAGGCGGGCCATGCCGTGGGTCCGCGGCCGGGCCGGGTCGGGAGCGGACAGCAGCTGCCCGGCAGCCGGACGGCCCAGCTCCTCGAGGAGCGCGAGGCATGCTCGTTCCATATCGCCCGCCGTCAGCCGTGCGGGTCCGGCCGTGGCCCAGTGGATTCCGGGCGCGCCGACGTCGCCGCGGAGCTGGGCCTCGGTCAGCGCGACGACGTAGTCGACGAGGGTCTCCATCGGGAGGATGTCGCACCAGTGGTCCGCGTCGATGGGCAGTCCGCCGGTCCGACCCTGCAGCATGGCGGTGAACAGGGCGTGGGGGAACTGGTGTTGGGGGACGGCGGTGGCACTGCGGGCGGCGAACAGCAGGGCCGGGCGGACCACGGCAACGGGCAGACCGCTCTGCGCGGCCAGTTCCTCGGCCCTACGCTTGGAATGGCTGTACGCGCGCATGGAACGGGCGGTGAGATCGTCGCCGGCTGCTTCGAAGACGGCTGCGGCGGAGGAGAGCAGGACGACGGGCACACCCGCGTTCTCGGCGAGTCGAAGGATCCGGCGGGTGCCCTCGGCGTTGATGTCGTCGAAGGCGGTCAGGTCGGGCGGGGCGAAGGCGGTGAGGGCCGCGCTGTGGACGACGACGTCGACGCGGGCTGCCAGGTCCCGGCGTTGCCGGCCGCTCAGGCCGAGGTCCTCGGCGGTGAGGTCGGCCGGCACGCAGTCGATGGCTCCCTCGGGTCGGCGGCGGTGCACCAGGCAGACGACCTCATAGCGGTCGGCAAGGGCCGGCAGCAGGCCGGCCCCGATCACCCCGGTTGCGCCGGTGAGCAGGACGGTGGGACGAGAAGGGGGCACGATGGCCTCTCGACGGGGGCTGAGGTGGTCAGCCCGGCCTACGGGGTCATGGACAGCTGGCGGTGGCCAGCTCGACCACTGCGCGCTGCCACAGCCGCGGCAGGTCGCGCACGTGATCGTGTCGGCGCTGCGCGGTGACGGACAGGCAGGCGCGGGCGCCGTGGATGAACAGCACACTGGAGAACAGGTGGCCGCCGATCAGCGGGGGCAGCGCGAGGCCGCCGGTGACGGGGGAGCCGTCGAGGGCGAGGGGAGTGTGGGCCCCGAGCAGCGTCACGGTCGCCAGGGAGTCCTGGGAGCTGAGGAAGTCCGAGATGTGGTCCCGCATCAGGTCGTCGGGGATGAGGTCCAGGAGTCGGCGGTTGCGGTCCCTGGGCCAGACGCTGGTCTGCTCGACGACCTGCGCCAGCCGTTGCCGCGCACTCGGTTCGTCCACCGGCAGGAGCACCCGCTTGTATCCGTACCGGTTGCCCCGGTCCTGGCGCTCCTGACGCAGCCGGACGTTGAACGGGACCCGCACGGGGACGGGGTGGTCGCGTGCGCCGGGTGGCAGCCAAGCGCGCAGGGCCCCGGTGAGGGCAGCGAGATGGACGTCGTTGAGGGAGGCACCCGATGCTCGGCTGATCGCGCGCATCGCCTCCACGGGCACGTCCGCTGCCGCCAGCAGCCGGTCGCTGCCCGGGGGTGGGGCACTGGCCCACCGACCCGCGTCGGTGGGGCTCCGGCCAGTGGGAAGAGCCGGCACGCGTGCGTCGAGCAGCCGCCCGATGGTGTGGGCGACGGCCGTACCGTCCTGGGCGGCGTGGTGGACCCGGTAGGCGAGCAGGAACTCGTCCTCCTGCGGGGTGTCGAGCAGCCACAGACCCCATCGTGGCCGGTCCCCGCAGACCGGCTGATTGGCCATCAGCTCGGCGCCCCGGTGCGGTTCGGCCGCACCGTCGAGGGTGTGCACATGGTGGGCGGCGTCGAAGTCCTCGGCCGGGCGCCACCGCTCCTGACCGGTCGGGCCGTCCAACCGTTCCGCGAGCCCGGGCAGCGCGGGCAGGCGTGCCGCGAGGAGCGCTGCGAGCCGCGCCGGCGTGGGCCTGGGGCCCCGAAGTCGGAGTGCGACGCCGATGACGAACCCGTCGTCGGGGCGTTGGCGGGCCCACTCCAGCATTCCCCGGTCCTGCACGGAGCCGAGTTCGGCAGCGCAACGGCTCGACCGGGCGGCATCGGGCGCAGGGGCGTTGTTCGTCGTCATCGCTGCTCCGCTGGGACTCATCGCTGCTCCGCTGGGACGGTGGGCCGAGGGCACTGTGGCGAGGCAAGGGGCGTGCAACCGATGAAACGAGCCATGGGCCGCGCGGACACTGACGCGGTGACAGATCGCCCCGGCATGCGGCGCGCGTTCGACCAGCCGGGATCGGCAGCTGACTCGAAGGGTGGAATGAATCACCCGGATGGCGGAATCGGCCCTCGGTTCGTTGGCGTCGCCCGCCGGCGTTGCGGTCAGCTGGCGGCCGCACACACCAGGCGCGGGACCCGTCGCGTACCGCTCAGCCCGGCCGCCCGGCGAGAGGACCCCGCTATGCCCGACCACCGCGTGCTCGGATCCGCCGCGCGGGCGGGCGCGACGATCACGGTCGGCACCACGCCCGCCGGCAACCCGTCGGCGGACGAACCCGGGTGGCGGCCGCTGCCGGCGGTGCTGAGCGGCCACGCGGCAGTACACGGCGCCCGTCCCGCGCTCAGCTTCGTGAGCTACGGCCAGGACCCCGAAGGCAGTTGGCAGACCCTCACGTTCGCACAGGTGGACCTGCGGGCCCGGGCCCTGGCCGCCGCACTCGAAGCCGGATTCCCCCGGGGCGGGCGGGTCGCCGTGCTGTGCCCCCAGGGCCTGGAGTACGGCGTCGCCGTCCTGGCCTGCCTCTACGCCGGGATGATCGCGGTACCGCTGTTCCCGCCGGAGGATCCCCGCCGGACCGACCGCCTGGCGGCCGTCCTGGCGGACGCGGACCCGGTGTGCCTGCTGACCGTCGGGCCGCAGCGGGATGCGTGCCGGAGGCTGGGCGCCGGGCGGGTACCCGTGTGGGCGGTGGAGGAGACCGATCCGCGCCACGCCGGCGACTGGTCGGGGCACTGGGCAGGGCTGACGGACGCGGCCTACCTGCAGTACACCTCGGGCTCCACCGGGCGTCCCAACGGCGCCGTCATCACCCACGGCAACCTGGTGGCCAGCACCCGGCAGGCCATCGACGGCTCCGGGCTGTCCCACCGCACGCCCATCGCGAGCTGGCTTCCGCCCTTCCACGACATGGGCCTGTGCATCGGCGTGCTCGCCCCGATGCTGGTCGGGGCACACGTCGCGCTCATGTCGCCGCTGGCGTTCATCCAACGCCCCTGGCGGTGGCTGAAGCTCCTGGACACCCATCGGGCCCACCTCAGCGGCGGCCCCAACTTCGCCTTCGATCTGTGTGTCCAGAAGGTCCCCGACCCCGCCGGGCTCGACCTCAGCAGTGTCCGGGTGCTCACCAATGGAGCCGAGCCGGTGCGGGTCGGCACACTCCGCCGCTTCACCGAGGCCTTCGCGGCAGCCGGGCTCGCTCCGGATGCGGTCAAGCCCAGCTACGGATTGGCGGAGGCCACCGTGCTGGTGGCCTGCAATCGCGTCGGGCAGCGGTGGACCGAACTCGACCTGGACAGTGACGCACTGACCGCCGGCCGGATCCGCATCCGGCACGACCGGGATCCGGCAGGCCGGGTGACCACGGTGGCGGGCTGCGGCCGCCCGGTCGGACAGGACCTGCGGGTGGCGGACCCGGAAACCGGCGTCGAACAGGCGCCCGGTCGCGTCGGCGAGCTGTGGGTGCGAGGACCCAATGTGGCAGCCGGCTACTGGCGCCAACCCGGGCGCACCGCCGCGCTGTTCGACCGCACTCTCACGTCCCCGGGCGGCTCTGAGCGAGGCTGGCTGCGTACCGGGGACCTGGGCTTCCGCTACGACGGAGAGGTGTTCGTCCTCGGCCGGATCAAGGACGTCATCATCATCCACGGCGCCAACCACGCGGCGAGCGACATCGAGGACACCGTTCGCCAGGCGATTCCCGAAGCCGTTCCCGCATCGGTGGCCGCCTTCGCCGTGCCGGGCGAGGACAGTGAAGGCGACCGGCTGATCGTCATGGTGGAACTCACGGCAGGCCCGCAGAGCGCGGACGACATCGGGCTGCGGCGCCGGGTGCGGGCGGCCGTCGCCGAACGGCACGGCGTGCGGCCCTACGAGGTGCTCGCCGCCCGGAGGGGCAGCCTGCCGCGCACCACCAGCGGAAAGCTCCGGCGTGGCGACTGCCGCGACCGGTACCTCGCGGACCGGCAGACCCAGGCCGCGGCCACCGACAGTGCGGAGAACACATGACCAGCCCGACCGACCCCGAGGAGATCGTCCAGTGGCTGACCGGCCGACTGGCCGAACTGCTGGAGATGCCCGTCGCGGATATCGACGTCACCGTGCCGCTGGACGCGCTCGGTGTCACTTCGATGGAGGAGGCGGTGATCACCGGGGACCTCGAAGCGCGGTACGGACTGGTGGTTCCGGTGGCCGACCTGAGGCGCCACCCCACCGTCGAAAGCCTCGGCAGCTACCTCGCCGACCTCACGCCCGCGGCTTCCGGCCCCTCGGCGCTTCGGTGACGAGCAGACGCGGAAGGTGGGGGAAGGCGACGCCCGTGGACCGGGGGAGCGGCTCGGCGAGCCGCAGCGCGGGGAAGCAGCGCGCGATCAGCGGCAGCAACGTCTGCAGGTGCAACCTGGTCAGGGGCGCGCCGGGGCAGTAGTGCATGCCGGCACCGAAGGTCAGCATGGTGTTCGCGCGCGCCGGATCCCGGTTGGCCGGCCCGATCAGCGCGTGGACCAGGCTCCCGGCCTCGACGGGGACGCCGGCGAGCAGCGTGTCCCGGGTGGCGACGCGGGTGACGACGCCGACCGGTGGCCGGAGCCGGGCGATCTCCGCACCGAGGGCCGCGGCGCAGACGGTGCCCTCGCGCAGCCCACCGGCCAGGGACGGGTCGGTGAGCAGCGTGTGGACAGCGGCCGTGATCAGGGCGCTGAGGTCCTTGGCACCGAGCAGGAGAACGGTCGTGTTGGTCAGCACCCGCGTCGTGTCGAGGCCACCACCCCGTGGTGCGGGGAGCAGCCAGCGCGACAACGTGTCGTCGGTCGGAGCGTGGTGACGGTCCATCAGGTGCGGGCGGAGGTACTCGTGCAACGCCTGGTGGGCGCGGTCGGCGTCGGCCAACTGCTCGGGGCTGGGGCCGAGCTCGTAGGCGACCGACCAGCGGCGGGTGAGCCCGGCCAGCAGACCGGCGTCCCCGGTGGGCAGCCCCAGCCAGGTGCAGAGGATCTCCATGGGCAGCCGTTCGGCCAGGACCGGGACGAGGTCGGTGGTGCCGTCAGCGGCCAGCGCGGCGGCCAGGTCGTCGAGGCATCGCTCGGCGGCCGCCGTCAGCTGGGGGCGAAGGGCGGCGGCAGCGGTCGGGGACAGCCCCGCGGTGAGCGTCCTGCGCAGGCAGGCGTGGGACGGCGGGTTGGTGGTGGGGAGGGCCGAATGGAGGGTGACGAGGGACTGGTTGGCGCGCCAGCCCGGAGTGATCCGGTCGCGCCAGGTGGCGTCCACGGTCGCGTAGGCGGGGTCGGTCATCACCTTCCGGCAGGCCGCGTAGCTGGTCACCACGACGGCCTTCCACGGCATCATGTGCACCGGCCCGAGCTCCGCGAGGCGCGCGTGCACCGCCGCCTGGTCCTCGGCCGAACGCAGTTGCAGCACCAGTCGGGCGGCTTCGACGGCCGGCGGCGCGGCCATGGCTACGCCTCCTGCGGCTCGACCGCCGCGAGCTGCCGGGCGACTTGAGCCAGCGTCGTGTCCAGCGTCATCCCGTGCGCAAGGACACCGGTCTCGGTGTAGGCGTTGACCGCCAGCTCGGTGATCGAGAGCGAGTCCATGTCCAGGTCGCGCAAGGTCGACTCCGGTGTGACGTCGGAGGTGTCGACCCCGAGTCGAAAGAGCAGGGAGATGAGCGTGTCGTACATGGCGGTGCTCCGCTTCGTGGGGACTGCTTCGTGGCGACTGCGCACGGTCAGCCGGGTAACGGTGCTGCGGCCGTCCCGGTCACGCGCGCGGCGCAACTTCGCGCCCCCGTGGGTCGTTTGCACCGTGTGTCCCGCTGCCGCATGACTCCAGCTGCTGAAGGACTCCCACCGCTGAAGGAGCGTGGCATGACAGCCGACATCGCCGTCACCGGTCTCGGGATGGTCACCCCGGCCGGACTCGACACGCAATCCACCTGGCGGGCCGTCTGCGACGGCAGGCCGACCGCCGCGACCGCCGACCAACTCGTCGGGCTGCCCGTCGACTTCTGCTGCTCGGTGCCCCCCTTCGATGCCGCGCAGTCCCTCGGGCGTCGCACCGCCTACCGCCTGGACCGTGCCACCCAACTCGTCCTCATGGCCACCGAGGAGGCGCTGCACGACGCGGCCCTCGACTCGCGGACCTGGGACGGTGCCCGGGTCGGCGTCGTGATCGGCGGCGGCCTGAACGGCGCCCAGACCTGGGAGACCCAGTACCAGCGACTGCGAGACAGCGGGCCCCGGCACATCTCGCCGCTGCTGATCCCGATGATCTCCCCGAGCACCCCGGCCGGCGAGGTCGCGCTCGCCCACCAGGCCCATGGCCCGAGCCTGGTGACGGCGACCGCCTGCGCCTCGGGTGCGACCGCCGTCGTCGTCGCGCGGGACCTGCTGCGCTCCGGCCAGTGCGACATCGTCATCACCGGGGGCACCGAAGCGTCCAACACGCCCCTGATCGCCACCGGCTTCGCCCAACTCGGCGCCCTGTCGACCCGGTGCGACGATCCGGCCGGCGCCTCCCGGCCGTTCGACCGCGCCCGCGACGGATTCGTGATGGCCGAGGCCGCAGCAGTCCTGATCCTGGAACGGGCGAACGAGGCCAGGGCTCGCGGGCGGAAACCCCGGGCGCTGCTCGCCGGCTGCGGGTCCACCACCGACGCCCACCACCCCACCGCTCCGCACCCCTACGGCCGAGGAGCCAAGCAGGCGTTGCGCGCCGCGCTGGCCGAGGCCGCACTCAGCCACCAGGACGTGGCCCACGTCAACAGCCACGGCACCTCCACGCTGCGGGGCGACGCCGTCGAGGCGGAGGCGATCAGCACGGTGCTGCCCAGCGGCCCGCTCGTCAACTCCACCAAGGGGGTGCTCGGCCACTCCATGGCGGCCGCGGGCGCGGTCGAAGCCGCCCTGACCGTGCTGAGCCTGCAGCACTCCCTGGTCCCGCCCAGCGCCAACCTCGACCGTCCCGACCCGGCCTTCGACCTCGACTTCGTCACCAAGGTTGCTGCACCCCGGCGCCTCGACGCGGCACTGAGCAACTCATTCGGCTTCGGAGGCCACAACGTCGTCCTGGCCTTCCGCACGCCCTGACCGACCGCCAAGTCACCGCCTGCGGTCGAGGGACCTCGCCACCACGATGGTGCGGTCGGTGGCGAGGTCGTGCACGGCGACGTCGGTCGCCTCCTCGGCGGGATCGTCAGGGTTGACGGAGCTGCGCAGTCGCAGGCGGAGAGTCGCATCGAGATCGGCATTGCCGAGATAGCAGATCCGGGTGTCGAGCACAGCGCGGTCGAGGAAGGAGCGGTCGGAGCGGCCGAGTGAACGCCACCGCTGGAGCTGGGCGCGTTCGACGATCGAGAAGAACGAGGCGAAGTACAGCAGTCCCACGCCGTTGATGTCATGGACGGGGTCGACGGCGTGGTCGACGATCAGATCGGGGCCCGATCGCGGCCAACCGTCCCGGGCCGGGTCGGGGAAGTCATGGGCCGAGCGGGCTGCGGTACAGAGAGCCCGTGGTGAGTACTCGTCGGGAAGCCTCGGCAACCGCGCCTGGGCGAACCCGGTCGGCGGAGCGTGGACCAGACCGACGTTGCTCCGAGCATCGCCCCGGGCGACCCAGACGTTCAGATTCTCGATGTACAGGCAGTCGGGCCGGGGTTTCGTGCGCAGCTCGGCCAGATCGAACGGCTCGCTGTTGTCCGGCCCGTCCGAGTCGGCCACGAGCCGGAGTCGGTGGACGGTCAGAACGGACAGCCGACCGGCGTCGAAGACGAGGGACTGGACCTCGAGCCGGTCCCCGAAGCTGAGCCGCCGCGGGTGGAGGTCACCGCCCGAGGCGATGCGGTAGTAGTAGAAGGCGAGGTAGGAGGGTGTGCCGCGAGGGTCACGGGCACGGAAGACGTCGAAACCGCACACGGTGCTCACCGTCTCCCAGGTCCAGTCACCCACGCAGGCCGCCAGCGCCTGGAGCGATCCGCACATGCCGGGTCGCACGGTCACCAGCCGCCGCACGGATGCGGGCCCGGTCCGCTCAACCTGCGCGAGGACCAGGGGGGAGGCGGGCAGGGCCAGCAGGTCACTCATCAGGAAACCCTCGTGGCAGACGGCGGACGGGCTCCGAGAATGGCACAGGCCGAGCCGGCCGGTCCCCTGAAAGCCGCTCCGACAGCTGCTCTTCAACCGAAAGAGGTCCGAGGCCAGGGCGTATCGGAGAGGTGGCGGTGGTCGTTCATGGTTCATGACCGATCGTCACACCCACCTGTTCGCCGACCTGCGGTCCATCCTCGTCGAGGAGCTTCGCATCCTTGCGCCCGACATCGACCCCGCCGCTTCGGTCCTGGACCTCGGCCTCGACTCGCTGGCCCGGATGGAGCTGTCCGTCGCACTGGACCAGCGCCTGGGCATCGCACTGCCGGCCCAGGCACTGCGCAGCGCAGAGACGCTGGGCGACATCGTTGCCCTGATGGACGCGCAGTCAGCCGGTTGATTCGGATGGCGCATGGCGGATGGCGGATGGCCATCCGCACAGGTCAGGAGGCGCTGAGGAAGCCGGCGTCGGCGAGGACCTGCTGGCCGGCGGGGGATTCCACCAGGGCGACGAAGGCCTGGGCGCCGGCGGTGTTGGGGGCGTGGGTGAGGGTGGCGATGGGGTAGTCGTTGATGGCGGAGGAGGCTTCGGGGAAGGTGACGCCGTCGACCTTGCCGGGGGCGGACTTGACGTCGGTCTGGTAGACGAGGGAGGCGTCGGCCTCCTTCAGTTCGACCTTGGTGAGGGCGCTCTTGACGTCCTGTTCGTAGCTGACCGGGGTGACTTGGACGTTGCCGGCGGTGAGGGCCTTCTGGGGGGCGGCGCCGCAGGGGACCTCCTTGGCGCACAGGACGACCTCATAGTGCCGCAGATGCAAGGACAGCCGGGACATTTGCCTGGCATTAGCCCAGTCGTACGAGCGCTGCCCGTTCGGCCGAGTGCGCCCGGAAATTCGTTCGGAAATTCGTTCGGAAATCACCTCGCCCAGGCAGGGTGAAAATTCACGCCTCGGGCCTGCGGGCCATTCGCGGGCTGCCAGCTCGCATCTGCGGCGGGCATTCCGCGCCGCCCGGAAAGACCGGATACGGTAATCGCGGCAGCACAGGAGAAATACCCGCTCCCCTATTTCGCGAGGTTGGCCACCATGAGCCTGAGCATCCGAAACCAGATCCCCGGTACCGTCACCTCGGTCAGCTCCGGCGAGGCCATGGCGACCGTGAAGGCCCGCCTGGCCGGCGGCCAGGAAGTGACCGCGGCGGTCACGGTCGACGCCGTCAAGGACCTCGGCCTGGTCGAGGGCACCGCGGTACGTGCCATGGTCAAGTCCACCGACGTCTCGCTCGCCACCGGCCCCGTCGCCGGCCTCAGCATCCGCAACCAGATCCCCGGCACGGTCACCGACATCGCCTCGGGTGCGGCCATGGCGACGGTGAAGGTCTCGGTCGAGGGCGGCGAGCTGACCGCGGCCATCACCAGGGACGCCGTGGCCGAGCTGGGCCTCGCCGCGGGTTCCTCGGTCGTCGCGCTGATCAAGTCCACCGAGCTGTCCCTCGCCACGGTCTGACGCGCCGTCAGGTTAGGCCAGTCAGGCAGTCGCGGCGGCCGGGATCCCAGCAGGGCCCGGCCGCCGACCTGTGCCCGGCCACCGACCTGTGCCTGGCGGCCGACCTAAGGGGGTTCCGGCGGGTTGATCGGGAGGCGGGCCCGGAAGCGCCACGCGATGTCCAGGCCGAGGCCGGCGCCTGCGGCAGCTCGCATTTGCCAGGTCACTATGAGTTCTGCCCTGGCGGATGAGAGGTACCAAGCCCCGGCTCTCTTGGGTGATCCTCCAGTGCGAAGGTGGATCATCGGTGTGCGAAACCACTCGTCCCCGCTCGTGGCGCGCTGCTTCAATCGCCGAATCGAGCTCGTCGAGGACGGTGGACCAAGGTGGATCTGAACACGGTGCAGGAGGTGCGCGACGCCCGCCGCCGCGACACGTGGCAGCCGGGCGACGCCTGGCTGGGTGGCGGCACATACCTGTTCTCCGAGCCGCAGCCCCACATCCGCCGGCTGATCGACCTGAGCCGGATGGGCTGGGAGTCCTTGCGGGTGACGCCGGACGGCGGCCTGGAGATCGCCGCGACCTGCACCATCGCCCAGCTCTCCCGCTTCCCCAAGCCCGCCGAGTGGACCGCGGCCCCGCTGTTCGAGCAGTGCTGCCGCGCCTTCCTGGCCTCCTGGAAGATCTGGAACATGGCCACCGTCGGCGGGAACCTGTGCAACGGGCTGCCGGCCGGGCCGATGATCTCCCTGACCGCTGCGCTCGACGGGGTCTGCCGGCTGCTGTCCCAGCAAGGCGGCGCGCGCGAGGTCCCGGTCGCGGACTTCGTCGTCGGCGCCGGCCTCAAAGTCCTGGAACCGGGTGAGCTGCTGCGTTCGATCACCGTTCCGGCCCGTGCGCTGCGCAGCCGGACGGCGTTCCGGCAGGCCTCGCTCTACGGGCTGGGCCGCTCGGGCGCGCTGGTGATCGGCGCGCTCGACCCCTTCGACGGCACCCTGACCCTCACCATCACGGCCTCCACCGTGCGGCCGATCCAGCTGCGCTTCCCGGTGCCGCCGAACGCGGAGGCGGTGCGCGAGGCGGTCGAGTACGCGGTCGAGCCGGGGGAGTACTTCGACGACATCCACGGACTCCCCGCCTGGCGACGGCACATGACCTTCCGCTTCGCCGAGGAGATCCGCCGAGAACTTACCGAGGAGGTCGGACGATGAGCTTCGAGATCCGCGTCAACGACCAGGACTTCGACGCCGAGCCGCGCCCCGGCCAGTGCCTGCGCACCTACCTGCGCGAGCGCGGCTGGTTCGGGGTCAAGAAGGGCTGCGACGCCGGTGACTGCGGTGCGTGCACCGTGCAAGTCGACGGCCGGCCCGTGCACAGCTGCATCTACCCGGCGGTCCGGGCCGGGGGCCGCTCGGTCACCACCGTCGAGAGCCTGGCCAAGGACGGCGAGCTGCACCCGATGCAGCAGCGGTTCCTGGACGCGCAGGGCTTCCAGTGCGGGCAACTTCTCGTGGTCGGGCATGGTGACCGACATGAGCGGCCACGAGGCGGGTTGGGTCTACGACTACTGGGACGGCACCGACAACTGCTCCGTCTTCGTGAAGTCGGAGTACGCGGGGGTCAAGACGTTCACCCAGATCTCGCTCAGCGCCGAGAACGGGCCGCGGGGGTCCGGTGGGTACGACCCCGGCAACTACTCCACCTACGCCGGCCCGGTGCGGGTCAACGGTGTCGGCACCTGCGTCGGCGAGTTGGTCCTCGAGAACGACCCCAACAACCACCAGATCGTCAACTGGTGGTCCGGCTGGCACTCCGGATCCGGCTGCTGACCCACCGGGCGAGCCTCGGAGCCCCGCCGCCCCGGATGGACTCCGGAGCGGCGTCGGTGGCCCGGGCGGTGGTCACAGGCCGAAGCGGGTGCGCTGGGCCTGCGGCACCAGGTCGACGTACTCCGGGTGCTTGCCCAGCCAGCCGCGGATGAAGGGGCAGTAGGGGAGCACGTCCGCGCCCTGCTCCCGGGCGGCGTCGAGGGCGGCGCGGGCCAGGATGCCGGCCAGGCCGCGGCCGGCGAAGGCGGGGTCGATCTCGGTGTGGATGAACGCGATCTCGTTCTCGTTCTCGGGCCGGAAGTACTCGGCGAAGCCGGCGAGTTCCCCGTCGTCGGTGATCTCGAACCGCGACCGGTCGGGGTTGTCCGTCACCTGAGTCGTCATCGTTCCTCCTGCCGTCGGGCTGCGGCGGCGGCCTCAGCGAGATTTAATTTAGCATTCAACAAGATGCTGATCAAGCATGCGCGAGGTCAGGCGGAGTCGTGTCGAGTTCCTCATCCGCATCCGCGGAAATGGCCCTACCGCCGTCGGGAGCCGGCCTCAGGCCAGGGCCACCGACTGGGGGAAGGCGAAGACCTGGTCCGGGTCGTAGCACCGCGACACGTCCTTCAGGCGGGCCAGGTTGTCCCCGTAGTAGGCGGTACCCCAGTCGGGCAAGCTCGCGTCGATGTAGTTGACGTACCCGCCCGTCGCGCCCAGTGCCGCGAGCCCGTCCCGGATCGCGTCCACCGCGGCCGTGGTCGTGTCGCGGTCGGCGGGGGTGGCGCTCGCGTACACCTGGGCCGAGGCGAGCGCCGAGCGGTGCGGGAACGCCGTCGCGTCCGGGGCGAGCTCGGCGACCGCGCCGCCCAGGGCGTCCAGCAGCAGGTCGATCCCGCTGTGCCCGGTCATCAGCTCCGCCACACCCTGCGGGTCGACCGTCCAGGATCCGGGAGACGGCGACGAAGGAGGCCCGGGGCAGCCGCCCGCCCTCGAAGACCGGGTGGCACTGCGCGATGGTGTCGTTGGCGCAGCCCGCCATGTACTTCATCGCGTCCAGATAGCCGGTCGCAGGTCAGCCCGTACTTGCGGGTCAGCACTCCGATCCCGCCGCCCAGGGTCAGTCCGCCGACGCCCACCGTCGGGCAGGACCCGGCCGGCAGCAGCCGCCCGGCCTGCGCCAGTGCCGCATAGACCTCGATCAGCCGCGCGCCCGCGCCGACCCGGGCCGTCCCGTCGGGCAGGACCTGGACCCGCGCCATCGGCCGCAGGTCCATCACCAGGCCGCCGTTCGGCACGCTGTACCCGAGATAGCTGTGCCCACCGCTGCGCGCGGCGATCGGCACGCCGTGCCCGCGAGCCGCGTCCAGGCACGCCTGCACGTCAGACGCCGAGGTGCACCGGGCCACCGCCGCGGGCAGCTGACCGTCGTTCAGCTCGTTGTAGCCGAGTCGGGCGGTGCCGTACCCCTGGTCCTGCGGCAGCAGCAGTCGGCCCGCGAGCCGCGCTTTCAGGGCCGACCAGTCCGGCGGCTCGGGCGCGACCCCGGGTAGCCGCTGCCAGGCCGAGGCCCGCAGCCCCCGTGCGTCGACGGCCGGCCGCACCGGCACAACACTGCGGGCCGTCCCACCGGTTGCCGCCCGCGCCACCCCGCCGGTCCCCGTCACCGCCAGCGCGCCGCCGAGACCCAGGGCCGACAGAAACCCCCGCCGATCGATCGTCATGTGCCCGCATCTCCCGGCGGCCCGGTCGGACCGCGCCCTGACCGCGCGGACCTGCTCCCCCGCCATCCTCCGTCATGCTCATCGGGGAACTGCCGAGCGGCGCGCGGGGTTGCGCCCATCGGTGGACGCCACCGGGAGGCGATCAGTCGGCGAGATCGCCCATGACCGGTACGGTCGAAGCCGACCCCAGCGGCAGCAGGTACTGGAGCGGTTGGTCCAGGTCGTCCAGGGAGAACAGCTCGTGGGCCAGGTCGTCGAGGAAGCCGGCCAGCGGGATGCTCGACAGTCCCAGCGCGGTCGCGCCGAGCAGCAGCGTCTGGGCCAGGTGGCCGGCCTCCAACAGGCCCAGGCGCAACGCCCGCAGGCCGTAGCGCCGCCGCAGCAGGCCGAAGTCCACATACAGGCCCAGGACGGCGGGCGCCTGGTCGATGCCGACGAGGTCGGGATCATCGGCGGGTCGCGAGAAGTAGGAGGAGAGCGCGGTGAGTTCGGCGACGGAGGGGGCCGGGCCGATCGGTCGCAGCGCGCGCTGCTCGGGGAGGCACTGGTAGGTGCCGGGCGGCAGCCCGTCGACCTCCAGGGCGATCAACCGCAGCCGGGCGGTGTAGAGCGCGCCGGCACTCGGGTAAGGGCGGTGCGCGACCGTGCGCGTGGTGCCGTCGGGCAGCCGCTGCTCGGTGCGGTGGCTCTCGGCGTGACAGGACCAGAGCAGGGTGCCGAGGGTGGCGGCGGACAACGGCCCGAGCAGCGGGCCGCGGGCCGACACCCGTGCGGTGAAGGCCTGGTGCAGTGAGCGCGCGGGCAACGGGCCGGCGGGGAGCGCGAGATCGCCGGGCAGCGGCTGGTCGGAGCCCGCGAGGTCGGCCGGTGGCAGGGTGCGCAGGGCGCTGTCCTGGGTGCGCCCAGCCTGGAACTTGCTCCGCTCCAGATACTGGCGGTCCGGTGCGCGATGGCCGGTGGGGAAGAACGACGGCACCTCGCCCGCGTCCAGCAGGGTTCGGGCGGCGAGCCGGCAGATCGCCCGCTCCTCGTCGGGCGTGATGCCCAGCCGGTTGAACAGCATGTGCAACTGCGAGGCCCACACCCATGGTTCGCGGACCTCGCTGTCGCCCACCCGGGACGCCCAGTCGAGCAGCCAGGGCTCGGCGGTCCGCTGCTCCAGGCCGGCCCGCAGCGCCGCGGCCCGCTGCACCAGCGCATCGTGCTGGAGCGCGAAGACGGAGTTGACCCGGGCGTGCACGGCGGCGCCCGGCAGCAGCGGGACCTCGGTGACCCAGCGCCAGCTCGCCGCGTGCCGGCGCAGCCACTGTGCGGCCGCCAGCCGGTCCATGCCCAGGGCCAGCGCGGTGGTGTGCGCCAGGTCCACGCCGAGCGCCAGCCGCCCGGCCCCGCCCTGCGGCCGCCGCAGCGCCAGCACCGCGACCCGGGAGGAGACCGTGAAGACCTCCTCCGCCTCCGGCAGCGCGGCCGCTCCGCCGTAGCGGTCGGTCTCGGGGACGTACGGCATCAGGCGGACCTCGCCGTGGTTCGAGGGCCAGGGTCCATCGACAGCGGGCACCGCCTTGCTGAGCCGACCCAGCGTGGCGGGCAACTCGGCGGCCGCGGCCGGCTGCAGACCGCGCACCCGGACGCGCAGGTGCGGACCGCCCTCGCCGTAACGGATGAAGAACCAGGCGTCCGCCCGGCCCTCGGCGACCAGCTGGTCGAGCAGCGGGGCCAGTTCGTCGGCGAGGAAGCGGTCGACCTCCTCGGTGTCGCTGTGCAGGAAGAGGTGGAAGCTGTGCCAGTCGGCCATGGGAGTCCTCGGTCCGTCGAGCTCATGGGAAGGCGGTCAAGGGCAGGCGGTCACGGGAAGGCGGTCATCGGAGGGCGGTCACGGGAAGGGATGCGGATTGATCGTCAGCTCTTCGTACGTCAATGCGCGTTCGGTGCGCCCGAGTCGGTGCGGGACCTCCAGCAGGCGGGGCAGCCCCCGGGTGCGGTGGTTGACGTGGCCGAAGGTCATCGGCAGGGAGCCGGGCACGACGACCTTCGCGCTGTGCAGGCCGAGCCGCTCGCGCACGCCGGGCTCGTCCTGGCGCACCGCGATCACCTCGAGGCCCTGTTCGGCCAGCCGCCCGACGGTCCGCGCGAGGAGCGCGGTCAGATCCCGTACCGGCTCCGGCGCCCCCGGCCACGCCTCGCGCCACTCCAGCTCCGGCGTCTCGGCGAACAGGAACTCCAGCCGTGGCTGGGCCTCGGGAAGGGTGTTCAGGCCGACGTGGTCGTCCAGGCCGCGGACCAGCTCCGGCTGGGTCAGCATCGGGCGCAACCGATCGGGCGCGTAGGGGCGTTCGGCGGACTGCGCGCGCCGGGCGGACGCGTGGACGGTGGTGACGACCTCGACCACCGCCGACCGGATGGCACTGCGCGGGTCGTGGTGGGCCCCGGCGGCGAGGAAGGCCCGCGGGGCGTCCGGATGGGACCCCTGGTACTGGCAGACGGCGACCACGGCCGGGATGCCGAAGTCGTTGGTGGCGTCGAGCAGCAGCAGCCGGTAGCCGAGCAGCGCCGTGCGGTCGGCGAGCCCGAGCAGTTCGGGATCGTCGGCGGGCAGCGCTATCCGGCGCAGCGGTGTCACGGTGTACCAGGCCATCAGGAACGCGTCGCGCTCGGCCACCTCGAAGAGGCCGTACAGCACGGCCTCCTCAGGGCTGTTGCCGAGGCCGCAGCCGTTGGAGCACTCGTAGACGACCTGTGGCCGGTCCGGGTCCGGCACCTCCCAGTAGGCGACGTGCTCGGGCACCGCGAGCGGCCGGGCCGCGGTCAGCGACCAGCCGTGCACCCAGTCGAGCTCCAGTTGGGGGGTGTAGGCGACGGAGCGGGCGGCCGGGTGTCCGTGGTAGCGGGGGTCGGGCAGGCCGAGGCGCTGCGGGTCCACGGCGCGGTCGGCGCCCAACTGCTCGAAGGAGGCGCGCAGTACGGTCCGACGGCCGGTCGGTCGCATTCCGGTGAGCCGCTCCACACCCTCGAACAGGGCCACGCGTTCGCTGCTCTCGAAGTCGGCCGCCCGACCGTAACCGCCGTCGTCCAGCGGGCGGCCGTCCGTGACGTAGGCGCTGGTCAGGCTGAACGCCGAGTCCTCGGTGCGGACCACGCGGCGCACCGGACCGAAGCGCTCGTCGTGCAGGGCGGCGCGCAGGTCGGCGGCGCCGGTACGGGAGTTCGGCCCGCGCAGCACGGCCGGATCGGGCAACCGGCGAGGGGCCAGCGGCAGTTCGGCGGCCAGCGCACTGTCCGGTGGCAGCGGTGCGCAGACCGCGCAGCCGCCCACCGGCCGGACCTGGTGGGTCGACCAGGTGGCCCGACCGCTGTGGACCAGGTGAACGGTGGCGCCGGCCCCGGAGTTCGACGGGTCCGGCGGTGCTGCGAGCAGCTCGGCGGCCAGCGCCGCTACGGCTTCCTCCAGCGTGGGCGCGACCAGACCGGCCAGCGCCAACCGCGGGCTGTGCCAGGGAACTCGACCGCCGGCGGTGGCCAGCCGCTGGTACTCGACGCAGCACAGGCAGGCCGCCGCGCCCGGCCGCAGCACCGGGCCGACCACGGTCAGCGCGGCGTCGCAGCGCACCGGTACCTGGAGCACCGGGTGGGTGAGCGCGTGGCGGCTCAACTGCTCGGCCAGGCCGAGACTCCACTCCTCCAGCAGGACGACGGCCGAGCCGGTGGTGGCGGCCAGCGCGGCCGCGCCGCTGAGGACGGGCAGTGGCCGGCTCATCGGGCGGCTCCGCCGGGTGTGCTGAGGACGGTGAAGCCGCAGGCGAGCAGCGCTGCTGCCAGGGCGCGATTTTCCGGGTCGGCCGCCTCCCGGAGCGGGGTGGCGCGCAGGTCGGCCTCCAGGTGCAGGCCGGCCTCTCGGTGCATGCCGGTCTCTCGGCGCAGGGCGGCGAGCAGGGCGGGCTCGCGGGTGGCGATGCCGGCCAGCCAACCCGTCGTCCAGCCCTCGTCCTCCCAGCCAGTGAGCACCAGTCCGGCGACCGCGAGTGCGGCTGATGCCCCGCTGGGCACAGATAACTGACGGAACGTCATATCAGCGCTGACGGTCCGTGCCACCGCCCCCAGCGCCGCGAAGGCGGCCGCATCGCCGGGCGTCGCCTCGACCGCACGGCTCAGTGGGCGGCTCAGCCGGTGGCCGGCCACGTGCACGGTGGCGCAGTGCGCCCCGGACCCGAGCCGCTCGACACTCAACTCTGCTGGTCTGTGGAGACGTTCGGTGAGCGTGCGCCACCAGTGCCGAGCCTGCGGGTGGTCGGCCCAGGAACGGGCGGGTAGCCGCTCGCCGCCCGCGCGTGACGCCGCCCGCCGTAGCGCGCGACCCCGGGCGTGCTCGGGGGTCGCACCGACCGCAACGTCGAACTCCTCCTCGCTCAGCCGGAGTTCGGCAGCCCGGCAGACCGCGTCCAGCCGGGCCAGATCGGTACGTGCGCCGGCCGCGAGGAGCGTGCCCCCGGGGATCGGGCAGCCGACCAGCGCGACGGGCAACTGCGGCAGCACACCGGGCAGCGGCGGAGGAAGCACGCCGAGCCGCTCGTCCCCGAGGGCGGCGACCCGGCGCAGTGCCTGCGCCAGCGTGTCCGGCGGAGCGAGCGGCGCGGGGTGGTCCTGGTTCTGCTCCGAGCCGGGTAGCCGCGGGCCGAGCCAGGCGTGGTACTCGGCGCGCAGCGGATCGGCGTCGGCGACCAGCACCGAAGGCCGGCCCGGAAGACCCAGGCGGTCGTCACCCTCACTCGCGGGATCGGGCAGTCCACCGACGGCGCACACCAGCCGCTGGGCGGCAGCCCCCGCGACCAGGGCGGTCAGCGCGGCTGGTGCACTCGACCCGTCCCCGGCCGCCCGGCCCAGTCGGGCGGCCAGCGCCGTGGCGTCCGCAGTGACCTGCTCGGGGGTGCCCGGTGCCGTGACGAAGCCACCGTCACCCGACATCCTGGCCGCGACCGCCACCGACCGGCCTGGTCCGCCCGTCGGCCCGAGCAGGACGAGCAGCCCGGCGGGCCCGCTGGTGGCGAGGGGTGCCGCGACGGAGGGTGTGGCCCCCGCGCGGTGCAGTGCCCGGGCGGCGGCCTGGGCGAACGGGCTCGTCGGATCGGCGCACAGCACCTGCGGGTGTGCCGCGGCGATGGCCGCGGCCGCCGCCGCGGGGTGCCGCGAGAGGGCGTGCAACCACCGCGACGCGGGCTCGGCCCGGTCGACCAGCAGGTCGTGGGCGTGCAAGTGGCCGATCAGGGCGTTCAGGGCGGTACGTAGCGGCGAGCCGGCCGGTGCCCGCACGGTCAGGGCGGTGTGGTCGCCGGTGCGCAGCGCCTCCTCCAGCAACTGCCACAGTGCGGGCAGTGCGCGACTGCCCTCCAGGGTCACGCTGGATCGCCAACCCCGCAGGTGCAACCCGTCGCGCAGCGGCGTGACGCCGACGCCCGGTCGCAGCTGACACCGCACCAGCCCGCCGAGCGCGTCCGGGACCGGATCGCTCGCGGCCGTGGCCGAATCGAGTGCGGCGGTCACGAGGCCGTCTCCACAGCCTCGACGACCTCGTCGAGCCGTTCGCGCCAGCGGTGCCCGGTGAGCGCCGGGACGGCCTGGACGACCAGGTACGCGGCCAGGTAGCGCTCCACCGGCCGGACGTCGCAGACCGTGAACAGTCGGTACAGGCCGTTGGTGCAGGCGCGGTGGATCAGGTAGTCGGGGTGGCTGAACATCGACCCCTGCGGGTCGGACCGGCGCAGCAGTTGGTGGAACTCGCTGTACCGGGTGCGGATTTCGGGGCTCCAGCGCTCCAGCTGGCCGGGATCCCCGGTGGCGGCCGCCCGCTCGCGGTACTCCGCCGGGTGCCCGGACAGGTCGGCCCCGGCGTCGAGCCGACGTCGCGTCAGCCGCCAGGCGTCCGCCGACCACTGGGCCCACGGCCGCTCGCGTTCGAGCAGTTCGCCGCCGGCGATCCGTCCGACCAGGGCGGTCACTGCCGCCCGGGAGTCCTGCCAGCGCTGCTCGAAGCTCTGCCGCAGCCGTCCGTCCGGGTCCTCGTGCACCAGGAAGTCCTCCAGGTGGGAGACGTACGAGTAGTGCCCGCCCACCAGCGAGCCCGGGTGCGCGGCGGCGTGCGCGGCGAGCGCCGACACCAGCAGCTGGAGCCGGGCGGCCGTGCCGTCCCCGTGCTCGCCCAGAAAGTTCGAGCCGGCGCGCAGGGCGGGCAGCCCCAGCTGCAGCAGGTCGTCGCGGAGCACGGCGCCGTCCGCGCCCAGCAGGGCGCGCAGGGCGGTGCGGTCGACGCATTCGATCCGGACCGTGTTGTCGGGCACAACCGGCCCGTAGGGCGGGGCGATCAGCTCGACGCGGCCCGCCTGCGCGGCTTCGGCGAGCAACTCGGCCTCGCTGCGGTCACTGCGCGAGGGGTGCACGGACAGCCAGCCGCGGACGGCGGCCGCGCTTTTCGCGGCGGCCGCGACCACCTGCGCGGGCGCCGGGACCACGTCTTCGGCTGCCGGGGCCACCTGCTCGGGCGGGCCGTCGATCCGCAGTCGCAGGTGTGGACCGTGCAGCCAGTGCCGCTCCACGTGCACCCTCAGACCCTGCTCCGCATACCATTCGGCGAGCGGCAGGACCGCCTCGCGCAGCAGCGGGCCCTTGACCGGCTGGTGGTAGTAGGTGACGACGTCACGGGCGGTCGTGTCGGACACGGGTGCCTCCTGCTCGGGTCGGTCGTCGGGTCGGTCGTCCGTCGTCCGTCGTCCGTCGTCCGGTCGGTCGTCCGGTCGGTCGGTCGGTCGTCCGGTCGGTCGTCCGGTCGGTCGTCGGGTCGGTCGGTCGTCGGGTCGTCGTCCGGCGTCATCGGGCCCGTCCGGCGCGGTAGGCCTCCACCACCAGCTCGACGGCCCGGGTGGGTCCGGGCCGCCCTCCGGGCGCGGGCAGCGCTTCCTCCAGCACCGCTCCGGCCGGGTGCCGGGCCAGCCACCGGCTCAGGCAGCGCAGGTGCAGGGCACTGCCGAGGTCGACGAACTGTGGCTTGGGCTGACGCAGTTGGGCGAGCAGCTGGTCCGCGGTCCAGTCCGCCGCGGTGGTCGGGGCCGGGCGCAGGAAGAGCTGCTCGGGCAGGCCGAGCAGGGCGCGCCAGCGGGCCACGGTCGCCACCGGGACCTCCCGGTCGGCGGCGAGCTCGGCACCGAGCACCCCGAGCACCTCGGCGGGCAGCTGCCAGCGGCGCCGGTGCAGCACCAGGTGGCGGTAGGTCAGCCGGGGTGTGCGGACCACCTGGCCGCCGGGCGCCGGCAGCGCGCGGTGGGGGAGCAGCGGGCGGAAGTCGACGACGCCGTGCGGGTGGTCGCTGAGCAGCGGGGCCAGTCGGCGCGGCAGCATGACGGGGGCCAGGAAGCCCGCGTACAGCACATCGAGCAGCTCGCCGGTGGCACGTAGCCGGAACCGGAGCTGGTCGCCGGCCTCGTCGTGGACCAGGTCCACATCGGACTCGCCGATCGAGGCCCAGCGTCGGTCGGGGCCGATCTCGTCGGGTACCAACAGCGGATGGAGGTTGGCGTTGAACCCGCCCACCGGGCGGACCTGGGCGGCGCGCGCGCCAGGTCCGAGACCCCGGCGAACCTGCCGGGCCACCTCGGTGGTGGCGGCGGGATCCAGCGCGTCCAGAAAGCGGCTGCTGAATCGGCCCCAGCCGCCGTACACGTGGTTGACGCAGAGCAGCTCGCTGCCCGGGTCGAGGTCGCGCTGGACGAAGTACGAGTAGCTGAGCGGGCGTTCGACGACCCAGCCGGGCAGCCGCGCACCGAGCCCCCGGACCAGCCCGGCAGGCAGCACGATGTCGCGCATCCCACCGTCGGCGTGGTCCGTACGGTCCGCGCCGGCTACGGCGGCCAGCACGGACGCCCGCAGTTCGGCCAGCTCCGCCAGGCCGCTGGGGAGTGGCTGCGGCGGAGCGAGAGCCGCCACCCGCCAGGCCTGTTCCCAGGCAGCGGCCACCTCGGCGCCGAACTCCCACACGTTCGGGCAGCAGCCGCCGGGCCCGTAGCGGGCCACGAAGCGGTCGCGGACGGCGCGGCGCAGCACCTGGCCGAGGTCGAACAGCTCGGCGAGCGGCGTCAGTTCGCAGAGCGCCTCGGTGTCCGCAGGGGACAGCTGCCCGTCCAGCCGCAGCGGGGTCGGTGCCACCACGTCCTCGGACAGCACGGTCAGCGGTGCGCCCCGCTCCGGGACCGGGCTGCCCGCCGCACCCAGCACGTCGGTCCAGCGGGTCGCAAGGTCGGCGAGCACGGCCGGGCGTCGGTCGGCAGCGGTCCGGGCGAACCGCGCGGTGCGCCGGGCGATCTCGTCGATCTGCTCGGCCAGTCGGGCGTCCTCGGGCCAGGCTCGCAGCCACCGCGCCAGCTGGGACAGCGGCTGCGCACTCTGCGGATCCAACGGCTCGCAGGGAACCAGCAGTTCGGCCTCGGCCAGCCGAGCGAGGAAAGCGGCGGCAGCCGGCGCATTCGCCGGGCCGCCGAGTGCGGAACTCAGTCGCAGCGTCAACTCGTCCAAGACGACCGGAGGTTGGCACTGCGCGGTGACGAAGGAGAGCGGCCCGCCAGCGGTCAGGGCGACCTCGTCCTCGGTGGTGATGAGGTAGCGACCACCGGCGAAAACCGGTCGGCTGCGGGCGTAGGTCGCACGGCCGTCGCTGATCCGCGCGGTACTGGTCATCCGGTGCGGGAGGTCGGCGCGCCGGCGCGGGGAGTCCAGCAGGGCCTGGCTGAGCGCGGCGACCAGCGTCCGGTTGGCCTCGACCAGCGAGGTCGGCGTTCCCAGCGCCAGGTCGTCGGGCGGTCGCCAGGGGCCGGACGATCCGGCGGGCAGCGCGCCCCAGCCGACGGCGGTGAACCACGAGAACGGACTCGTCTTGGTGCTGGCCCGCAGGGCGTAACGCAGCACCCCGGGCTCCTCCTTGCGTGCCTTGCGGTCGACGGCGCCGGCCCCCGCGCGCTCGACGGCGCGCAGCAGGTCGGAGCTGGTCAGAGCCACTGACTGAGCCAGCGCGGGTTCTCGGCAGAGCGCCGCGAGCGCACGGCGTTCGGCGGCCACCGCGGCCGGGGCGGTGCGGTCGGCTTCGGCGAGCAACTCGGTGTGCAGGCGGCGGAGCGTCAGCCAGGCGGCGAGCTCGGGCACCCGCTCGGGCAGGTCGCCGAGGCGCTGCAACAGCGCGGGCCGGGGCTCGCGGGCGTTGTGCAGTGAACGGCGAAGCGGCAGCACCACCTCGCGGTGGAAGGTCTGCGGGTGCCCGTCCCGGCTGGCGTAGAGCGCGTCGCCGAGCGCGGGGCCCAGCTCGGTCAGGTCTGTCACCAGCCGGGTCAGCCGGGCCAGTTCGGCACGGAAGGCGGCGGCCTGCGGGTGCTCGGCGGGGTGGTGCAGCACGGTGGCCCGGACCAGGGCGTACGGCGCGCAACTCACGGCGTAGCCGCCGTTCGGGCTCTCGGTCACGACACCCTCCCCTCCCAAGTCCATCCGCCGCTCCGGGCACCCGGGGCGCACGTCGGTGACGTGCGCCCCGGATACGGCGGTCAGCTCGCCGCCGGCCAGTCACGCGCCTCGGTCAGGCGACGACGGGCACCTGCGGCTGGGCACAGGACGAGGACCCCTGGCAGGAGCTGGAACCCCAGGACGCCCCACCCTCGGGCAGGGCGGCGGTGTCACGCATCGAGGTGACGGTGAGGTCGCTCAGGTCGAGGTCCTGGAGCTCGAAGTTCGGGTTGTCGGTGGTACCGGTGGCGTCGGACATGGTGATCTCCTGTCGTCGGAAACGCTGGACGGAGTGCAATCCGGGTCGAGCCGATCAGGCGCCGATCGACTGCCGACTCTAGGCCCGGCCGGCGTGGCCACCGCTCCCGAAGTCGCCTGGTACGGCTACTACATGAGTGACCATCAGACACTTCGCCAGGTTCCAGGACCACCGGGGGGCGAAATTCCGGGGATACGACGGGTCTGACTCAGGAACGCGGAAGGTGCTGGTCGAGACGAAGCTCAACCAGCACCTTTCCGGAGCCCGTGGGCCCACAGCCGGCCGTCCGGCGGCTCAGTCCTTCGAGCGTGGGGACTGCTCGGACCGCTCGCCCGGCTGCGTCTGCCGAGCCTTCTCGGGGTCGGCCGCCAGCATGCGGCGGACCTGGTCGAGGAGCGCGCTCGCGTCCGGTTCGGGGCCGGACCGGCCGGCGGGCTCGTCGGCGCCGCGGAGCGCGTCGACGATCTCCTTGAACTGGTCGTCCCAGTCGTTCTGGTAGACCTGCTCGTGCTCCTCGGTGCCGCCCCGCTGGCGCAGGCCGAGGGTGCGGTCGACCACCTTGCCGATGAGTGCGGTCATTCCGAACGAGAAGAGTCCGAGCACCAGCACGGCCACCAGCTGCTTGCCCAGCAGGTCCCAGCCGCCGCCGTACAGCAGGCCCTTCTTGCCGGTCATCGCGCCGGTTGCCGCGAGGCCGACCATCACCATGCCGAACAGGCCGCCCCAGCCGTGGATGCCGACCACGTCCAGGGTGTCGTCCACACCGAAGCGGTACTTCCAGCTGATCGCGAACGCGCAGGTCAGACCGGCCAGGAAGCCGATGATGACGGACCACATCATGCTCACGCCGCCGGCCAGCGGGGTCGTCGCGACCATGCCGGTGACCGCGCCCATCGACATGTCGAGCAGCCCGACCTTGCGGGTGCGCAGGTAGACGGTCACCGCCCAGCCGGCCATCGCGGCGCCGGCCGCGAGCTGGGTGTTCATCACGCCCATCGCCGCGGCTCCCGGCGTGCCCAGCGAGGAGCCGGTGTTGAAGCCGAACCAGCCGAACCAGAGCAGCGCGAGGCCGATCACGACCAGCGGCAGGTTGTGCGGACGGATCTTCGTACGCTCGAAGTCCTGCCGCTTGCCCGCCACCAGCGCCAGGGCCAGTCCGGCCGCTCCGGAGCTCAGTTCGACGACCGTGCCACCCGAGAAGTCGACCGCGCCGACCTGCTTGCTGACCCAGCCGTCGGGCGAGAACACCCAGTGCGCCATCGGGATGTAGACCAGCAGGGTCCAGGCGCCGACGAAGGCCATCCAGCCCTTCATCGTGGCGCGCCCGGCGACCGAACCGCTGATCAGGGCGACGGTCACGATGGCGAACGACATGTGGAAGACCGAGAAGATGACGGTGGGGACGCCGTCGGTGGTGCTGTTCATGCCGACCCCGGACATGAACAGGTGGTCCAGTCCGCCGATCAGCCCCTTACCGCCGGCGTCCGTACCGAACGCGAGGGTGTAGCCGACCGAGAACCAGATGATGGTCACGATGACCAGGCAGAGGAAGCACATCTTGAGCATCGCGATGACCTGACTGGTCTTCACCATGCCGCCGTAGAAGAACGCCAGCCCGGGTGCCATCAACAGCACCATGGCGGCGGCCATCATCAGCCAGGCCGAGTTGCCGCTGTCCTGGATGTTCGCAGCCAGAGTGTCCGCGGCCAGGGCTTTCGCAGCCAGCATCCCGGCTGCCAGAGCGGAAGTCACTTCTCGCTCTCCCGTCGCTCCAGCACCTCGCGCAGGTCGGCGAGCAGCTGATGGTCGGCAGCCGCGAGGTCGGCCTCCTGCCCGGCCGCGCCGCCCGCGCCGACCGTCACCGGAACCCGGGCCCGGACCAGGCGCGCCCGGATCTCGGCGATGGTCTCGTCGTCGTAGGCCAGCTCCTCCTCCTGGCCGGGAACGTGCTCGTACTCCTCGTCGGCGCGGAAGCCGACGGTCTTCTCGATCACCTTGGCGATCAGCCAGGTGGCCGTGAAGGAGAACACGGCGCAGGCGACCACCGCGACGGCCTGACGCCAGAGCAGATCGGCGCCGCCGCCGTAGAACAGGCCCTTCTTGCCGCTCATCTGGACGGTGGCGAACAGGCCGATGGCCACCGTGCCGACGATGCCGCCGAAGCCGTGCACGCCGACCACGTCCAGGGTGTCGTCGTAGCCCATCTTGTACTTGAAGTTGATCGCGAAGGCGCAGACCACACCGGCGATGAAGCCGACGGCCAGCGCGCCCATCGGGGAGATCTCACCGCAGGACGGGGTGATCGCCACCATGCCGGCCACGGCGGCACCGGCGACGCCGAGCATCTCGACGTGTCCGAGCTTCCACTTCTCGATCAGCGGCCAGCCCACCATCGCACCGGCGGCGGCGAGTTGGGTGTTGAAGAAGGCCATCGGGGCGGTGCCGCCGGTCTGCAGCGCGGAACCGGCGTTGAAGCCGAACCAGCCGAACCAGAGCAGCGCGAGACCGATCACGACCAGCGGCAGGTTGTGCGGACGGATGGTCTCCCGCTCGAAGTCCTTGCGCTTGCGCACCACGATCGCCACGGCGAGGCCGGCCGCACCGGAGTTGATCTCGACCGGGAGGCCACCCGCGAAGTCGAGCGCCCCCAGGTGTGCGGTGACCCAGCCGTCCGGGGCGAACACCCAGTGCGCCAGCGGCACGTACACCAGCAGCGTCCAGGCGACCACGAACCAGAGCCAGCCGCGCATGGTGGCCCGACCCGCGATGGACCCGCTGATCAGCGCCACGGTGATGATGGCGAACGCCATCTGGAAGCCGGAGAAGATGACGGTGGGGATGCCGGTGGAGCCCCAGAGGCTGGTCATCCCCACGTCGTGCATCATCCAGTGCTCGGGGGTGCCGATCAGGCCCAGGCCGCCGACGTCCTTGCCGAAGGCCAGGCTGTACCCGACGGCCAGCCACAGCAGGGTGACCAGGGCCAGGCAGACGAAGCTCATCTTGAGCATGACCAGGACGTGTTTGGTCTTGACCATGCCGCCGTAGAAGAAGGCGAGGCCGGGGGTCATCAGCAGGACCATGGCGGTGCTCGCCATGAGCCAGGCGGTGTTGCCCGTATCGAGGGTGGTAGGCATCCGAGGTCTCTCTGGATCGGGTCACCGTGCCCGGTCGGCATGGTGACGGCTCGTCAGGAATGGTCAGGATCTGCGCATCGCCGGTGCGGGTGCGCCGATCAGGAGTCGGCGCACGGCGTCCCAGGCGCGGTGTGCCGCCGCCGTGACGGCGGGGGAGTCGCTGCCCAGCACCCGGAGCCAGGCTCCGCAGTCCCCTGGCAGCACGCTCACGCCGTACAGCAGCCCGCTGCTCGCCAGCGCGCCGTGCAGCGTGTCGGCGATCGCGGTGGCGGGAGCGAGCGGGCTGACGGCGTAGAAGGTGGACACCAGGTCGTGGCCGGCCAGCACGGCCGGGCCGGTGACGCCGGAGCCGCCGGGCTCCAGCCGTACCGTGTCCAGCGCGAGGAGCCGGCCGTCGGGGCGGCGCCACTCCAGGTCGGAGGCGAACACCTGGTAGGCGTTGCGCTCGCCGTGCGCGATCCGGCCGGCCGACACGGTCTCCGAGGCGAGCACGGTGGCCGAGGGCGCGACCGTGATCACGGTGCGCTGGTAGCACCGTGAGTCGCGGTGGGGGATGATCGGTTCGGGCAGGTACTCGACGTAACTGCCCTCTGCTGCCGTCAGGTTGACCAACTGGGTCGCGTAGTCGGCATCCATTCGGTGGATCTTGGTGGCGGCCTGGGTGGTGAGGTGGACGGCGGTGTCCGGGCCGCAGTGCAGGTCGAGGCGCAGCCGGTCGGCCTGGACAATCCCGCCGCCGGTGGACATCAGGTAGGTGATCGCCAGGTCGGGCCGGGCCGGGTCGAAGTACAGCGGCCGCATGATCTGCAGCGGGGACTTCTGGTAGCGGGTGACGAGTTCGGTGCGCCGGCCTGTCTCCGTGGGCCGGCCGATCCGCTCGAAGCCCAGCTCCAGCAGCCCGATCTTCCCCGGCCGGCCCACCCCCAGCGTGTCGGGCCGACCGGCGTGCCGGAGCACCACGGCCGGGACGCGGTCCGGCTCGTAGTGCGCGGGAGTCAGTCGGTGCGCCGGGCTCGGCCGGTGTGACGGGCCCGGTCGGTGCGCGGTGGCGGCGGTCGTCATGCCGGGACCCTGCGGTAGGACTCCAGCAGGTCCGCGACCCGCTCCAGGCCCTCGCCGGTCAGGCTGTTGGTGAGCACCACCGGCTTGCCCTCGCGGACCCGGTCGGCGTCGGAGGCCATCACCTCCAGGTCGCAGCGCACGTACTGGGCGATGTCGACCTTGTTGATGACCAGGACGTCCGAATCGGTGATGCCCGGGCCGCGCTTGCGCGGCATCTTCTCGCCCTCGGCGGTGTCCAGCACGAAGAAGAACATGTCGACCAGCACGGGGCTGAAGGTCAGCGTGAGGTTGTCGCCACCCGACTCGTACAGCAGGGTGTCGATCTCCGGGAACCGCTCCAGCAGTTCGGCCCCCGCCGCCAGGTTCATCGTCGGGTCGTCCCGAACGGCGGTGTGCGGACACGCGCCCGTCTCCACCCCCACCACCCAGGCGGGGTCCAGCACCCCGGCCAGGTTGCGCCGGACGTGCTGGGCGTCCTCCTGGGTGTAGATGTCGTTGGTGATGACCGCCGGGCGGTGTCCCCGCGCGATGAGCACCGGTACCAGCGCCTCGATCAGCGCGGTCTTCCCGGAGCCCACCGGTCCGGCGATGCCCACCCGCAGCACGTGGTCCGTCATGTCTCAGCCCTCTACTCTTCCTGGCCGGCCTATTCCTAGCTGGCGAACATCCGGGCCTCGGCCCGTTCATGGCGACCTGACATGGCGTCAGCCACTGGGGTGCAGCCGCCCAGGTCCGCCAACTGCCGTTCCAGCGCGCCCGCCGTGACCTCGGCGATCACCGGCGCGAGCGCCCGCAGCGTGGTCTGGGCGCGCCGGTGGTCGGTCAGGCGCAGCCGCAGGCCGGCCCCGACGAAGCTGACCGCGAAGGCGAACAGGTCGCTCGCCACCGCCTGTTCGGTCGGCACGCCGCCGGCCGCGTACGCCACACCGGCGGCGACCGCCTGGCAGCCGGGTGACCGCCGGGCCGTCACCAGCTCCGCGTAGCGGTCCAACGCCTCGCCGCCCAGCGCCAGATGGGCGGTGTCCAGCATCTGCCGTCCGGTCCGGGTGGAGGCCAGCCGCAGCTCGCGGTTGAGCTTGCTCGCATGCAGGCGCTCGTCGACCTCGACCACGGCGTCCCAGTCCTCGACCACGGCCGCCCGGTGGGCCAGGGCGAGCGCGGTGGCGTCCGCCGGGCCGACCGAGTGCCGCAGCAGGTCGGCCAGCAGCGCCGGCAGGAGGTCGGCGTCGACCTGCTTGGCCTGCGCATAGCCTTCGAGGCCGTGCGAGAGGGTGTAGAGGCCGCTGGGGAAGGCCGAATCGGTGAGCTGGAGGCTGACCAGCAGCGAATCCAGGGAGGGGGTTGCGGCGGAGGGGGTTGCGGCCGGGATCCCGATCGTGTCCGCGGTCATGTTCCCGGTCATGCGAGGTAGAAGAGCTGGTTGAGCGGGAGGGTCCGGGCCGGCTCGATGGTGGCCGGCACCCCGTCGAGGGTGACCCGGTAGAGCTCCGGGTCGACCTCGATCCGCGGCGTGGCGTCGTTGCGCACCATGTGCTGCTTCCCGACCGTGCGGCAGTTGCGCACCGGCAACACCCTGCTGTCGAGGCCGAGTTCGGCCGGCACCCCGCGATCCACCGCGGCCTGCGACATGAACGAGACCCGGGTGGCCTGCCGGGCCCGGCCGAGCGCGCCGTACATCGGGCGGTAGTAGATCGGCTGGGTGGTGGGCAGCGAGGCGTTGGGGTCGCCCATCAGCGCCCAGTTGATCATGCCGCCCTTGATCACCAACTTGGGCTTGGCGCCGAAGGAGTTGATCGGCCAGAGCACGATGTCCGCGAGCTTGCCCGGTTCCAACGAGCCGATGTAGTCCGAAGTGCCGGACGCTATCGCCGGGTTGATGGTCAGCTTGGCCAGGTAGCGCAGCACCCGGAAGTTGTCGTTGCGCTCGCTGTCGCCGTCCAACCTGCCACGCTGGTCCTTGCAGTGGTGGGCGGTCTGGAAGGCCCGCGCGAAGGACTCGCCGATCCGGCCCATCGCCTGCGAGTCCGAGGAGAAGATGCTGATCACGCCCTCGTCGTGGAGCACGGTCTCGGCCGCCACGGTCTCGGCGCGGACCCGGGACTCCGCGAAGGAGACGTCCTCGGGGATGTCGTGGCTGAGGTGGTGGCAGACCATCACCATGTCGAGCAGCTCGTCGATCGAGTTGACGGTGTAGGGCAGGGTCGGATTGGTCGACGAGGGAAGGACGTTGGGCTCGCCCGCGATCCGCATGATGTCGGGGGCGTGGCCACCGCCCGCGCCCTCGGTGTGGAAGGTGTGGATGGTCCGGCCGTCGATCGCCGACAGGGTGTCCTCGTAGAAGCCGGACTCGTTGAGGGTGTCGGTGTGGATCGCGACCTGCACGTCGTACTCGTCGGCCACCCTGAGCGCGGTGTCGACGGCGGCGGGCGTCGTGCCCCAGTCCTCGTGCACCTTCAGCCCGCACACGCCCGCCTCGACCTGCTCGCGCAGGGCCTCGGGCAGCGAGGCGTTGCCCTTGCCCAGCAGGCCGACGTTCACCGGGAGGTCCTCCACGGCCTGGTACATCCGGCCGATGTTCCACGGCCCCGGCGTACAGGTCGTGCCGTTGGTCCCGTCGGACGGGCCGGTGCCGCCGCCGATCAGCGTGGTGATCCCGTTGGTCAGGCCCTCCTGGACCTGCTGCGGGGCGATGAAGTGGATGTGGGTGTCGATGCCGCCGGCGGTGGCGATCAGATGCTCGCCGGAGATCACCTCGGTGCCGGGACCGATGACCAGCTTGGGGTCCACCCCGCTCTGCAGGCGGGGGTTGCCGGCCTTGCCGACGGCGGTGATGAAGCCGTCCTTGACGCCGATGTCGCCCTTGACGATGCCGAGCACCGGGTCCATCACCACCACGTTGGTGATCACCAGGTCCAACGCACCCTGCAGCGAGGTCGCGGCCGGGTCCTGGGCCATGCCGTCCCGGATGCCCTTGCCGCCGCCGTAGACGGCCTCGTCGCCGTAGTGCCCCTGGTTGAAGTCCTTCTCGATCTCCACGACGAGGTTGGTGTCGGCGAGTTGAAAGCGGTCTCCGATCGTGGGGCCGAAGAGGTCGGTGTACTGCCTGCGCGGGATGATCGCCATCAGAGTTCGCCGCCCTCGTTCTCGCACCGGGCGCCCTTGAAGCCTCGCTCGACGGCCCGGCGCAGCGCCTTGACCCGGGTGTCGGCGGAGCCGAGGCCGCCGTCCACCAGGCCGCTGAAGCCGATCAACCGCCGGTGTCCGGCGTAGGCGGCGAGGTCCACCTCGCGGGTGTCGCCCGGCTCGAAGCGGATGCCGGTGCCGGCGGGCAGGTCCAGGTGCATGCCGAACGCCCGGTTGCGGTCGAAGTCCAGCGCGCGGTTGACCTCGAAGAAGTGGTAGTGCGAGCCGACCTGCACGGCCCGGTCGCCCGTGTTGCTCACCACCAGACGTACCTTCGCCCGGCCGGTGTTGATCTCGACCGGTTCCGTTCCGTACAGGTACGCGGGTCTGCCTGACATGGCGTCTCTCTCTCGTGCAACGGTGGGGGGCCGCTCGGGGGTCGGCGGGCGGGCGGGCTGGCTGGCTGGCTGGCTGGCGGCTGCGGCGGCTTGGCGGCGTCAGTGGTGGGCGTGCAGGCGGTGCTCGTGGCTGTGGTGATCGCTGTGGCCGACCGACGGCTGCGTCCCGTGCGCTCCGTGCGTGTCATGCGAGTCGTGCGGGCCGTGCGAGTGCGCGTGACCGTGGCCGTGCGCGGCATCGAGTCCGGCCGCGATGCCGTCCTGCCCCTGGCTCAGCCGGTGCAGCGCCTGCGCCACGCGGGCCCGGAGCACCCCCGCGACGGCCGACGTGCTGAGCAGGTGGCCGCCGTCCTCGGCGCCCGCCACCGGCCGGGCCGCCACCGGCCGGGCCGCCGCCGGACCGAAGGCCGCCGGCAGCATGACCACCCGCCGGGCGCCGAGGTCACGGCAGCGCCGGACGCCCTCGGCGAGGCCCGGATCTCCGCCGTCGAAGGCCACCTCCACCCACCGGTGCGAGCCGTGCTGCCGGACCAGCCGCGCGATCCGGAAGAGCTCGGCGTCCTCGAACGGTCCGGCAGCCGGCGCGGTGACCAGCACCGCGGAGTCCTCGGGCCGGGCGTCGGCCACCCGGCCGGCCGCGGCCCGCAGCCAGCCGACGAGATGCGTCGCGCTGCCGAAGGGCTCGGTGAGCGCGATCCTCCCCTGGGGACCCGGCCCGGCCGCCCAGCGCAGCGCCCGCGCGGTGTCGGCGACCAGCTGGGGATCCCGGCCCAAGGTCATCGGCACGACGCAGACCGGCAGGTCCGTCCAGGCCAACGCCTCGCTGACCGCGAGCGTCAGTTCCCGACCCACGCCGACCGCGCGCAGGGCGTGCCCGCCCTCGACCAAGGGACGCAGTGCGCTCGCATCGCCGCCTTCGTGCCCGCCGACCAGGACGAGCGTCGCTGTGCCGCTGCGCCCCCGATCATTGCTGCCCGCCCGGTGGTTGCCGCGTGCTTGGCCGTCGCTCTGCGCCCGACTGGTGCTGTGCGCTTGGCCGATACTGCGCCCGAAAGCCGTCATTGCTCAGGCACCCACCGGATCGTGGCAGGAGACGAGCTTGGTGCCGTCCACGAAGGCCGCCTCGATCTGCAGCAGCGGGAGCATGTCGCGCACGCCGGGCATGACGTCCTCGGCGGTGACGAACTTCTTCCCGATCTCCATGCACTCGGCGACGGTCCGGCCGTCCCGGGCCGCCTCCAGGATCCCTTCGCTGATCAGTGCGACGGCCTCGCTGTAGTTCAGCTTCAGGCCGCGAGCGCGACGTCTGCGGGCGAGGTCAGCCACCACGTAGACATAGAGCTTGTCGATCTCCCGTGGAGCGAGATTCACGGATGCACTCCTTTCGAGGGCGGGGCGGCTGTGTGCGGTCGCGCGGCGACTGAACCGGGCAGCCGGGGGGTTCCCGGGCATGCCGGAGGTCAGGCGGGCACCTGTTTCGGGGGACTACGCCCTGGGGTTCGGGGCGGCTTGGGCCGTGGGCCCGATGGGGCAGAAATTTCACTATGCGGAATTATGTTTCCGCATGAACGAACGTAGAGCGGCCACGAGCTCGCGTCAACGGGTTGTTGAAGGGCTTGGTCGTTTCTTTAACCGCGCACCGAGAGGCATGGACAGCGCCGAGGGATCGGGCGACTCGGGCCCTCGGGGGTGCGCCCGACCGAGCCCCCGGCCGGACCGCCTCCCGCTTCAGGCAAGGGTCCGCCGCCGCGGGCAGAATCAAGACAGGGCACCGTGGTCCGGGTCAGGAGGCAGTGATGGGCGCCAGTGAGGTCCGTGCCGAGTCCCGCGAGCCCGAGCTGCCCCTCCGGATCTTCCTCCTCGACGACCACGAGGTGGTCCGGCGCGGGGTGCGCGACCTGCTGGAGGCCGAGCCGGACATCGAGGTGGTCGGCGAGGCCGCCACCTGTGCGCAGGCGCTGGCCCGGATCCCCGCGCTGCGGCCGCGGGTGGCCGTCCTCGACGTCCGGCTGCCCGACGGGGACGGGGTCACCGTCTGCCGCGAGCTGCGCGATCGGCTGCCGGACCTGGCCTGCCTGATGCTGACCTCGTTCGACGACGACGACGCGCTGCTGGACGCGATCATGGCCGGAGCCGCGGGATACGTGCTGAAGCAGGTCAAGGGCGAGGACCTGGTCGCCGCGGTGCGCACGGTGGCCGCCGGGAAGTCGACGCTCGACCCGGCGAGCACCGGCAAGCTGATGGAGCGTCTGCGCCACCACGAGGAGAGCGACACCGAGGCGGTCCTGGGCCAACTGACCCCGCGCGAGCGCGAGATCCTCGTGCTGGTAGGTGAGGGCAAGACCAACCGGCAGATCGGCGAGGAGCTGTACCTGGCCGAGAAGACCGTCAAGAACCACGTCTCGCGGCTCCTCGCCAAGCTGGGCGTGGAGCGCCGGCTCCAGGCGGCCGTGCTCGCCGCGCAGGTCGAGGCCGAGCAGCACCACTCGCACTGACTCCTCCAGCCGTGCCGAGCCGTGCCGTGCCGAGCCGCTGCGGGCAGGGCAACCCGACCCGCGCCGGGGCCGGTCGCCCCAGCGGTAAGAGCCGATCGGCCCAAGCGATCCCGGCGGACCGGGCGGGAGAGTGGTCCCAGAAGCCAGAGCTCCGTTCCGTCCGGCCTAGGAGCGTCGCCATGATCGCAGCGGCCCTCGACGCCGCCACCCTGGAGAAGCTGATCTCCGCCGCAGTGGCCGCGCCGTCCATCCACAACACCCAGCCCTGGCGGTTCCGGCTGCGCCCGGAGACCTCCGTGCTGGAGGTCCGGGCAGCCCGCGAGCGCGCCCTGCCGGTCACCGACCCCCGCGGCCGGTCGCTGCACATCTCGGTCGGCGCCGCCGTGTTCAACCTGCGGATCGCCGCCCGCGAGCTCGGCTGGGCCCCCGAGGTGCGGCTGCTGCCCGACCCCGGCGAACCCGACCTGCTGGCCGCGGTGGTGCTGGACCGGCCGGCCCTGGCCGCCGCCTCTGAGACCGATCGGCTGTACCAGGAGATCTGGCACCGGCACACCGTCCGGGCGCCGTTCAGCGGGCAGCCCGTTCCCGCCGAGGTGCTCGACGAACTGGTCGAGGCGGCCGGCTGGGAGGGCGCGCTGCTGCACCTGCCGGGGCCGGCCGAGCGGACCCGGCTGCTCGAACTGACCGCCGAGGCCGAGCGCCGCAGCACCACCGACCCGGAGCGCAGCGTGGAGAGCCGGGGCTGGGTGCAGGGCCCTGGCGCGGCTCCGTACGGGATCCCGGTCGCCGCGCTCGGACCGCAGGACGCGGCCGGGCGGCTGCCGATGCGGGACTTCGCGGCCCTGCACCCCGCCGAGCACCAGCCGCCCGCCGCCTTCGAGGCCGACCCCTGCCTGGCGGTGCTGGCCACCCGTGAGGACCGCCCGGTGGACTGGCTGCACGCCGGGATGGGGCTGCAGCACGTGCTGCTGGTGGCCACCGCGCACCAGGTCCGCGCCTCGCTGCTGCACCAGGCGATGGAGTGGCCCTACCTGCGCTGGAACACCCGCGAGCCCCGGCAGGGCCCGGGCTTCACGCAGATGCTGATCCGGCTCGGCTACGGCCCGCAGGGCGCGGCGACCCCGCGCCTGGAGGTGAAGGAGGTGCTGGAGGGCGACGAGTACTGAGCAGTCGTCAACTGAGCAGCCGTCTACTGAGCAGCCGTCAACTGAGTGAGCGTCAACTGGGCAGTCGTCAACTGAGTGGGCGTCAGCTGTCGGAAAGCGGGACCCGCCAGACCAGCTCGGTGCCGCCCTGCTCCCGGGCCTGCGCGCGGAAGCTGCCGCCGTGGGCGGCGGCCCGTTCGGCGAGGTTGGCCAGGCCGCTGCGCCGGCCGTCCGCCGGCAGCCCGACACCGTCGTCCGTCACCGTGACCACCAGCTCGGAGCCGGCGGCCAGCTCGACCTCCACCGCGGTGGCCCGCGCATGCCGGGCCGCGTTCGAGAGCGCCTCCTCAAGCACCGCCACGGCGTCCTCGGCCAGCGGCGCCGGCACGGTGACGTCCAGCAGGCCGGTCATCCGCAGGGCCGGGGCGAAGCCCAGGGCCGCAGCCCCGCGCTCGACGGCCTGGACCGCGTGCGCCCGCAGACCGGTGGCCTGCGGGCCGCTCTCGCGCACCCGGAGACCGAAGATCGTGGCGCGGATGGTCCTCGCCGTCTCGTCCAGGTCGTCGACGGCGCGCAACACCCGCTCCCGCGCCTGCGGGTGGTCGATGAACCGGGTGGCGCTCTGCAGGGTCATGCCGGTGGCGAACAGGCGCTGGATGGCCAGGTCGTGCAGGTCCCGGGCGATCCGGTCGCGCTCGCTGAGCAGGGCGACCTGCTCGGAGTCCCGGCGTCGCTCGGCCAGCTCCATCGCGACCGCCGCCTGTCCGGCGAAGCCCGCCAGCGGCGCGGACTCGTCCTCGTCGAAGAGCGCCTTGCCGGCCGCCCGGGCCAGCATCAGCACCCCGCGCACGCCGCCCTCCGGTGTGCCGACCGGCACCGCGACCGCCGGGCCCAGGCCCGCCCAACGCGGCGGTCCGGCGGTGATCCGCGGGTCCTTGCGCACGTCGCTGCTGACCACCAGCCCGCCGGTCAGGGCCGCGGCGCCCATGAACGAGCCGGACAGCGGCAGCACGAGCCCGGCGTGCTTCTCGGCGTCCAGCCCGACCGCGATCCGTACCTCCAGCTCGTGGGCGCCGGTCACCGGCAGCGCGATCACGGTGAGATCCGCGCCGGCGATCTCGCCGGCCCGGGCCACCAGCAGGTCCAGCACCTCGGACTCGCCGTGCCCGGACAGCAGGCCGCTGGTCACCTCCGCACCGGCCGCCAGCCAGCGCTCGCGCAGTTGTGCCTGCGCGTACAGCCGCGCGTTGTCGATCGCCACGCCCGCCGCCACCGCGAGGGTGGACAGGACCGCCTCGTCCTCGGGGTCGAACTCGCGCCCGCCGCGCTTCTCGGTCAGGTAGAGATTGCCGAACACCTTCTCCCGCACCCGGATCGGTACACCCAGGAAGCTGTGCATCGGTGGATGGTTGGCTGGGAAGCCGTACGAGGACGGGTGGCGGGAGATCTCGGGCAGCCGCAGTGGCTGCGGGTGGCGGATCAGTTCGCCCAGCAGGCCGTGCCCGGTCGGCAGCCGGCCGATCCTCCCGACCTGCTCGTCGGTCACCCCGACCGGGATGAACTGTGCGAGCCGCTGGTCCTCGCCGATCACCCCGAGCGCGCCGTACTCCGCGTCCACCAGGCTCACCGCCGCCTCGACGATGTGCCGCAGGGCCTGCGAGAGTTCCAGGTCCCGGCCCACCGAGAGGACCGCCTCCAGCAGGCCGTGCACCCGGTCCCGGGTGCCGCGGGCGGTGTCGAGGCGGGCCTGCAGCTCGTCCAGCAGCTCGTCGAGCCGAAGGCGCGGCAGGCCGGCCGACCCCTCTTCCGATCCGTCGTCCACCGGCTCCTCCACCGTTGCCGAGCGCCTTCGACCAGCCTAGGCACAACCTGCTCGGGCGGCGTGCGAGGACCGTGGCGTGCGAGGACCGTTCGGCCCGGCACCGGGGCCACTCGGCCCATGCGACTCCCCGTCTCCGGGCGGAGGCTGAAGGGGACACCGAGACACGGGAGCGCGCGATGAAGGCACTGACGTACCACGGACCGGGCCGCCGCACCTGGGGCGAGGTCCCCGACCCCGTCGTGGTCGACCCCGAGGACGCGGTCGTCCGGGTGGACGCCGTCACCATCTGCGGCACCGATCTGCACATCCTCAAGGGCGATGTCCCCGAGGTCACCGACGGGCGCATCCTCGGCCACGAGGCCGTCGGCACCGTCGTCGAGACCGGACCGGGCGTGCGCACCATCGCGGTCGGCGACCGCGTCCTGGTCTCCTGCATCTCCGCCTGCGGCCGCTGCGGCTACTGCCGGCAGGGCGCTTACGGCCAGTGCACCGGCGGCGGGGGCTGGATCCTCGGCCACCTGATCGACGGCACCCAGGCCGAGTACGTCCGCACCCCCTTCGCCGACAACTCCCTGCACAGGCTGCCCGACAGCGTCACGGACGAGGCCGCCCTGCTGCTGGCGGACATCCTGCCCACCTCCTTCGAGGTCGGCGTCCGCAACGGCCGGGTGAGCCCGGGGGACACCGTGGTGATCGTCGGCGCCGGCCCGATCGGCCTGGCCGCCATCATCACCGCCCGCCTCTACAGCCCCGGCCGGATCATCGCCGTGGACCTGGCCGACAGCCGGCTCGACGCCGCCAAGCGCCTCGGCGCCGACGAGGTCCTGAACGCCGCACGCGCCGACGCTGCCGCGATCCGCGCGCTCAGCCCCGACGGGCTCGGCGCCGACGTGGCCATCGAGGCCGTCGGCGTGCCGGAGACCTTCGAACTGTGCACCCGCGTGGTGCGCCCCGGCGGCCGGGTCGCCAACGTCGGCGTCCACGGCAAGCCCGCCACGCTGCACCTCGAAGAGCTGTGGATCAAGAACCTGACCATCACCACCGGCCTGGTCGACACCAACACCACCCCGCTGCTCCTGGACATGCTCGCCGCCGGCCGGCTCGGCACCGCGGACCTGGTCACCAACCGCTTCGGCCTGGACGAGATGCCGGACGCCTACGACGTCTTCGCCGACGCCGGGAACAACGGCGCGCTGAAGGTCGCCCTGTTCCGCACCTGAGGACGAGCCGCGCTCAGGCGGCCCACGCCCGCAGCAGTTCCAGGAACGAGCCGAACTCGACCTGCGTCGGCGGCCCGCAGTCCACGCAGACCACCTGCCCCACCCGGCCTCCGCGCAGCGGCACCAGGTCCACCGCCCGGTACGAGCTGTCGCCGCCGTCGTGCACCGGCAGCCACCCCGGGTACCAGGAGTTCCCCTGACGCACGGGGTCACCGTTGCGCTGGTTCCACTCGCACCCGCAGTCCTCGTCGCCGTCCTGGTGGTCGCACGACGTGTCGGTACAGCCCAACAGCCCCTCGTGCGGCTCCGCGATCCGGTGCACCGGCAGGAGCTCGAGCGGTGGCCCCCACTCGGGGTGCTCGTCCGGGAGACTCAAGTGAGTCGAAGGTCGACGTAGGCGATGGTGTCGCCCGGGAGGATGTAGCGGTCGAACTCGGTGAAGCCGCGGGCGTGGGCGAAGCGCAGGCCGTCCTCGTTGGTGGCCAGGACGACGGTCTCGATGACGGTCGCGCCCAGCGCGCGGGCATGTTCGAGCCCGCGCTGGTAGAGCTGCTCGCCGAGGCCCTGGCGGCGGTGGGCGGGGAGGATGCGGGCGATCACGGTGGCGGTGGTGGGGTTGCCGCCGGCGGGCGGGCGTACGGTCATGCAGCCCACCGGTTCGCCGTCGCGGTACGCGACCACCAGGTGGTTGCGTCCGGCGCGTTCGCGCACCTCCTCGAGTGACAGGACGTCAGTCGGGATGATCACGTTGTGTATGTGCTGCCAGTCGGCGAGCGTGGCGTCGTCCGCCGGCTGCGTGAAGATGAGGTTGGCCACCGCAGTAGCGAACCGGCTGACCCGGCGAGCCGTCAACCGGATTCGCCGGCCGTGCAAGCAGGCGGCGGACCGCGAGCCGTCCTCCTGCTCATGCTGCTCATGCGGTACTGCGGTCACCCGCCGCCTCGATGTCGTGAGCTGCCGGGCACGGTGAGCGCGACCGAGCCCGAAGCGGTTGGGGCGGTGGGTAGTTGTCGCAGCCCGGCTACTGCTGTGATGCCCGTAGGGCCGCTCCCGAGGAGGCGACATCCAGGTCGATCACGACTTCCTCGCCTTCTCGGCGGCTGAACCGTGGGCTTGTACTCGCGTCAGACACCACGATCTACCGGATCAGGGCACGATCGTGAGGGCGGAACCCACACATTGATCGCCGCCGGTACCCGCCCTAGCCGTACGGGTTGAGAGCCCAGAAGCGGACGGTGTCGCTGCGACGGTCGAACCACAGTTTTGCGGACCGGCCGCCGCCATCGCGGTCGAGCTCGTGCGACCGGATCCACTCCGGGTTCTTCGGCCCCTCGCCCTTCAGCGGCTTCTCGAACCACGAGGAGAAGTCGTCGGTCGGCCCCTCGGACACGAAGGCATGGGCCGCCGTCAGCTCGGCCAGTTTCCCCGCTGTCAGCCGGGCGAGGCCCGAGATCACCAGCTCCGGCGACGGCGTGCCCCGGCCGTCGTCCCGGCTGCTCACCCACTTGGCGTCGGTGAGCGGGCCCAGTAGCGGGAACGCCTGCTCCAACGGTGCGGTGTCGGTGTGCCAGTTCCCCTTGACCCCGGTCGCCACCTGACGCAGGGCCCACCAGGCGGGTACGACTGCCAGTCCCGCCCCGAGCCCGATAAGCTTCCGTCGCTCCAACACATCCCCCTCATAATCCGGTCAATGCCGTCAGCGCACAAGATCATCACCGAAACCGGTTGTGGTGTCCTTAGCAGCTCGGCTGTGGCTCATGTTGACGGTCTGTTGGCAGCAGTTCCGCGCTCGTGGTCCGCGTGTCTGGAGGTCGACTGGGCGGTCGTTGCCCCGGCTCACCTGCCTATCCGGACAGCCGTCAGTCGTGGTCGTAGACCGTCACCGGGATGCCTTGATCGGTGAGGCGGGCGGTGACCAGCGGTTCCACCCGCTCCCAGCGGCCGCCGGCCAGGCCGCAGCCGATCCGGGGAAGGTGGACGGAGGCACCCAGCGGGAGGACCAGGTCGGCGAGCCGTCCCAGTGCGGTGTTGATCGCCTCGTAGCGGACCGGGACGCCGGCGGAACGGCTGGTACGAATGCCGCGCTGGCCGACCATGTTGGCCACCCAGGTGTCCGGTGCCACCTGGACCAGCTGCACCGCGCCGAGCCCGAAGTCGTTGCGCGCCCGTTCCCGGTGCCAGCGCCGGTAGGCCGCCTCCGGCTCCGGCCACCGACGCGAGAGGGCCAGCACGAAGCCCTTGCCCCAGCCCCCGAGGTCGTTGCAGACGTGCGCGATCACCTTGGGTCCCTTGGCCTGCGGACTGGTCGCATCGCCACGCAGGTATCTGATCTCACTCCCCATGCCCGCATGCTACGGACCGTCACCGACATCGCCCGCCCCTGAGGCGATCAGGCCATACGAACTGATGGTGGGCCGGGACGGTGGTGGTGCCGACGTTGTGGCGGTGCCCCCAAGTCGCCGCGCGTGCGACTCGAAGGCGCCGCCGCTCAGGCCGGCGGGGTGTATCCCTTCACCGGGTGTTTGGCGAGGGTGGCGCGGACGGCTTCGGGGAGGGTGGCGGCGAAGACGAGTTCGAGTCCCTGGCGCTGTTTGGCGGTGAGCTGGTGGCTGTCGGGTTCGTTGGCGGCCGGGGCGACCAGGCGGGTGGCGTGGCCGTGTTTGGCACCGGCGGCCGCTTCTTGCAGGTTCGCGGCCACCACCAGTTCGCCGGACGCGGACAGCGCCCCGGTCACCGCCGACTCGGGCCGGACGATCCGGCCGGTGAGCAGCGAGACCAGGGCGACAGCGGCCGCCACCGCGGTGCCGGCTGCGTGCTCGGGGCCCGCGCCGTCCGGCAGGCCGCCGTAGGGCTGGTCGAAGCGCAGGTCGTGGCGGGTGAACCAGTCGGTACCCAGCTGCGGCAGGACGTCGGCGGCATGGGCGCGGACGCAGGCGACGGCGGCTTCGGCCGGTGCGCCCAGCAGTGCGCCTAGCGGCCCAGTGGTGATGATCTGGCCCCGGCCCGGACCGAGGGCGACCTGGAGCGGCAGCAGCATGCCGGCCACCGGGGTCCAGGCCAGGCCGGGCCTCTGATCGTAGCGGTGGGCGAGAAGCTCGGACTCGGCCCGGTAGCGATTGGCCTGCTCCTGGTAGTGCTGATGGTTCTGCAGGTCGGCCTCGTAGTCGACGACCAGTCGGGAGGGGTTGGCGGGGTCGTACCAGACCGGGACTGTGCCGCCCTGCAGCTTGAGGGTGTGCGCGCGGGTCAGCACGGTGGCCTCGAAGGGCAGGTCCATCGGGTTCGGCGGGACCACCCGCAGCTTCAGCCGGACGTCCAGCCAGCGGGAGGTCAGGTCCTCGTCGGGGGCCCAGAGCGCGCGGAGGTTGGTGCCGCTGCCCAAGGTGGTGACCGACAGGATCTCGGCGGTCGCCTGGCAGCCCGTGCGACGCAACTCGTTGAGCAGGTGCTGGTGTTTGAAGAGCATCGACGCCCCCTCGTGCGCCGCCCCCGGCGGACGGCCGCCCCAGCATACGAGCAGCTTCTGAAAGGGTCCTGGGTGCTCGGGCTGGCACGTTGCCCCCAGTGCCCCAGGCCCGCTCTTGTGGATCGTGCGGGGCGCGCGACGCGGGTCCGCGTGCTCAGCCGGCAAGATCCCTATGAGATTGCTCTGGCCCTGGCGCTGCCGGTGGTCAGGTCAGTGTGGTTGCCAGCAGTGCGGCGGTAGCGGCGAGCAGTGGTTCGTCCGCGGGTGTGGCGGCGTGCTGAGTGGTGGCCAGGATTGCGATCACGATGGGTCCGTGGTCGGGTGGCCAGGCGATGCCGACGTCGTTGGTGGTGCCGTAGCCGCCGGTGCCGGTCTTGTCCGCGACCGTCCAGCCGTTGGGCAGTCCCGCTCGCAAGCGGTTGCCGCCGGTGGTGTTGGCGAGCAGCCATCCGGTCAGCCTCTCGCGGTCTCGCGGTTCGAGCGCGGTGCCCAGGGTGAGCCGGGCGCAGGTGCGGGCGAGCGCGCGGGGGCTGGAGGTGTCGGTCACGCGCTCGGGCTCCGCCGAGTTCAGCTCGGGCTCCCACCGGTCGAGCCGGGTCACGTCGTCTGCGATGGATCGGCAGAACCGGGTGACCGCGCCGGGGCCGCCGAGTTCACGCAGCAGGAGGTTCGCCGCCGTGTTGTCGCTGTGCTCGATGGCGGCCGCGCACAGGTCTGCGACGGTCATGCCGCCGGCGAGATTCTCGGGCTGGCCCGTGATCGGCGCGTAGCCCGACCGCGTGACCTCCTGCTGCGTGTACCGGATGCGCGTGGCGAGGAACTCGCCGTCCCGGTCGAGGTCCCTCAGAACCGCGGCCGCGGCGATCGTCTTGAACGTCGAGCACATCGGGAACAGTTCGTCCGCGCGGTGGAGCACGGTCCTGCCGGTGACGGTGTTGCAGGCGAACACCCCCAGGCGTGCGGAATGCGCCTGCTCAAGAGCGCGCAGCCGCCCGGTGATCCCGTCTTCGTCCGTGCCTTGCGCGAACGCGCTTTCCCCGGTGGGGAGAACAACGGCAAGGGCCGAGGCGGCGGCCCCGGCAAGAACCCCACGCCGACTGGGACGCACTTCCATGACCTTCTCCCTTTTTCTCACGCGATCACGCGATCGCGGTCACCCGGGCGCTATAGCTGCCCCTTTCAGATCATCTACCCCTCATCCATCCCTTGCGGGGACGCGCCGCATGCGAGCTCACCGGTTCGGGGCCGACTTGCCCGACGTGGACCAGCGACACGGTTTCGGCCCCTCAGCCAGACCTCTACTGGACCGGACCAGCCAGCGTTTCGATGGGTAGGGGCGGCCATTTCGGTTCCGTCCGGGTAAGGCTTGCCAGCTCTTCCGGTGGCTCGGCGCCGTCCTGAACGGTCGTGATGTAGGCCTTTGCTTCCTGCGGGTTCAGCCGCGGGGCCTGCTTGCGCAGGTGGCTCATTGCGGCCACGACGCCGGCGGAGTGGATGAGCGAGCGCACGGCGGAGGCCAGTGGATCAGGCGGTCTGATGCCCTTGGTCTGCAGGAGGTACTGCTCCTCCCAGCCCTCGTCCTCCCACCAGACGGCGGGCACGTAGTGGATGCTCCCGTCGTGCCGGTCAACCAGGTAGTGACCGCCAACGAAGCTGCCGCGCACCTCGCGAGAGCGGGCCTGCTCCGCCGAGCGCCAGAAGACGAGCCAGCCGACCGCGCGTTCCTGCACGTGGTAGACGTCCGGCGTGGGGGCGGACCCCCTCCATGGCTGCGTCGGCAGCTCTGTGGCCAGGAAGGACTCGACGAGCTCGACGGCGCGTTCCTTGGAGATCACGATCTCATCATTCGCCACGGGTCAACCAGTTTTCGGCATGCCGGCGCCGTCGCGGGCCGAGAAGGTAGCGACACGCCCCTTGCCCAGCGCTTCAGTTGGCGAAGCCCGCCGACCGAAGCGCTCAGTGCCGTGCAATTGGTCCAGACCTATTGACCGAGATGTGCCAGGCCAAGGCGGCCGGGGCGACGATCCTGATGTCGATCGGAGGTGCCACCGCCGGCATCGACCTCAGCTCCAGCACGGTCGCCGACCGGTTCGTGGCGACCGTCGTCCCGATCCTCAAGAAGTACAACTTCGACGGAATCGACATCGACATCGAGACCGGCCTGTCCGGAAGCGGCAACATCAACACGCTGTCCGCCTCCCAGGCCAACCTGGAGCGCATCATCGACGGCGTGCTGGCCCGGATGCCCGCAGGCTTCGGCCTGACGATGGCCCCCGAGACCGCGTACGTCACCGGCGGAAGCGTCACCTACGGGTCGATCTGGGGCGCCTACCTGCCGATCATCAAGAAGTACGCCGACAACGGGCAACTGTGGTGGCTGAACATGCAGTACTACAACGGCAGCATGTACGGCTGCTCCGGCGACTCCTACCAGGCCGGCACCGTGCAGGGTTTCACCACGCAGACCACGTGCCTTCAGGGCACCACCATCAAGGTGCCCTACGACAAGCAGGTGCCCGGCCTGCCGGCCCAACCCGGCGCGGGCGGTGGCTACATGGACCCGAGCCTGGTCGGCCAGTCGTGGAACGCCTTCGGCGGTTCACTGAAGGGGCTCATGACGTGGTCGATCAACTGGGACGGTTCGAAGGGCTGGACCTTCGGCGACAACGTCAAGTCCCTGCAGAGCCGTTGATTTCCGGCTGACTTCCGTCGACGTCCCGCGCTGTCGAGGAGCCGTTCCTGCAGTGCACTGCGTACGAACAGCGGGAGACGCGACGCGCCGCGGTGGCCCTGCATCGCGGTTCGCACCGGCGGCGCCGGCCTCGCCGTACGATCGATTGGGCCGCCCCAACCAGGTGGGCCGCCCGAACGGATTGGACCGCCCGAGACGAAGCGTCCTCGTGTCGACGTCGGCCCCGGCTGCGGTGGCGCAGCCCGCGGAAGGAGAGCCGCAGCCATGCTGATCTATTCGATGGGTGTCTCGCTGGACGGCTACATCACCGATCGATCGGGCAGGTTCGGGTGGACGGTCCCCAGCGAGGAGCAGTTCCGTTTCCACGTCGAGCAGACCCGAGAACTGGGCGGCTTTCTGTGCGGCCGCAAGCTTTACGAGACCATGCTGCCGTGGGAGACGGATCCGTCGATGCGCGAGAACGAGCTCTGGGCCCAGTTCGCCGACCTCTGGAGCGCACTCCCGAAGATCGTCTTCAGTCGCACGCTCGACAGGGTTCAAGGCCATGCCCGGCTCGCCGAGGCGTCGGTGTCCGAGGAGGCCGCCGCAGCGCTCGCCGAGACCGACAAGGAGGTCGCGATCGGCGGCGCCGGGCTGGCCGCAGCCGCGATCGAGCTCGGCCTGGTCGACGAGCTGCGGATGTTCCGCCATCCGATCGTCGTCGGTGGCGGTACACCGTTCCTGCCGTCGGTCACCGAGGACATCCGGCTGGACCTGGTCGAGACCAGGACGTTCGGCTCGCGGGTGGTCTACGAGCGTTACCGGCGCGCCCTCGACGACTCGGACTGAGTCCCGCGTCCGCCGTGGTGGGTCAGCGGTATTCGCAGAGGTAGGCGGTGTCAACCGCCACCTGGAGCTGGAACTTGCTGTCTCCGGGGACCTCGAAGCGGCTGCCGGCGGTGAAAGTCTCCCAGTCGTCGGCGCCGGGCAGCTTGACGGTGAGGGCGCCGCTGACCACGTGCATGATTTCCCGGGCGGCCGTGCCGAACTCGTACTCGCCGGGAGCCATCACGCCGATGGTCGCCGGTCCCTGCTCCTGGGTGAAGGCGATTGACGTGACCGAGCCGTCGAAGTATTCATTGACCTTGAACATGGACATCCTCCCGGGAAGTGAACGGAGACGGCTGCCAGGTATTCGGCGGCGGCCGGTCACCGATCGGGAACTCTAGCAGCGGTGACCACCCGTTCATCAAGTGTCCACCGCCATGCGGACGGGAACTGATCGGCGCCGAAATGGGCGCCTACCGCATCCCGGGTTTGCCTGCAACGTCGGCCCAGTCCGTGGACAGCTGCGGTATTCCCTGCTGCTTTCCGGGAACTGCCCGTCGTCCTCCTTTCCGGGCGATCCGAATTCCCCCATCCGGCACAACGCACCATTCGCTGCCATGGCGATCCCGCTCGGTGGCGCAAGCAACAGGAGGCATTCCCGGTACCGCTTCCCGTGGCCGTGCTGGACGGCCACGGGCCAAGCAGGACCGGACTCTGGCCCGCTACGGCCTCCACACCGTCGGCCCACTGGTCGAACCCGTGCAGGGGACCATCGAGAGGATCCTGGGTGGACGGGCCGGGCGTCTGGCGGCGAACCGGGCGCGAGGCATCGACCCGCGCCGCCTCATTCCCCGGGGACCTGCCCGACAGTGCCCGGGAGAAGATAATTCGCGGCCAAGTCCGGAAGCGTTCGCTAGGTTCGAGCAGCTCACGGCCGTCGAGACGGGAGCCGGTCCTGCCCTGGCGAAGTAGCGCTGCGGCGGGCTCGGCCACTTACGGATCGTCGGCAGGACTGGTGATCACCCAATACGGGGTGCGCTGAGTGAGGGCGGGGACGTGCATGGAGGGATCGTCGCATGAGGGTTGTCATTGACGGACAGTTGATCCGGACCGAGTCGGATGTGCATGACGCCCTGTCCGGCCCGCTGGACTTCGGCCCCTACTACGGCGGGAACCTCAACGCCCTGTGGGACCGCCTCTCCACGGACGCGGAGCGTCCGGTGGAGCTGATCTGGGAGCAGGCGCAGGCCAGCCGGGAGGCGCTGGGGGCGGCGAAGTTCGGGGCGATCTGTTCGGTGTTGCGACGGGCGGCCCGCGAGGATGCCGCTTTCGGGCGCAAGGAACGGTTCAAGGCGCGGATCGAAACCGAGAGCGGTTGGGAGGAGCTGGCATAGCAAGCGCGGGCCCGAGCAGCGGACATGTCCTCACGCACGTGACGACGCGGGGGGAGCCTTTCTAGTTCGGAGAATTCGCGGCCCACCTGAACTGGGCCGCGATCAGCCTGATGACCCGCCGCCTTGCTCGCCAGCAGCAAGTGGCACGTGGCAAGAGCACCCGCACACCGAACTGCTGAAGGCCGGAACGTTGCCGCCTGACTTGAGCTCGTGTCAGCTCCTGGCAGCCGTCCGGTCGCATCGCATCGCATCGCATCGACGTCGGCGCAGGAAGCGAACTGCCTACTGGATGGCCCAGCGGTGTGGATGCGCGGGATCGGTGGGGCAGGCGAAGATGTTGAGCTCGCCAGAACGGCCCACAATGACGCCGGTCGGCGTGGCGTACAGGTGTGGGGGCAGGCCGCGATCTTCGACTGGCGTCCAACTGCCGCTGCCGCCGTCCCACTCCGAGCTGTCGACGGTGAGCAGCAGATGCATCGGCGTCGCGCAGGTCGGGCAGTCCATCGGCTAGGGGTCGGTCCTGTGCCAGGAGGCGTAACCTCCCACACGCCAGCCCGGCGGAATGGACAGGTCGTACTGATAGTCGACTGACGCGCGTGTGCCAGCCCCTTCCGGCTGCGCAGCGTCCTCATCGAACCTCTCTTCCATGAGGGCGTCCTCCCACGCATCGATCCGGGCGCACAGGTCTTCGGGCAGGAGGTCGGCATACGGATAGGTGAACACCTGCTCCGGATGCACCACGCACGGCTCAGGCACGTGGCCTTCGCGGCCGACGACCTGTGGCTGCGGCGGCATGGAGAGCACCTGACCCACCTCCCGCGAGCGCCGCCACCTCAGGTCCAGCGCCCGGCCGTACCCGGTGGGGCCGTGCGAGTCGAGAGGGCACCAGAAGACCTGCAGCAGGTCGCAGTCGCCCGGTCCGGCCGGCAGGTCGGGCACGTCGCGCCGGTACAGCTGCGCCAGCGCGAGCATCGGCATCGGCTGGGCCTCACGCTCCCGCTGCTCCCGCCCCAGCTCGTCGAGCAGCCGGCGCTCCCGCTCAGTGAGCGGCGCGTGGGGACCGCGGGCCGTACCCAGGAGCCGCGCGGACAGCCATCACCGCGACGCCTGTCCGAACGGCTTCCTTGCACACACCAGGGCCCGACAAGCCGCTGACTGGGAACTACAGGTTCAGGCACAGGCGCTGAGCTTGCCGTTAGCCGTCGAGCTGCCCTTGCGTCGCCTCGTGGACAGCGAGTTCCTCCGGAGTGCCGAGGAAGGCCGGCCCGCAGCCGACCGGGAGGCGCTCCAAAACCATGGCGATGGCTTGAGCGACCGACTCCGCAGGCCCCACGGTCTGCGAACGGAGAGGACCTGACACCCAGTAGCTGTCGCCGGCTGCGGGCTGGATGTAGGGGATGTCCCACGTCCACCGTTGTTCGGTGCAGCGGCTGAAGTGCAGCTCACCCATACCGGTCCAGGGAAACAGCTGCCGCAGGCGCGGTTCGGCGTATGCGGCTTCCAGCAGCTCCGGGCGCACGCGTCCGTCAGCGCGGACCTTCTGCCAGCCTGCTTCGACAGCGTCATCGCTCGATGGCCTCAGTGTCATTGGGACATCATGGCCGGACGCGGCCAACGTCGTTAGGTGGCGCCGAACGGCGGCTCGTCGACCCGGGCGGTCGGCCGGGGCCGGGCCGGGTCGATGTTGGTGCACGCGCTGGCGCGTGGGTCATCGCGTGGAGGTTCCTGAACCCCGTCGGACCCGCGCCGGGGTGAGCCTGTTCGACTCGGTCCGCTTCTCCCGGGGGCGGCGGAGGTCGTCGGCCAGGGGACGGGCGGGCCGAAGCTGGGTTTGGGCGGCGATCACCAGCCACGTCCACCGGTCCGCAGCCTGTGGGCTTCGCAGCCTCGGCTTCGTCCAGCCAAGTGCCTGCTTGAACAGACGGAACGTGTGCTCGCGATGAACATCGGCCTCCGACCCACTCTCCCATGGCTCGGGGTCCGAGTTAGGAACGGACCAGGAAACCGGTATTGCTGTCAGAAGTTCTGAGAGGGTGTTCTGCGAGTCTTGGGTTGTTCTCGTAGTCCTTGAAGGCAGGTTGTTGTGACGTAGTTCCTCAGTTGGCCCGTTGGCGGTCCAGCCGACCCGGTGAGTGCCTGAGTTGATCCCCCGTCGCCACCCCACCTCAAGCTGAAGCCCGGAGAAGGCTCACAGAACACCCTCTGACAGGCCGTGATCCAGCCGCCAGGTCCGCCTCCTCTGCTTCCTGTCTGTCGTCAAACGAACGAATGACGACAGGTCTGGCGGGCGTCCAATGAACCCGGGCTTTCCGCGGCCTCGTGGTGGCGCGGATCCAATCAGATTCGACGGCAGCTGGTGACAGGGTTTGCTGACAGGGCTACACGCTCCGCGTCAGCGCCGTGCCCTTCGATCCACTGGCGGCTTCTGACTCGCTGCCAGCCTCTCGACGGCCCCTCGGCCCCGGTCACCTCGACTCAGCGCAAGGACCACCGTGAGTACGCCAACCGCGTCAACACCCCAGCGGACGACACCCCGTAGCGAGTCGTCCTGAATCCGAGATCATCCTGCTCGGAGTGGCCCCCCGGGGAGCGACGCATCGGCCTCGGACCGATCGCAGCATCACTGTTCGGCGTCAGGCGCTTCGACGGTAAACGTCACAACTTCGACCTCGGCATCGGAGGGCAGGCCTGGATAGTGGTCCTGTAGGCCCTTTTTGAGCTCGTCGATGCTCGTGCCGCCGTCGAGCCGAGCCTGTTCGGCGGTGAGGCGATCGAGCCGGTGGCGTTCGACGCCGGTGACGGTGCCGTCCAACGTGCGGTGGGCGTCGTCGTCCTCGAAGAGGAAGATCGCGGGCCCGAGCGCGATCGGATCGTCGTAGCGGACGGTGGAGGTCTTCCGCGCGGTGGCGATGGCCTCGTAGTAGCGCTTGTTGAACCGGACAATTCGACGCGCATCCGCATCGGGGAAGAAGTAGGTGTCCGGCAGGAGCTTCCGGATCGGGCGCAGCGCCGGCCCTTCGTCGGTCGGTACGGCGACGAAGATGTCGGGATGGAGGTCGAGAAGCGCCTGGCGGCAGCGCCCGCACGGCGGGATGAGGCCACGACCTCGATCTCCCGCGGCGGCGATGGTGACGAGCGGTCCGGCTCCCGCTGTTGCGGCGGCACCGAGTACGACGAGCTCGGCGCACGGTCCACCGGTGAAGTGGTAGACGTTGACCGCCTCATGGATCCTGCCGGCCGTGTCCATCGCCGCTGCGGCCACGGTGTGGTTCGGGTCGCTCCCAAGCGTGGCGGCGAGCCGTTCCGCAGCCTCGATGACGCGGCGCTCGGAGTCGAAGAGCTTCATGGAGACCATGGTGCTGACCATAGTGCGATGGACCGAGAACGTCTGCCGGGTTGATGTTCTCGGCCACGCGCGAGGAGTCACCGTCGAGTCGGGACCGCACTCCGACACCATGGTCCAGCTCGCCTCCGGGTGTTGAGATCGTCGCCACCCGTGAGTACTGAACTTGAAAGCGTGATGTCGGCCTGTCGGAGGTGGCCTCAGCGCCCGGCTCGGGGTCCGCTCGGCGGCGTTGGCATTGCGCATAGGGTTGGGCTGTCAGGCCCTCACGTTGTCCGTCGTCTGTGGCTGGAAGAAACCGTGACCATCGCCGCTCGTCTCATCGCCACCGTTACTGCACCGCTGGACCCGGGGACGGCAGAGGCTCCGCAGGTGCTGTGCTGGCCGGACCGCACGCTCCTGGTGCAGCGCGGCGACGCTGAGGTGGTGGCTGTCGACGTTGATCAGCCTGATGCTGGCCGAGGCGCTGAGATCCGCTTCCCCGCGCCCTGGCCCCGCCGCTTTGGGACGGTGACGGTGTCACCGGAGCGGGATGCAGCGGTGTTCGCCGGCGTGCACGCAGTACGGTCGGTGGAGGCGACTGGTGCGACGCGGTGGGAAGTGCGACATGGCTGCTGGGGTGGCTGTCCTCAGCTGCACGCGTCGTTCCACGAGTATGCGGACGACGAGGACCACCTGCATGCGGACAGCGGCTCGGCCGCTGTCAGCGCAGATGGCGAGCTCGTCTGGGCACACGTCCGCGGGCCGCTGGTCAGTGACGGGAACACGGAGGACGACCAGGAACTGTGGGTGGTCCTGGCCGCCGCGGCCGGAAGGCCCGTGGGACGTATGAACACCGGGACCGTGGCCTCCAGTTCCGAGCACACGTCACACCCGGACCCTTCGCAGATGGGGCTGAGCCTCGGCGAGGGAGAAGAAGGGTCGCCCGTGCTGTGGGGACGATGGGACGGGCAGCAGTTGACCGCCGAGCTTGTTGGCGACGAGCGGATCCTTCTTGCGGTGAGCCCGTCCGGTCGGCGGCTTCTGACCGTGCCCGTCGGGCAGTGGTCCCTCTCGCTCCACCAGCTGGAGAACGGCTGGAAGGTCGCGCGGAAACTGGACGCCACGGACGCCGTGCCGGCGCACCCGCAGAACACCGGCAACGGCAGGGTTTACTGGGACTTCGAAGCGGCCTTCGTGGACGAGGACACCGTCGTTGCCGGCACCTCCGAATGCGATGCCCGGTACGGTTCGGTTCGTCACTGGCTGGTCGACGTACGGGGAATGGACCTGCTTGGCGAGATCTCCTACCCGGTCCCAGCCTCGGGACCTGCGCGCGCGGCTGGGAGCGGCAGGTGGCACACGATCTCGAAGGACGGGACCACCGTGTACCTGTGGGGGCTGGCCCAGGAGAACTGACGTTGGCCGGCTGACGCTCGCGCCATTCAGGGACTGGGACAACGTCCGCCTCCACCTGACTGCCGGGATGCTGGAGTTCATCGACGCGAACGCCGAGTGGCTCACCGTGTTCCAGCTGCCCGCCTACACGCTTGACCTCAACCCCCAAGAGGTCATCTGGTCCCTGGTCAAGCGCGACGTCGGCAACCTCGCTGCCGCCGACCTGAGCCAGATCACCAGAGCCGTCAGACGCCGGCTCAAGCGCATTCAGTACCGCCCGGACCTCGTCGACGGCTGTCTCGCCGAGACCGGCCTGATCATGGACGACTGACCGCCGACATCACGCTTTCAAGTTCAGTAGCGTGACCAGCACACCCTGCTGCTGCTCGTCGGTCCCTTCACCGGCGTCTTCGACTTCCAGCCCGCCGCCGCAGGCCAGCTTTTCCTCCTCACCATCCCGGTCCGCCTCATCGGCGCCCTCTGAAATTGGCCCTGTTCGATTCCTGACCTGGGAAAACTCCGTCAGGACCTTTAGGAACAGGCTCTGCGGACCTTCTCTATCCGACCAGGCGGCGGCGCCAGTCCAGGGGCGTGATGGCGATAGCCCGGTCGGGGTCGCGGTCCCACTCGACGGGGAGGCCAACCGCTTCGAGAGCGGCTGCGACCTCGTGGCCGATGGTTGCGGTGGTATCGGACGAGCCGTCGAAGCCGCCGTAGAGCAGCATCAATCCGTGGCCGGCCGCGGCGGCGTCCGTGCACTGCGAGTGGAAGTAGACGAAACCGCGGGCGTCGGGCCCGCCTTCGGCGCCGATCTCGGACTGGCCGCAGCTGCGGCAGCAGGTGAAGTTTTCGCGTGCGGTGATGCCGGCCCCCTGCAGGGCGGTGAACGCGCGGGTGAGCCGTTCAGGGTCGGTCTCGCCCTGCCACTCGGTCTGCTCCGCAACGCGTGCCAGCCACATCCGGTCGGACAGCGCCGCAGCCTGCTCGCGCGAGACGGGCCGGCGGTCCTCCGTGACCAGGTACTCCTCGGCGAGCTCCGCCAGTTCGGCACGGGAGGCGTAGCCCCCGACCAGCATCTCGCGGACCCGCTTCTCCAACTCCTCGCGCTCGCCTTCGTCGAGGTCAAGAGGCGGCACCTCACTGACGGGACCCATGTCCAGCAACGACCAGGCCAGACCGCCGTCCCAACCGGACTTCCGACCGGCCCAGCCAGTCATCGCCGCGATCACGGTCTCGGGACCGTCGACGATCGTCTGGAAGTGCCGGTCGGCGGCGCCGTCGCGGTGCTCCAGCGTGTAGTCGCCGCCGGACTCGTGCCAGACCTGGGCGAAGACGTCCGGCAGGTCGGGTGCCCGCTGGACGACCAGGAACCGGTCACCGTCACCGCCGATGCGCCGGACCAACTCGGCCAAGTCCTCGGCAGACACGCGGACGTGCCGCTCCCCGTTCTCCGTCTTCACCACGATCTCGAGCATCCGCAGACTCTGACACACCCTCCTGACAGCGGCTCGCACCGCCTCCTCAGGGTCCAGATCGAGCAGTCGTAGTCCTGGACCTGGTCGGCGTTGAGCCGGTTGCCGTTGGTCTTCGTCTCCAGCAACGCGGTCCACAGCTTGCCTGCCCGCTCGACCCGGATGACGCCGTCAGGGCGCCTGGGCGTGTCCCCGTGGGGCAGCACGACCTCGGTGAACGTCTCCAGCCGGCCGGCGGGTGAGCCGAAGGGCGCGGTGAGGCGGCGCCCGAACTCCGGTACGTGCGCCATCACGGCAAGCAGGACCGAGGTGGCGCGCATCTCGCGCTCGCGGTCGTTCTTGAGCGAGGAGGCCGGGAAGAGTCGTGCGTGGTGCCAGTTCTCGTTCTCGGCCAGCGCAGGCTTGGCGGCGATCTTGGGCAGGACGACTTTCTTCTTGGCGGTGCGCGGCCGCCGAGCCGGGGTCGTCGGCGCGGTCGGCGGACCGTGCCGGGGGACCGCGCCGGCGCGGGCGGGCGGGATCGGTCCGTCGGAGGCGAGGGCCGCTTCGGGCTCGGGAGCCTCGGCCGGGGTGTCGTCGACATCGATGCCGAAGTCGGTGGCGAGTCCGCCGAGTCCGCTGTCGTATCCCTGGCCGATCGCCCGGAAGCGCCACAAGCCCGCCCGCCGGTACAACTCGCCGAACAGCAGAGCCGTCTCCGTCGTGGCGCCGCTGACGGAGAAGCCGAGCAGGATCTCACCCGCGCGATCCGCCACCGTGATCCGCACAGCGGTCCCCGACCTGGAAGCCCGCTGCCGCCAGGCGGCCGCACTGGCCTCTCCGACAGGCTTCGACGTGCGGATAGCGGCCGGGCGCCGGCATCATCTGCGGCTGGTCCCGGGGCCGGACGGACTCACCCTCTATCTCACCGATGTCACCGACCGGCGGCGGCAGGAGGCCGAGCGCTCCGCCGCCGAGCGCTCCGCCGCCGAGCGGGCCGCCGCAGAGCGCTCGGCCCGGATCGCCGAGTTGACCGCTGCACTCGCCAAAGCGCGGACCTCTCGCGATGTGGTCGATGCGGTCGCCCGGCGGGTGCTTCCGCCGTTCGGCGCCACTGGCCTGGCGGTGATCGCCGTCGAGGGAGACCGGGCGCAGGTCGTGGGCGCCGTCGGCTATCCCGAGGCCTTGCTCGACAAGGTCGGCGGCCGACAGATCATGGCGGGCGACCCGGTCGGGGATGCGGTGCTGACCGGCGCGCCGTCGTTCTTCTCCTCGGCGCAGGAATACGCGCAGCGCTACCCGCTCCTGAAGATGCGGCCCCAGTTGGCCGGCAAGCAGGCCTGGGCGTTCTTGCCGCTGACCGTCTCCGGGCGCACGTTCGCCGTGTGCACGGTCTCCTTCGACCAGCCCCGCCGCCTCACTCCCGATGAGCAGACTCTGCTGACCGCGATCAGCGCCCTGGTCGCACACGCCCTGGAGCGGGCGCGGCTCTACGATGCCGAGCACATCCGCGCCAAGGAGCTGCAACGCGGACTGCTCCCGAGCCGGCTGCCCGAGGTGTCGGCATGCACGGCTGCCGCGCGCTTCCTTCCGGCGGGGCAGGGTACGGACGTGGGCGGCGACTGGTACGACGTTATCCCGCTCTCGGCCGGCCGTGTCGCCCTCGTCGTGGGAGACGTCATGGGCCATGGCCTGCCCGAGGCGGCGACCATGGGGCGGCTGCGCACGGCCGTCGCCACACTGGCCGACCTGGAACTGCCTCCCGACGAAGTCATGATCCACCTCAACGACATCGTGGGCGGCCTGGGAGAGGACTCCTTCGCCACCTGCCTGTACGCCGTCTACGACTCCACCACCGGGACGTGCACCCTCACCGGAGCCGGCCATCCGCCACCAGCCGTCGTCCAGCCCGACGGCGTCGTCTATTTCCCGGACCTGCCTGCGAACCCGCCGCTCGGCGTGGCCCAGCCGCCATTTGAAACACGTGGGCTGACACTTCCCGACGAGAGCATCCTGGTCCTGTACACCGACGGCCTGGTCGAATCCGCACACCGCGAGATCGACCAGGGCATGGCCGACCTCAGCCAGTTCCTGCGCACAACCGACCGCAAAGATGACCTTGAACGGCTGTGCGACACCCTCACAGCCGGGCTGCTTCCCGACGATCAGCGCCCGACCAGCGACGACGCAGCTCTCCTGGCCGTTCGTGTCCACGCGCTCACCACCGACCGGATGGCCTCCTGGCAGCTCCCCGAAGACCCACGGGCGGCAGGGCAGGCTCGGAAGCACGTTCGGGAGCAACTCCAGGTCTGGGACCTGGATGATCTGGCGATGGCAACGGAACTCATCGTCAGCGAGTTGGTGGGCAACGTCGTACGACACGCCCAAGGCCCGGTGCGCCTGCGGCTGCTGCGCAGCACCAGCCTGATCTGCGAAGTCTCCGACGGAAGCCTGACCACCCCCCACATTCGCCGCGCGTCGGACACGGACGAGGGCGGCCGCGGCCTGCAGCTCGTCGCGGCACTCAGCCAGTGGTGGGGTACGCGCTACACGGCGTCCGGAAAGTGCATCTGGACGGAGCAGACACCCTCCGGTGACCCGAACGGCCTGCCATGATGTCCAGAAGATTCGGGCCGGCCAGGGCTTCGCCGTCACACGACGACCCTCGGACCGTTCCTGATGGACCGTCAGGAAAGCCCCGAAAGTCTGAGCGATCGCTTGTCGCAGACTCGTGTGCCGCCTCAGGTGCGGGGCTGAGTGTCCAAGAACCGGTGGAGGGATTCCGTCATGCTCGCCACGAAGGAGCTGCGGGTCTGGTCGGGGACCAGCTCCAGGGACAGGTAGGGGTTGAGGTCCTCCAACTCGACGAGGAGCAGCTCGCCTTCGCGGGTGCGGCAGGCGTCAACGCGCTGGATGCCGTGGTCGAGGGTGTTCCAGTCGATGAAGTTCCGGGCAAAGGCCAGGTCGGCGTCGGAGGGTTGGTAGGGCTCAAGGACCCAGCGCCGCTCGGGGTCGGGGGCGTGCAGGGCGTACTGGAAGGCGTCGTCGACGTAGTAGAAGGACACCTCGTAGCGGAAGTCGATGCGCGGCTGGACCAGGATGTCACCGTAGGCGAGGCGGTCCAGCTGCTCTCGGGGCACGAAGGCCAGGCCGATGGAGTCCGCGCCCGCCTTCGGCTTGACCGCGTACTGGTCGGTGTCAGGCAGTAGGTGCAGGTCCTCGGGCCGGTCGATGCTGGGGATGACCGGGTATCGGGCGGCGGTCAGATCCAGCAGGTACTGCTTGCCGGCCATGTCGCCGCGGCCGGTCAGCGGGTTGTAGACCCGGGTGCCGGTGGCCGTGGCCCGCTCACGGAAGGCGTCGTACTCCTCCTGGTAGTGCAGCACGGGACCGCTGTTGCGGACCACGACCACATCGAAGGCGCCCATCAGCGCGGCGGCATCCAGCGGGTGGCACAGGGCGATATCGAAGTCGCCGCGCAGTCGGGAGGACAGGAAGATGTCCTCGTCGCAGTAGCGCCGCCCCCGGGCCTGGTAGGCGAGGTCGGTCACAAACAGAACGCTACGGCGGTCGGGCATCGTGGACTCCCCTGGACGGTGCCACAAACCTACCTGTCCCGCTGGGCACGGTCTCGGGCAGCGGATCCACCAGCTCGGGCCCTCGCCTCCCATATCGCCGCAGGCCAGGAGTTGGCGGCTGGACCAGGCCATGACGCATTGGGACGCCCGGCATTGCACAGCTGTCATTGGGTGGGTGCTGAGGACGGGCAGGTCGCCCGTGATGACGCCGACTTCGGCGGTCATCCAGTTGGAGCAGCGCAGACCGTTACCAACTGACCCAGCAACAGGTCAGGGAGCCCTCACTCGCCACCGACGCCCGGGATCCAGCCCTGCCCGGCCTCCGATGTCGGCCCGGTCACGGCCGCACCAAGGCGGGATGCCATTGTGGCAACCGCGTCCCGGAGCTCCGGCCCGCCCACGACGTGGAAGGCGAGAGGGACCGCCGCCAGCCACTCCTGCGCGTACATCGCCGGGTTGCGGGTGCTGCCGACGAGCACGCAGCGTTCTCCCGCCACCCCCACCGGTTCGAGCCGTCCCATCGACGGCCCGATCCACGGGGTGACCTGCTCCACCGGTGCGTCGAAGAGCACGCGTGTGGGGTAGGCCCATCCGGTGCCCAGGTTCTCCTCCAGCATCGCGACCGGGTCGAGGTCCTCGGGCATCCGGAATCCGATCGCAGTCTCCTCGGCCGCCAGTACGCGATCGACCCGGTAGGTGCGCACTGCTTGCGCGCGATGGGAGTGGCAGAGCAGGTACCAGCGCGCCCGGCGTACGACGACCGCCCACGGGTCCACCTCCGCCTGCCACTGGTTGCCGGCCTCGCTCCGGTAGCTGATCAGCAATCGCTGCCGGGACGCGATCGCGTCCACCAAGACGCTGGTGACGGCGGGATCTGCGTAGGCCGCACTCGGATCGGGCGCGGCAGCGGCATGCTCGCGCAGCGCGGCCGCCTGACGCCCGATCCCCTCGGGCAGCGCGTGGATGACCTTGCCGAGGGCGGAACCGACGAGGTCCCCGGGATCGGTGGCGGCCGGCCTGCCGTCGAGAACTGCCATGACCAGGCCGAGCGCCTCGCTCTGGGTGAAGCTCACCGGCGGCAGCCGGGTCCCGCGCCGCAACCGGTAGCCGCCGTGCGGGCCGCGCACGGAGTCCACGGGGATGCCGGCCTCCCGCAGGATCGCGACGTAGCGACGTGCGGCGCGATCGGTCACGCCGAGCTTCTCCGCGAGTTGCTCGGCCGTCGTGCCCGGGCGCGTCCGCAGGATCTCGAGGGTGCGCAGGGCGCGGGCAGTGGGGCTCGTTCCGGTCTGCATGTCGGACAGGGTAGGCAGCTGCCGAGGAATCAGGAAGCTGATCGTCCTGAACTGCTCCTAGCATGGGAGAGCCCGGTCGGGCAGGCCGCGTCCACTGCGCGACGCTTTCGGCCATCTCTTTCAACCCCGACAACCCCGACACGAAAGTGGATCTCACTGTGGAAATCCTGCTCATCGGCGGCCTGTGGCTGGACGGCACCGCCTGGGACTCGGTGACACCGGCCCTTGAGGAACTCGGGCACCGCCCGCGGCCGGTGACTCTTCCGGGCCAGGGCGACGGACGCTCGTCCGCCACGCTCGACGAGCAGGTGACGGCAGTCCTCGCGGCCGTTGACGCAGCGTCGGAGAAGCCCCTGCTCGTCGCCCACTCCGCCGCCTGCACCCTCGGCTGGCTGGCCGCTGACGCGCGCCCCGAACGGGTGGCCAAGCTGGCGCTGATCGGCGGCTTCCCCAACGAGGACGGCCAGCCGTACGCCGACTTCTTCGAGATGCGCGACGGCGCCATGCCCTTCCCCGGCTGGGGCCCGTTCGCGGGAGCAGACAGCGCCGACCTCGACGAGGACCTCCGGCAGCGCATCGCAGCCGAGGCCATCCCCGTCCCACAACAGGTGGCCAGGGGAGTGGTCCGGCTGACGGACCAGCGCCGCTACGACGTTGCGGTGGTGGTGGTCTGCCCGGAATTCACCCCCGAGCAGGCCCGCGAATGGATCGCTGGCGGCGAGGCGCCGGAACTCGCCCGAGCCAAGCACGTCGAGTTCGTCGACATCGACTCCGGCCACTGGCCGATGTTCACCAAACCGGCCGAACTCGCCCGTCTCCTCGACCTGGCAGCGTCCCGGGACTGACCAAGCAGGGACTTTTCATTCCGTGGCTGTTGGTGCATCGGCTACCACCCCGAGTGCGGCCAACCTGGAATCCCGCAACAGCGACTGACGCCCACGCATATGCGAGGTGGGTGAGGTGACTTCAGTGGTGCCTTGAGGGGCGCCTCAGGAGAAGGGCGCCGTCTGGCCTACAGCCAGCGGTCGTACCAGGTGCGGATACGTGACCGCCTGGCTGAGCGGGACGTTGGTGTCCTGCTCGCCGTGCAGGATTGAGGAGGGCGGCGGGGGTGATGGCTGCCCGATGGTCGCTCAGCGGCTCAGCGGCTCAGCGGCTCAGCAGGGGAACGCCCGTCAGCCGGGACCGTCGCTGCCGGCACGGGTGCCGGGATCCGCAGGGCCGGGGTTGCGCAGGGCGGGCCGGGACCAGGGTCCGTCGTCGGCCGTTGGGGACTCCGGCCGTAGCCCGAGTTCGCGGAGCTGGTTGACCGCCACCATGGCGGTGAACATCGCATTCGGGTTGGCGCCGCCCACCTCCAGCTCGGCGAAGGCTTTCGCGTAGCCGGTGGCAAACGCGCTCGGCCGAACCTGACGGCTCTCTCCGATCACACCGAGGGCAGCTGCTTGCAGGGCGGTGGCCTGGTCCAGCAGCCCGTCCAGATAGGCCACCGCATCGGAACCGCGGCGCAGGGCGAAGGTGTGCCCGTCGGTGAGGAGCGTGGCTTCCTTCTCCTCGAAGAGTCGGCAGGCGGCGCCGAGCACGGTCTGGATCTTGAGCTGGTCGGCATCGATCATCGCACCGCAGGGCCCGTTGCCCTCGTCCGACAGGTGGAGCACGCCGCAGTCGCGCAGGTGCACGATCACGTGCCCGGCGCAGTGGCCCTGGCTGCGCAGCACCCGGACCGCGCCGTCGGCGAAGGTCCAGCCGGCGAATCGAAGCGAGCCGATGCGGATGGGCTCGAGCGGTCGCTCCTCGTAGGCGCGGGTCGTGACGCCGAAGGGCCGCATGGGCTGGAAGAGCGCCAGCATCTTGCCGGCGAGTGCCGACGGAGCGGGTAATGGCGACAGCCCCGCGATGCGGTGGAAGGACTGCACCCAGTACTGCGCAGGGTCTAGCATCTGGTCGATGTCCGGAGCGGGGACGTAGTGCTCCACCGGCACACCCAGTTCGTCGGCCAGGTCGTTGTTGCCGACATGGTCGGGGTGGCCGTGCGTGGTCAGCAGCAGTGCGCGTGACCATGGTCCGACGCGGCCGGTCGCCTCCCGTAACGCCGTGCGAAAGCTCTCCGTGACGCCGGTGTCGACGATCACCAGGGTGTCGCCGACCCGGTGGACGAGGGCGTTGGCGACATCCGGCTGATCCCGCTCGAGATGCAGTCCCTGCCCGAGGACCAGCGCGGTCCGGTCGTCGATCTCGATCAGCTCACCGAGCGCGGTCATGGACCCTCCCGCAGTCTCGTCCCGGTCCGGATCGTCGGGCCGTGAGCGGCGGAAGCGACGATCCATCCGGTGAGTGATGGCGGGTGTTGCCAGCCGATCCGTCTTGGCGGCCCGGCCGCCCACCGCCACGTTGCGGACGCGTCTTCGACGAGTCCCTGCCGACCAGCCTAGGCCGCGCGTCGCCGGCTGTCCGCGCGGAGCCGACGGCCGGGACATCCCTCGGCCACTCCGGCTCTGCCGCGCCCTGAGCGCCGAGCAGCGCCACCGGTTGCGTTGGCCGGTTGTGTCGTACCTGCCTTTTATGGTCTGGGAGTGGCTCGTTGTGGTGATCGGACCGATGTTCGGGTGGTGCATCGCGCCGCCCGGATTGGTCTGTGTCTGGCCCAAGCGCGGGTCCAGCGAGGCTCCTCGGGGCGCAGCGAGCGCTCCGCGGTAGGCAACTCAGGGAGGTAGGCAGATGAGAGCACTCCTTACGTCCTCCGGGATCAAGAACAGCAGCATCCACGACGCGCTGGTCGACCTGCTGGGCAAACCGATCGCCGAGTCCAACGCCCTGTTCATCCCCACCGCCATCTACCCCTTCCCTGGCGGGCCCGGCATGGCGTGGCGGGCGATGTCCGGTGAGGGCCCATCGCCGTTGTGTGGATTGGGTTGGAAATCGTTGGGGATCCTGGAGCTGACGGCGCTGTCGAGCATCGAGGAGGCTGCTTGGGTGCCAACGGTCCAGGCCGTCGATGCCCTGCTGGTGTGGGGCGGAGACCCCCTGTTTCTCGCCAACTGGATGCGGCGCTCCGGTTTGACCGGCCTACTGCCGACGCTGCGCTCCGAGGCGGTCTACGTGGGGGTGAGCGCCGGGAGCATGGCTGTTGCCTCCACCTTTGTCGAGACCTACCGCGAACCGCCCCGCGGGAACGATGGACCGTTGAGGTCGGAAGACATCGTCTTCGCCACGCCTCAGGGTGACGTCGACAGAATCCTGGTCACGGGACAGGGAGCAGGACTCGTCGACTTCGCGGTGATCCCGCACCTGGAGAATCCGGACCACCCCGACGCCTCCTTGCCCAACGCGGAAAGGTGGGCGGCACGAATTCCCGCGCCGACGTATGCGATCGACGACGAGACCGCCATCAAGGTGGTCGACGGCGCCGCCGAGGTCGTTTCCGAGGGGCAGTGGAAACTGTTCCAGCCCTAACAGCACCGGGCAGTTCCTGAGGGAACGTCGGTCGGGGCGTTCCCTCCTTGACCTGTCCGCCACGTCACGCCGCAGTTGACCGGGGCCGTCCGCCCCAGCGGACGCCTTTCTCGCTGCGGATACGGGCGCGTTCGCGGCGTTGGGCATCCCGGATGCCGGGGTGGCGGGCGTTGGCGTTGGCGTTGGCTTTGCGCCAGCGCAGGTAGACGTGCAGCGCGCGGGTCTGGACCGCGTGGTTGTCCAGGATCACGCTGGCGCGGTGCTGCGGGAGGAGGTCGGGTGACCCGGCCCGGCTACCCGGTTGCGTCGGTGGTGCGGGCGGCTACTTCAGCTCGAACAGCAGGGAGCGGACCTCGGTGTTCCCGGTGTTGTGAGTTGAGTGATCCACGGCTGGGAACCACATCGTCTCGCCGGCTGCGAGCGAGACCTCGATGGTTTCCCCGGACTCGTCGGTGAAGGCCACCTTCCCGTCCGCGAGGTTGTAGACGAGGTTGTCGCGATGATGATGCATGGCTGTCGTGGCACCAGGCTGAAGCCGGGCCTCGAGCAGCCGCACCCGATCGTTCTCGAAGAGGACCTTGTATGCGTCGGGTGCCACCTGTGCAGCGTCAGCTGCCATGGGAACCTCCTGATTGAGAGTGGAAGCATCGTTGACCTGCTGTCGACGGTAGCTCCGGGCACACGGCCGTGCACGGCGGGACAGCCCGGCCGGTGGGCCGGTCCTCGAGCGCTCCGCACCGTCAGTTCCAGCCGGCCCGAGGGTGATCGCAGAACGGACGTCACGTCACATTTCGTGTCGGAGGCCGCTCGGCCTGCTCTGCCTGCCCGGCCCCGGATCGCGGACGTCACCTGCGGACGACCTCGTCGGGATCGTCCGCAGAGTTCTGGCCGGCGACGCGCAGGGCGGTTACGGCCTGCGGCTTCTCGAAGCCGACGTGGCGCATCCTCAGGTCAGCGACCTCAAGACAGCGCCTTGGCCCGCCTGCCCCGTGCGACAGTTGGCGCCCGTTTGCTCGTTTGCCCGTTTGCCTGTTCGGCCGTTCGCCGGGACGGCCGTCCGACTCGGCGACATCAGGAGGTCAGCACCACCTTCCCCGTGACCGTTCCCGACTCGGCCAGCCGCAGCGCCTCGGCGGCCTCGGCGAGCGGGAGCCGGGCGCCGATGGGGGCGGTCAGCTCACCGGTGCGCAGGGCGGTGAAGACCTCGGTCAGGTCGCTGCGCAGCCGGGCGCGGAACCGGGTCGGCTGGAGCTTGCGGCCGGCCCAGATGTTGTAGAAGTGGGCGCGACGGCCGTTCGGCAGCGCGTTCCACAGCATGGTGCGGGCGAGGATCTTGAGCACCGGCCACTGCTTCGAGCCGCTGTCGTCCCGGGTTGCGGCGCTGCCGTAGCAGACCAGGGTGCCGCCGGGGGCCAGCATCCCCCAGGAGTCGACGACGCCGGGCCCGCCCACGTGGTCGAAGACGGCGGCCACGCCGCCGGGGGCCAGCTCGCGGACCTGGGCGGGCACGTCCGCCTCGCGGTAGTCGATCGGGCTGACACCCAGGGCGCGCAGCGCCTCGTGGTGCCGGGGCGAGGCAGTGCCGATCACCCGCACGCCGGCCGCGTTCGCGAGCTGCACCAGGACCTGGCCCACCCCGCCGCCGGCGCCGTGCACCAGGACGGTCTGGCCGGCCCGGACTCGGGCGGTGCGATGCAGCAGCTGCCAGGCGGTGATGCCGTTGACCACGACGGTCTCGGCCTCGGCGGCTGACAGGCCGTCGGGCACCTCGACCGCGTCCCGCGCGTCCACCAGCACGTGGCTGGCCCAGCCGCCGACCTTGAGCAGCACGGCCACCCGGCGCCCGGCGAGGGCCGGGTCCACCCCCGGACCGGTGCTCAGCACCCGGCCGACCACGTCGTACCCCGGGACGAAGGGGAACGGCGGCTGGTCGTAGTACCGCCCGCGGCGCATCTGCTGCTCGGCGAACGAGACGCCGGTGGCCTCCATGGCGATCACCAGCTGCCCCGCCCCCGGCGTCGGCACCGCCGCCTGCCGGATCTGCAGGCCTTCCGGCGCCACGATGCCCGGGAGCACGACCTCCGTGAGGGTCTGGTCGTTCATGTCCACTCTCCCATCCGTCCGCTAGTTGCTCTTGCGTTCGTTAGAAGTTGTAACACTCGAAGCCGTGATGGTCAATCGCTTCCGTGATACCTTCTAACCAATGCTGGAGCTGGACGGGAGAATGGAGCACGGGGTCGTGAGCAAGCCGGAGGCGGTGACACCCAGGGAGCGCTACCGCGCCCAGGTGCAGGAGGAGATCAAGCGCCACGCCTGGGAGCAGATCGCCTCGGCCGGTGCCTCCGCGCTCTCGCTCAACGCCATCGCGAAGCAGATCGGCATGAGCGGCCCGGCCCTGTACCGGTACTTCGTCAACCGCGACGAGTTGATCACCGAGCTGATCCGGGACGCCTACCGCAGCCTGGCCGACACCTTCCGCACCCGCGCCGAGGCCGGCGCCGACCTGGCCGGCCTCGCCCACGCCCTGCGCGACTGGGCACTGGCCGACCCGCAGCGGTACTTCCTGCTCTACGGGACCCCGGTGCCCGGCTATCACGCGCCCGAGGACACCACCCGGATCACCGCGGAGATCATGTCCGTCCTGCTGGACGCCTGCGCCGACGGGCCTCTCACCGCAGTTCCGACCTCACCGCTGGAGGCACGGCTGGCCGAGCACCTCGCCTGGGCCGGTCGGCACCCGGAGGCGACGAGCCGGCGCGCACTCGCCTTCTGGACCCGCCTGCACGGCGTGCTCTCCCTCGAACTGGCCGGCCACTTCACGGGCATGGGCTTCGACCCGGCCCACCTCTATGCCGCCGAGGTGGCCACACTCACCGGCCGCTGACTCAGTAACCCCGAGTGCAGAACACGCAGCCGTCGACGCACGCCAACGGCGCGAGCACCCGATGGCGGGGGCAGCGGAGGTCGTCCACCTCCTCCGGCGCCGACCCGGGCGCGACGGCGCCCCGGTCGAAGGCCTCGACCAAGCGGTGGAACTCCCGCAACTGCTCCATCACGAACGGCGGTTCGCATCCCAGCTCGTCCCAGCGGTGCCGCGCCATCGCCAACTCCACCACCCGCAGCACGAACGCCTTGTTCACCGCCTGCTCGGCCGCCCCCGTCTGGGCAGTTCGGACCTAATAGGGCGGTCTCGGCCGCGGTCCCTCCGAGAAGTACGTGCGGATCAATGAGATCTCAGCCACGCGATGGCCGCTAGACAGCGCCGACTCCGCAGCACTCATATCGCCCAACGGCCGTTGTTCGCGGCGAAATTGGGTGGCCCCTTCGAAGTACTGCTCGTTCTTGAGCAGTGGAAGGGACTCCTGGTCGCTGATCATCGTGATGACCAGGTAGTCGTCCGTCGCACTGTCGATGTAGTCATAGCGCTCGGCGCGGTAGCCTGCGCCGGGCGGGAATGGCGCCGCGGAGCCTTGCCAGTGGGCGGCGTTGAGCTTTTCGCACCACTGCCGGGCGACATCCTGGACGTTGCCGTCGAAGGCCAGGTACAGCGCCGTCTGCCGCTGGCAGAACACCGGGAGTGCAGGGTCGGAGGCGAACTCGCGCCGCTCTCTGAGACAGCGGTCCAGCGTCGCATCTCCCAGGCGTCGGGGAGCGCCGGGGAGCGTGCCGGCCGTCTCGGCCAGCCGGCGGTCCAGCTCCGCAGACGCGGTCCGGCTCGCAGCTGCCACTTCGGCGGATCGTGCGACACCCCCGATGCCCGGCCAGCCGGGTAGGTAGCCCCAGTAAGCGCCGGCGACAACCGCCGCGGCCAACACGCCGGAACCTAGGACCAGGGCTCTGCGCCGCCAGTGTGATCTTTCCATTGCCACACGGCCATGCTGTCGTCCGTTTGTCACGAAGCCGTCCCGGCCGCGTCGCTACCCTGACATACAGTCACCTGCTGACCAGCCGGGAGCAATAGTCAAGAGTTGTGGATGGGTTGACCATCCCGTTCGGATGTACCTGGCTGCGCCCGGCTGCGGTTGGCCCGGGAGACAGGTGGATCGTGCGAAGTCCTGGTAGGAGCACTGGTCGTTGGGCCCGCCGGTTGCACCACCAACCCGGCCCGAAGAGGCCCATCGTCACTGGCTCGGCGGAGTCAGCTCGGTCTGCATCGCACGAAGCATGTGATGGTACGGATGGTCCTTGTTGGCATCGTCGACCATGAAGATCCCGGTGCCGCTGGCCGCCTCCGGCCAGAAGGTGCGAAGCCACTCGGTGTATGTGTCCAGCTCCGCTTGCACTGGAGCGCTGGCCAGGAGGAACGCCTCGACCCGGCGGATCTCGAATTCGGTGTCCAACTTGTCGAGTTCCGGTGGCGCCGGGTACTCCGCCGTCGGGGTGGGCTGGGCCTGGTTCACCTTGTAGTACTCCATGGCCTTGTCGAAGAGCGCCTGCGCGGCCACGATCAGGCGGGCGTAGGCCTCATGACGGGCTGTGCGTATCTCCCGCTCGATCTGCAACCGGTGCTCCTGTTCCACCCGGCGGTACTGCCAGCGCTGGGAGAAATGGGCGGTGAGAAGGCCGAACAGGGCCGTGATGAAGACTCCGCCCAATGTACCGATGAGTGTCAGCATGATGCGCCTGAACCTACCAACGGGTGGGCCGGGAGACCTCCGAAATTGGGCACGCGATTCTGTCATGCGGCCTGGTCTTGCCGCTCGACGAGGACGCCGTTGTCGAACGTTGCGCCGGCTCGGACGAGCGGGACCAGATGGGCGCTGGTGATCGCCGCCGGTTGCTGCCGGGTCGGCGCCGACCAGCGCGCCAGGACCCCGGCCCAGGCGGAGGGGTGAAACCGCACCCGGTCACGCAAGATGCGAACTCGCCTTACAACCCGGATAACTGGTCAGGCACGTGAGAAGCCGATTCTGTTCGGTACTGGCAGGCCTGCCCGGAGCGGTCGGCTCGCCGTCGCTCGGGTGGGGGAGGGCGGCGAGCGCCGTTTGCGCGGCAACGGCGTATGGGCCCGGGGGTCGAAGCGCCGCTGCCGGATCGGCGTGGTGGGGCGGCGTTGGACCAGGTCCTCGAGACGGTCGGCGCTGGTCGGGACGGCGGCGCGAAGGGAGTGCATGCCGCGAGCGCGGCTGTGTGCACGGTCTGGCCCGCGACGCCGGCGTCTCCCGGGCCCCCGGCTACCGCTACCTCCACGAGGGCATCGATGTCCTGGCCGACCAAGCATCCGATCTGCACCGAGTCCTGACCCGCTGCCAACGGCAAAGGCCTGATCAGGTGCGTCCGAGCGCTTGGCGAGCGGGCCGCCGCCGAGCTCAAGGAACGCTGGCGCGCGCTCAAGCATGTCACGCTCAGCCCGTGCCGCATCGGCGACATCGCCCGCGCCGCCCTCCTCCTCAACGGGCAATCGAAGTGATCCTCGTGTCTTGAAGACCGTCGCGGCGGCCATGTCGCCGTGGGTTCGAATCCCACAGGCTCGACGCGGGAACGGTCTCCGAGCAGCAACACCGGTCGGGCGCCTCATGGTTGTCGGGTGGCGGTGCCGCCCGTCCGCTGAACTCAGGAATCGAGGACGGCAGCGACGGCCTCGATCTCGACGAGCTGGTTCTCGTAGCCAAGTACGGTGACGCCCAGCAACGTGCTGGGGACATCATGGTCACTGAACGCGTCCCGGACCACCTTCCAGGCGGTCACCAGGTCCTCACGTCGGGCCGAGGCGACGAGGACGCGCGTGCTGATGACGTCCTGGAGTGTTGCACCCGCGGCAGCCAGAGCCGTCTCCATGTTCTCGACCGCTTTCGCAGCCTGGCCCGCGTAGTCCCCGATCGCTGCCGTGGAGCCGTCGTCGTTCAGCGGGCAGGCACCGGCGAGGAAGACCAGGCGGGAGTCGGCGGGTGCCGTGGCCGCGTAGGCATACTCGGCGACGTCGGAGAGGGAGGCGGAGCGGATCAGAGTGACGGTACGAGGCATGCTGGTCAGTCCTTTCACGTCGAAGGTCGAGCGTGGGCATTTTGCCAACGCTCTGCTGGGTCCCGCCTTCCATTTCCTCTGCGCCCCCACGCGATGAGCGGCTGCGTCACGGGTTCCAGCCGCAGCCGCCGGCACGGCCAGGGGACCGGTTCGCACGGGCCGATCCGCCCGACTCGCACCACTCCTTCGCGAAGATCATTTCCCTGAGAAAACGTCACTCCGCCCATGAACAAAGTCACGGAGAGCGCAGAATTGATCCCGCGCTGGCAGGGACGGTTGGACACTGCGCTCGGTCGCCCGCCGACTGTCCACGGCCCGGTGTCGAGGATGACGTCGTCGAGGGCGTGCACGCCGTCTCAGGGCGCCGACGGCAGTGTCGGCGAGCCAGCGCCGATGCCGACAGTGGACCCGGGACGGGCCGGTGCCGCGTCCTGTGCACCGCGCCGTCGGCCGCGACGATCCGCACCGACCGGTCAAGGTGGACGGGTGATCGTTCGGGGGCTGGGACGATGTGCCTGTGCATGCTGATGATCAGGTTGGCGAGGGTGTCTCTGCGGAGCTCGCGGTGTTTCTCCGTAGCGCTGCCGACGGCCGTCCGGTGAGGATCGTTGCTTCTGTCTGTGGTGGGTGCGGCGGGCGGGTGTTCCGCGTGCTTGTCGACGATGTCGAGGGCGGAGCGGAGCGGCTCTGTGCTGGTTGCGGCCGCCGCGCGTTCGTCGCGGACAGCGAGGAGTTCTGGGCGGACGCGGATCCTGGCGAGGCTTGTTGCCCGTGCGGGAGTGAGGAGTTCGAGACGGCGGTCGCGTTCTCGCTCTCCGACTACGGGTCGGTCCGCTGGGTGACGGTTGGGCTGCGGTGCCAGCGGGACGGCTTCGTGGGGGTCTATGTCGACTGGAAGATCGACTACGGTCCCACGGATCACCTGGTGACCATGGTCTAGCCGTGGCGTGGCGGGGGAGCGGGTCGGCCGGGGGAGCGGGTGGGCGTCCCATTGGGCGCGTGGCGTGTTCGGGAAGCGGCCGACTTCGTGGAGGCGCTCTTGTGATGGGATGTCATGGTGAAACCGGTGGCGCGATGGGGGAGGCAGGGTATGGCGGGGAAGGCGGCGGTGAGTGAGGCGCGGGTGCGGGGGCTGGTGCTGGGAGCGGCGTTGGGGGACGCGGCGGGGGTGGTCCGGGGCCGGTGGCCGGCCGAGGGGCCGTTGCGGATCGGTGTGAGTACGCAGTTGGCGGCGTTCACTATCGAGGGGGCGATCCGCGCCTCGATGCGGAGCAGCCACAGGGGGATCTGTCATGCGCCGTCGGTGGTGTGGCACGCGTATTGCCGCTGGGCGTTTTTGCAGGGGATCGAGCCGGAGCGGATCGCCGAGCGGTGGGCGGGCAGTGGTGGCGACCGGTGGCCGGACGGCTGGCTGGCGCAGGTGCCTGCCTTGCGCGAGCGTCGCGGCTCGGCGCCGGCCACGGTGGCGGCGCTGACCGCCCTGACGCAGGGGACGTTGACGCGGCCGGTCTCCGACAGCCGGGGGGCCCACGCGCTCACCCGGAGCCTGGCCCTTGGACTGCTGTGGCAGCTGTCCGGCTCGGACGGCTGCGCCTCGGCGATCCGTGAGACTGCCGCGCTCACCCACGGTGCTGCGGACGTCCAGGAGGTGGTTGCCGGCTCGGCCGAACTCGTGTCCCGCTGCCTGACCGAGAGCGATCCGTTCCAGGGCTGGACGAGCCTTGGTCCGGTTGCGGAGCACCCGGCCGCCGCGCTGGTCCGTCGGCTGCCCCTGCCGCACTCGGCGAGCCCGGACACCGTTGTGGACCTGCTGAGGGCGCCCGGCGGCGTCGCGGACCACGGGCAGCTCGCCTGGATAGCTCCGGATGCGACGGCCTCCTCGGCGCTGCTCGGCGCGCTCCTGGTCGTCTCCCGCTTCCCCGGCCGCGACACCGTGCGTGCGGCCCTGCAATTCGCGGCCGGCGCGCCGGACGGCAACTCGGTGGCGTCCACCGCCGGCGCGCTGCTGGGTGCCGCGCACGGCGTGGACGCGTTGCCGGTCGAGCTGCTGAGCCGGCTCGAACTGGCCTGGGTGCTCGATACCTTGGCCCGCGACCTGCTTCAGGAGCACGTCGACTCGCCCGGTGGCAGCGAATACTTGCCGGCCCGCGACCCGAACTGGTGGAACCGCTATCCCGGCTGGTGACACCAGCCCCGGCCTCCCCTGGCTGGGCCACCCCTGGCCGGGACGGGAGGGACGGGACGGGTCCCGCAGGCCCCTGGGTCCCGTTCGTGTGGATAAGCCGGCGGCGTCTCGCGGCTCGGCTGACGCAGCGTCAGGCTGACTCGCGGGCGGGCACCCATGACGCAGCGCCAGGCCGCGCCCCAGTCCGCGAGCAGGCGCCCGCTGGACGACGGCTTGTCCTCCTCACGACGGCGGGGTCGGCGCCGCCGCTGCCGCACGTTGCGCCGCGTCCTGGGGCACGGGGACCGTCACTGCGGTGGCGATGACATCGCGGCTGCCGTTGGAGGCGTTCCGGCAACTGTCCACTCCAATGCGGACCTCGACGTCGGGTCCGCTCGCGTAGACGAACCGCACGGCCGCGACCGTGTCCGCATCGGCGATGCAGCGCATCGCACCCTTCGGTGCGGCGTCGAGCGACGCGACCAGGGCGTTCAGCTGAGGGCCGGACAGAGGGCCGGAGCGGGCGGGCACCAGACCCTCCGGGCTTCCCGGGGCCGTAGACGACAATGGAGCGTAGACGCAGAGCTGTGCGGACACCGGCGACGCCGGGACCATGACGCCCGCTGCCTCCGGGCGCTGCGAGGCGCTCAAGGGCTCCAGCTGCGCCGGGCACGGACGGTCGGTGCTGCTCGCCTGTACCCGCTCGGTATCCCCGTGCCGGTCGGTCAACGTCGTGACGGCCGACGCCCCGCCCGCCACGACCAGGACAGCGCCGGCGATGCCGAACAGCGTGAGCCGACGGCGCCGACGGCGCCGACGGCGCCGTGCACCGGCCGAGACGTTCGCGAACAGGTCAGTCCTTGCGGCCGGAAGGCAGGCGGCGGCGTCGCGCAACAGGTGCCGCACAGCCGTCTCCTCGTGGGTCGGCTCGTTCATGCCACCTCTCCTGGGGTCTGGGACAGCAACGCCGCCGGCGCCAGCCGGCGAAGGGTGGAAAGCGCTTTGGCCGTCTGGCTCTTCACCGTGCCGACGGTGCAGCCCATCGCCTCTGCGGTCTGAACCTCCGTCAGATCGGCGTAGAAGCGCAGAACAAGGCCGGGGCGGTGAGCTGCTCGAGAATCGCCGTCGGGTGGGCCGGATCGCCGTAGCCGTGGAACTTCTCGGTCTCTGATCAGGGCACGGCCGCCTGGGTCGCCTCGGCCGCCCGCACGGTGAGCGCCTTGCTGCGCTCGTGTTGGACGCGTCGGGGCTTGGTCGGCGGGGAGGCGGGTTCGCTGTTGGAGCTGCGGGACAAGGGCCGACCCGGACCCCGGTTGGAGCGGCCTGGGGCATGAACACCTGGGCCGCGAAAGCTCTCGGGTCGTTGCGGCTGCCCCTGCCCACCGAGAAGGAGCGGATGAGGCACCGGCGCGCCAGGACCGGGGATCCGTGGAGGGAGGTCCGCGTCCCGCGCCTCGGTGAGGCGCCCGGTAGCGCCTGATCGCGCATGCCCGTCAAGGACGTGGAGCGGCGGCCCGCCGGGGTGGTGGGCCGCCGCTTGGTGTTGTCGGTGGTCTCGGTGTCAGGGCCTTGCGGGTGCGGGTGCGGGTGCGGGTGCCAGTGCCGATGTGGGAATGGGTGCGTGTGCGGCGTGGGTGTTTCGGATGGTGAACTGGCCGGTGAAGCCGATGTCGGGCGAGTTCCCGAGTGCGATCGCGTAGGTGTTGTCGCTGGGCAGGTCAGCTGGGACGGCCCACTCGTAGTGGCCGGCGGCGCCGTCGACGACGGCGATCTGCGCGACCTGCTGCAGCGCGGTGGCCTGTCCCCTCATCAGCTTCAGCGGGTGCCGGCCCGGGGTGGCGTCGGTCCAGATGATCGAGTGTGGTGTGCCCGTTTCCCATACGACGTTGGTGATGGGTTGGGAGAACTTGGCGGCTGCGGCGGCGGGCTGCGGCTGGGCCAGGCCGGTGGCCGTCACGTATGCGAGGGCCAGGACGGCGGCGGCCGGAAGGCGTGGCCGCCGCGCGGTGGTGGTGAGGGTCTGCATGGCCTGCTCAACGGGTTTCTGCTCGAGCCGTCACCGGTTGTTGTCGTCCCCACGGGCCGGGCTGTGGTGCCGCGCTGAGTGGACGGCCCGTTGCCCGTCACCAACGCGCGCGTAGGGGTGTCTGGCGGGAGGGGCATGGGGCTGGGTCGTGGCCGTTGCGTGTGTGGGGTGGTTGGGCTCGGTTCGGGGATCGGCGGGGTCCGGCGCCTGGGTGTCGCCGGAGTGGCTGCTCGGCCTCGGCCTTGGGGTGGTGCGGGGGGTGTGTGTCGCGGCCGCCTCGGGCGTAGCTGCTCCGGGGTGTTTGTCGGTCTGGGACGGGGTGGTTGGTCTCGTTCGGGTGGTGTTGGTGGTGGTGTCGTGTCTCGTACGGGGCGGGGGAGTTGGCCAGGTGTTGTCCGGTTTTTCTGTTCCGACACCTTGGAGTTTCTTGTGGATCTGCCTACCAATCAGCCCGCCCCCGCACCCGGTCCGGGCCCTGTTCCCGATGCTGTCCCCGAGCCGGGTTCGGGGCGTGGTGGGGTGTCGCGTCGTGCGGTGCTCGGTTCGGCTGCCGCCGGTGCGGCGCTGGCGGGAGGTGCCGCGTTCGTGGGCCGGTCGTCGGCGGGTGCGGCGGCGGTGCCTGCTTCCCGGGGCGGGGGTGCTGACGAGGGTCTGGCGCGTGAGTTGGCGCGCAGGATGCTCATGGTGGGGGACGACGAGGCGAGTGATCTGAAGCTGGACTATCTGAAGGTCCTTATCGATGGCAGGTTGCCGGCCCGGGCGGCGCGTAAGAAGGTGCTGGTCGTGGGCGCGGGTGTGGCGGGGATGGCCGCCGCGGCGCTGTTGAAGCAGGCCGGCCACGAGGTGGTGGTGATCGAGGCGAACGGGAGCCGGGTCGGCGGGCGGGTCAAGACGTTTCGCGGGGTGTTCGAGGACAGGCAGCTGCACGCGGAGGCGGGGGCGATGCGCCTGCCGGACTTCCACCCGATGGTCCTGGCGCTCGCGGACAAGCTCGGTCTCAAGCGGCGCCTGTTCTACAACGCCGATGTCGCCGCAGGTGCGGCCGCGACCGGTGACCTGCCGCCGGTGGTGTACCGCTCCTTCACGGGCGAGACCTGGAGCAACGGCGACGGTGGGCCCAAGAACGCGCCGTTCGTCGCGCCGACGGCCAACTTCCGTACCAGGATCGCCGTCAACGGCGTCCAGAGCACCCGCGCCGCGTACGCCCAGTCACCGAAGTCGGTCAACGGCACGTTCGGCAGCGCCCTGGACGGCACCACGGCGGCCGCCGTCACCAAGGCCTTCGAGAAGGTCACCGTCCCGGACGGCCCGATCGCGGCCCAGCTGGCCGCCTGGGCGGGCATCTTCCAGAAGTACGACGGCTACTCCACCCACCGCTACCTGGTAGAGGAGGCCGGCTGGGACCTGCCCACCCTCCAGGCGGCCGGGACTTTGGAGAACATGACCTCGCGTCTGCACTACTCCCTGGTCCCCACCTTGATCGACCACTCGGTGATCAGTCCCACCAACCGGTACTGGGAGCTGGAGGGCGGCACCGACACCCTCACCGAGGCCATGGCGGCACCTCTGCGGAACGAGCTGCGGATGGGCCGGCGGATGACGCGCCTGCTGCAGAGCGACACGGGTGTGCGGATCGAGACCTGCGCGGAGAGCGGCGACGAGGAGTCCTGTGACGGCGCGCCCACCGACCCGGTCGAGGTCTTCGAGGGCGACTACGCGATCGTCACCATCCCGTTCAGCGCCCTGCGCTTTTGCGACATCCAGCCGCTCATGTCGTACCGGAAGCGACGCGCCGTCAACGAGCTCCACTACGACTCCGCGACCAAGGTCCTGCTGGAGTTCAAGACCCGCTTCTGGGAGAACGGACCTGGCGGCTTCACCGGTGGCGGCTGCGTCTCCGACAGCCCCAGCCGCTTCACCTACTTCCCCTCCCACAGTCCCGACGGGTCGCCCGGCGGGGTCGTCCTGGCCGCCTACACCTGGTCCGACGACGCCGCCCGCTGGGACTCCCTCACCCCGGGCGAGCGCTACGCCTTCGCCCTGAACGACATGGAACGCCTCTTCGGTCCCCAGGCCCGCACCGAGTTCACCGGAACCGGCGCCACCCAGTCCTGGGCCCGGGCCCGCTACGCGCTGGGTGAGGCCGTCATGTTCACCCCCGGTCAGCTCCACGAGCTGCACCCGGCGACTCGCACGGTCGAGGGCCGGGTCCACTTCGCGGGCGAGCACACCAGCCTCAAGCCGGCCTGGATCGAGGGCGCCCTGGAATCCGGCGTCCGCGCCTTCCTTGAGGTCCACCCTCGCTGAATCGCCGCCCGGCCCCTCGCCCGGCCGCCGCCCGTCTGGTCGGGCGGGGGCCGGGCGTGTCCGTTCCCGCGGCCTTGCGTTGTGCTGCGGTCGGGTCGGGTCGGGTCGGGTCGAGCCGAGGGCGGGGGCGGTGCATGGGGAGGACGCGACCCGGTCTGCGGCGACACCGCCAGCGCCCGGGCTGTCGGGTTCGGTTGGCGGTCAGATGACGGCGTAGCGGGTAAGGGCGAATCTCAACGCGTCGGGTGCTACGTGGATGCCCCCGCTGAAGGGGTGGTTCATGGCTGACAGCAGGGTCAGCACGCCGGACAGCAGCAGGGCCAGGCCGCCGATTCCGATGATTCCCGGCCAGGTCAACGCACGGATCTGGAGCGCGGATGTGGCTACGAGGAGTACCGCGGACAGGATCAGGCCGATCCACAGGTAGTCGGGTACGTGCTGGGAGACGGCCAGTATCCGCGCGCGCCGGGCGTCTCCCACTTCGCGAAGGGCCACGAGCGAGTCCCGTGCGAAGGTCTGCTCCTGCTGGGTGCTGCCTGCCGTGTCCTGCAGTACGCGCCGCAGTTCGTCGTACTGTTCCTGGGCGCGTGCGCTGGTGGCGCCCTGGGCCATCGCCGGCCACTCCTCGTTGATCACGGTGACGGTGTACTGGCGGGTGAGCTCGCGGACTTGTGCGCGTGTGGCCTGGGGCAAGGGTCGGGTTGCCCAGTAGAGGTTGACGAGGCTTGCGCCTTCGTTGCTGACCTCGTCGCCGGCTTTGCTCAGGCTCGTGCCGGCGGAGACGATCGAGAGGGCCAGGATGAAGCTGAATAACGTCCTGTTGAGGGCCGAGAAGTGTTCGAGGCTGTCCTTGAGGGTCGATCCCTCGTGCCAGCGCTGGGGGATGTAGCGAACCATGAGGAACAGGACGAGGATTGAGGCGCCGACACAGCCGGCGATCAGGACGGTGATGGAAGCCGAGCTCATGGGCCCCATTTGACCTCACCTACGGGTGCGGGCCGGGGCGTGCAGTGGTAGATCCATCCCATTGAGTGCACAGGACGTCGACGTTGTCATCGGTCATCCCCGCGCGGCCGGCGCCGAGTTGCCCGGCCCGGCTCGGTGGGTGCGGCCGGGGCCGCAGCCGCCGGGCGATGTCGCGTCGGCGTTCGGGGGCCTGATGCCGCGCTCGCACGGGTGGCGGCGGTACGTGTTGTGGTGGTGGCCATGGTCGGAGAAGATCCGCCTGGGGCCGGTGGCGCGGGCGTATGCCGCAAGCGAGATCGTCCGCACGGCCTCGCGCGAGGCACCGATGCCCGAGACGGCGCAGGGATGAGCATGAGCAACCCACTTCAAGATCCGGCCTTCTTCCAGAACCCGTACCCCGCCTTCGACGCGCTCCGAAGCGTTTCGCCGGTCCAGGAGGTGCCCAGTGGCGGCGGCCGGTCCAGTTACCTCGTGACCGGCTACGCCGAAGCCAGGGAGGCGTTCGCCGACCTGCGGCTGTCGAAGGACACGGCGCGCTTCTTCGCCGGCAAGGACACCGGGCGCAACCTGCACCCTGCTGTATCCCAGAGCATGCTGGCCACCGATCCGCCTCAGCACACGCGACTGCGAAGCCTGGTGACGAAGGCTTTCACTCCAGGAGCCGTCGCACGCCTTCGCCCGTACATCGCGAGCGTGACCGACGAGCTGCTCAACGAGTGGGTGCCCGGCGAGCAGACCGACGTCATCGAGAGCTTCGCTGTCCCACTGCCCGTCACTGTCATCTGCCAACTGCTGGGAGTTCCCGACGCCGACCGCGCGGCGGTGCGCGCATGGTCCAACGAACTCTTCGCGGCCGGACGGCCTGAACGGATCGACTCCGCCTCCCACGCCGTCGCCGGCTACATGGCTGACCTCATCGCGTTCAAGCGCCGCGCGCCGGACGACAGTCTGCTCAATGACCTGATCCGTGCCCGCGACGGTGAGGACCGGCTCAGCGAGGACGAACTCGTCTCCCTGGCGGTGCTCCTCCTGGTGGCCGGGCACGAGACCACCACCAACCTGATCGGCAACGGTCTCCTGGCCCTGCTCCAGACACCGGGGTCGTTGCACCGCCTGCGCGATGAGCCTGACCTGGTCGACGCGGCCGTGGACGAGCTTCTCCGACTTGACTCGCCAGTGAGCCTGGCCACCTTCCGGTTCACCACCGAGGCCATCAGTCTCGGCGGCACTGAGATCCCGGCCGGCTCACCCGTGCTCATCGCGCCCGGCGCCGCGAACCGCGACCCTGCCCGCTTCTGGGAGCCGGACCGGCTCGATCTCAACCGCGCTACGAAGGGGCACCTCGCCTTCGGACACGGCATCCACCGCTGCCTCGGCGCGCCTCTGGCCCGAGCCGAGGCCGAGATCGCGTTCCGAAGGATCGTCGCCCGCTTCCCCCGGCTGCGACTCGCCGTGCCCAACGCCGAGCTGCGCCGACGGCCCACGCGGCTTGTGCGGGGCCTCGAGTCTCTGCCGGTCCTGCCATAGGCGGAAACAGCCGTGAGCCGGGGCGCCTTCGCCTGATGGCAACTCGAATCTCCTGCTGCAAAACGTGGGATCTCGTTGGCGAGAGGGCGGGGCGGCCGTGGAGTCTGCCGCTGAGGACCGGATACTGCTGGTCGCGGTTTACGCGGACAAACCTGACACTGCGACAGCTCGCCCTGCTGTTCGGGGTGTCCAAGTCTGCTACCGACCGGATCATCGACCACATCGGCCCGCTACTCGCGCTCAAGCCCCGGCGTCGCTTCCACAAGGACACCGTGCTGATCGTGGACGGCACTCTCGTTCCCACCCGCGACCACACCATCGCCGAACAGCCGAAGACTTACCGGTACACCACCAACCACCAGGTCGTGATCGACGCCCACTCCCGCCTGGTCGTCGGCATCCACCGAATGGCAGGCCGAGCACAACCGCGAGCACAAGCAGGTTCGAGCCCGCGTCGAGCACGTCTTCGCCCGAATGAAGACCTGGAAGATCCTCCGCGACTGCCGTCTCAAGGGTGACGGCGTTCACCACGCCATCAGCAGCCCACGCAGGTACGCAGTGCGTTCTGCCGCAGGTCACGGCGGTGGAAGACCGGCGCCAGGCTTGCGGTGAGTTCAGCGAATACCGTTTCCATCAGCCCGGGATCGACACTTGCGGCGCAGGCCGCCCGATCTTGATGTTGCGTCACAACATCATGATTATCGGGTAGCCTGCGTCCGCCAACTCAGTGTTCACCGACACCTGAAGCCCGGCGCATCGCCGATACCGCCGTCACCAAGGAGGCTGTGCCATGGAACCCGTCACGTTGATCACCGGCGGTTCGAGCGGGATCGGTGCGGCCACTGCCCGTGTCCTGCTCAAGCAAGGCCACCGCGTGGCGATCACCGGCCGCGATGCCGATCGCCTGGCCGCGTTCGCCACCTCCACCGGAGCGGGCGAGCGGCTGCTGACCATCACCGGTGACGCCAGTGACGAGCGCCATGTCGCCGCTGCCGTGCGTCAAGTCGTGGGCTTGTGGGGCGGATTGGACACGGTGATCGCGAACGCCGGGTTCTCCCTGCCCGGCACGCTGGAGGACCACGACCCTGCGGCCATGCGTGCCATGGTTCTCACCAACATCCTCGGCCCGGCTCTGCTGGTACGCGAGGCACTGCCACACCTGAGGAAGTCCAAGGGCCGGATCGTGATCGTCGGTTCGGTCGCGGGTACCAGGAACACGCCCGGCAACCTGTACTCCGTCACCAAGTGGGCCGCGCACGCCCTGGCCGAGAACGTCCGACTCCTGGTGGCCAAGGACCGTGTCGGCGTCACTCTTGTCGCCCCAGGGGTTGTGGACACCCCATTCTGGGACGAGCGCGGCGGATCACCCGCAGAGGCGCCGACGCTGACCGCCGAGCAGATCGCCGAGGCGATCCTGTTCGCCGTCAATCAACCCGAAGGCGTGGACATCAACCACCTCGTTATGCGGCCCGCCGGCCAGGTCAACTGATCTCGATCGCGCTGTGGGCGACGGGGCGCATGAGCACCGACACCCTCGACGGCTTCATCGCCGGCACCAGCCGGACCCTCGACACCCACCGTCACCCTGACAAGCCGAAGTCAGTAGACCGCGTGCACCAGCCTAGGGGACGGTCGCACCAGGCACTTTGACCAAGCACGCCTGGACCGATTCGCCGGGCGAGGTCGGTGTCAGGTCCTGCTCGACGCCACGTCCACGTTGTCGGGGGGTAGAGGCACAGTGCTCCGTCAACCGGACACTGCAGGCCGACCGACAGGCGGCAAACCCGGCCGTCCGCGGCAAGGACAGAAGCGACCGACACGTGAAGCACGTCGTGTCCGGCGGGGCATACCGGGTCAGCTGATTTGCGGAGGACCTCACTCAGCCAGGGCAGTGGAGAGGCGGACGGCGTGAGTTCCCGGGGGTTCCGCTCGGGTAGACATCTCCGTCCACTATGTCGTTCGGCAGGCAGCAGCCCTCGCAGAAGCACTCGCCTGCGGTCACTTCGAACTGGTCCCAGTCGCACCATCTGCAGACGATAGGCGTGATCACCACCAGCCCGAGCGGCTCCCGGAGGACAGTCCGGCCCAGCAGCGACACCAGGCCGCCGCCGTCCGTCGTTGCCTCGCCCGCCGGTCCAGTGCTCCACGCGCCTGCCCGACCTCAGTCCCGCACAGGCCGCCGACGTGGTGGTCGACACGCTGCTGCGCGGGCTCGGCGCCCCCCTGCTCGCGGCGAGGTGAGTCACCGGGATGGGCACTCAAGGCCCGGTGGCGGCGGAGAATCGCCATATCCGAGGTGATGAACCGGACATGACGACCCGTCCGTCCGGCCGCCGGAGCGAGGGGAGCGCACCGCCGTGACGGACGGGCAGGAACCGCGCTGGCCGCCTGCCGGGAGACGGTGGCCGAACGGATGGCACTCCTGAACGGATGGCACTCCTGCTGGACCGCGCCCGGTCGGGCGAGGAGGTTCCCGACCGGCGCACGTCCAAGCGCGGCCTGCGGATCCACGCCGCCCTCGAGGGCCGCCACCAGGCGGTCACCGACGCGCTGGGCGCAGTGCTGATCGAGGGACTGCCGCTACTCGAGTACGGCGAACGCGGCTGCGGCTTTCAGGACTCCGCCGGCCACACGTCGCGGACGACGACCGTGCGGCGGACCCCCGCGTCCATCATCGCCTGCGCACGGTGCTGCCCGTTGACGTAGCCGACACCCTCGCTCGGCTGGATGGCCACGGCCAGGCTGAACAGTGAGCGCAGCGCTTCCCGCTGCCAGTCGTCCGCGCCGGCCGCGGCGGCGCGCTCGTCGGCGAAGCCGGCCATGTCCTCGGCTGCGATGGCCGCCTCGGTTCCTTGGGCGAGGATCGCGATAGCCATGCGGTTGACGGTGTGCCAGTCGCCGCGGTGGTACCAGCAGCAGTCACGGACGCCGCGCCACGGCACGGCCTGGCGCCACCAGCGCCGCCACCACGGCGTGCCCGCCGGCATGCACTCGGGCGCCCGGAACGGGTTGGGGCTGGACAACCGCCATACCGCCATCACCTCGAACTGCGACTCGGGCTCCGGGAGCGGCTCGCGCGGCACGTACCCGGCTCCCCGGTCCTCGGCGACCGGGCCGCCGACCAGCTTCGCCAACTGCTCGGGTGAGATGGTCCGCCACGTCGGCGAGCTCAGCCGGTACGGCTCGACCTCGCCGAAGGTGACCAGCTCGAACCGGTCCTTCATCCCGAACTCGCTGTCGTGCAGATGCCGCTGCACCCACAGCGGCGGGAACTCCTCGTTCGGGCAGTGCCGTTCCCACACCGCGGAGGCGTACACCTCCGCCGCGTTGGTCAGACTCATGCCTTCGTGCATGGTCTGCGAGGCCACCGCCACCGGTCGCTGACCCTCTGCGGTGAACAACTGCAGCCGGAACGACGCCGACGACCTGTCACCGGACGGCCGGAACATGTGGTCGTCAACCGTGCGCACCCGGGGCGCGGCGAGTTGCAGCACGGACGGCACGACACCGCGTGCGGGGTCCGTGCCGAGGGGGAGATCGTCATCAGTCATCCCCCGATCATGCCGCCCCACCCGCCGCCAGGGGCAGCCATCACGCAAGCCCGCCGCAGTCGTTGAGCCCGGCGCGCCCCGCTCCCCAGCCCCGGCCGGGCTGGCCAGGCACGAGCGCATCGAGGTGGAAACGGACGAGCACTGCGTCGCGCTATGGGCGCTGATCGGCACCGCGGGTGCCCGCCGCTTCGCCTCGCTCATCGCGCCGATCACCAACGCGTTCACCGCGGCGGGAACGTTCCAGGCCGTTCATGGACGGTCTGGTCTCGCATAGACGGTCCGTTGCCCGAGCAAGATCAAAAAGAGCTGCACGGAGATCACGAAGCATCGCCGCCGACGTCCGTGACCTGGTCAGGTCCTGCGGGCGGGAACGGTCGGCTCGACGGGGCGGCCGGTCACGCCGGCACTGCCGTGCGGGTCCCGGTGGCCGTCACAACGGACGCCGCCACGCCAACGGCCAGCAGGGCCACGGCCGTCAGGGTCGCGCCGTCGGGGTGGACGAGCGACTGGCCGCGCAGCGCTTGCCAGGTCAGGATCGCCAGCACGCCCGCGTAGGTCCCGGTCGCCACCAGGACCAGGCGTAGGCGCGTCCGCTCGTCGCCCAACCGCGGGAACCGGCGGGACAGCGCGACCAGCAGCCAGGCGAAGAGCGGGATGGCCTGCAGCGCGTGCAGGCCGACGAAGTGCGGGATGCGCAGGTCGCCGCCGGTGCTGCTCCAGCCGGTGATCGCCATGCCGGGCGAGTCGTCGGCGACGCCGACGCTGTGGGCCCCCACGATGCCCACGGTGGCCCCGCTGCGCATGGTGTCGAGTTGGGCAGGGGTCGGGCTGGTCATGAGGAAGCCGAGTGCCATGCCCACCAGTGCGAGGAGTAGGCCGAGCCGGACGGACCAGGTGGCCGCGCGGTCCCCGGTCCGCTCGCGAAACAGCCTGGCCGCGATGGCGAGGTTGGCCAGCCACAACGTGACGATCGAGGTGGCCATCGCGTACCAGAGGTCGGCGTCCAGCGGTGTGGCGACGTTGAAGTGGCTCTGTCTGCCGCGCAGTACCTGGCCGACGATGACGACCATCTCGATCACGTTGGCGGCGGCGATCGTCGTCCCGAGCCACCAGACCCAGCGGGGGGCCGTGCGGCCCAGGGACAGCATCCACGCGAGGGTCACCGAGTAGATCGCGATGGAGACGGAGAACTTGAAGGGCTTCAGCCAGATCGGCGCCCCGACCAGGACCCGGTCGTCGACCGCGAGGCCGACGGCGCAGACCAGGGCGAGGGCCGTCATGGCGGCGGCGAGGAGTACCAGCGGGCGGTGCCAGAGGCGGATCGTCATCATTTCCTCGGAGAGTGGACGGCACCGCGGTGCTCTAGGCCACGCTGCGCTTGGAGTTGATTCACTGAACGCGGCTTCGGCCCGCTCCCGACTCGCCGCAGGATCTGCGCAGCCCGATGGCCGATGCCCGGTGGCCGGTGCCTGGCAGGCGGCGCTACCGACTGAGCCTGGCCCGCCACCACTCGACGGTTGCCCCCAGCGCCTCGTCGATCGGGGTCGACGCCTCGCCGAAGGTCGCGGTGTAGGCCTGGGAGTCGAGCACGAACGGCCGGTCGAACTGGTACTGCACCTCCCGCAGTTCCCCGAGCATGGGGTTGACCAGGCCGACCAGGTGGAGCGGCCACCAGGGGATCCGGCTGACCTTGGCCGGCGGCAGACCCGCCAGCCGGCACAGGTGCCGGGCCGCCTCCCGGGTCGACAGCGGCGGGGCGGTGGGAACGTGCCAGGCGCGTCCCCAGGCTCGCTCGTCGGTGCCGAGCCGTACGAGCGCGCGGGCGACATCGGGGATGTAGGTGAAGCTGTGCGGTGCGTCCGGGTTGCCGATCAGCCGGACTGCACGGCCGGCCAGGAGTGCCGGCATCATCCGCTGGGCGAGGTGGCCGGCGTCGGTCACGCCGGGTCCGAAGAAGTCCGAGGCCCGTGCCTCCGCGACGCGGATCCGGCCGGCCTCGTGCCGGGCCAGCGCGTCGCGCCACATGCCGATGCGGACCCGGGCCTTGGTACCGGTGCCCGCGAGCGGCAGGTCCTCCGTGAGGGGGGCGTCGACGGGGCCGTAGCCGTACAGGTTGCCCATCGTCACCAGCACCGAGCCGGCGGACTCGGCCGCGTCGAGCAGGGCGTTCGCGATCGGCGGCCAGTCGGTGGGCCACCGGTGGTACAGCGGGCTCGCACAGTTGTAGATCACCTCGGCGCCCTTGGTTGCCTGCCGCAGTGACGCCGTGTCAGTGACGTCGAGCGCCGTACTCCCGTCGCCGCCGGTGCGGCTCAGGACGACGACCTCGTGCCCCTGTTCGTTGAGCAGTCGCGCCGTGGCGGCGCCGACCGGGCCCTTGCCTATGACGATGTGCCGTGCCACGGGAGTCCTCCTGGAGAGTTTCGAGAGCAGTGCTCTCTTCGTGGATAAGTGTTCTCGTATTGGTGGAGGTAAGTCAAGATCGGTGCTCTCGCTTGTGTGCACTGCTCTCGAATGACAGAATGGACGGCATGACGGCGTCGCAGACCGCGCGGCAACTGGCCCGCGCCGAGCTCACTCGCGCGATCAAGGAAGCCGCCACGCGGCAGCTCGCCGAGACCGGGGCAGCCGCGCTGTCGCTCCGCGCGGTGGCGCGTGACCTGGGCCTGGCCTCCTCGGCGCTGTACCGCTACTTCCCCAGCCGGGACGCACTGCTCACCGCGCTGATCATCGACGCGTTCAACGCCGTCGGAGCGGCGGCGGAGTCGGGAGCGGCTTCCGCCGCTCCCGCCGATCCGGGTGCTCCCGCCGCTCCCGCCGATCCGGGCGCCCGGTGGCTTGCCGCGTGTCGGGCGGTCCGCCAGTGGGCCCTGGCCCACCCGCACGAGTTCGCCCTGGTCTACGGCTCGCCCGTCCCCGGCTACCAGGCCCCCACCGACACGGTCGACCCCGCCACCCGGGTCACCCGGCTGATGGCCGGACTCGTCGTCGAGGCACACGCTTCGGGCCTCCTGCGACCCCCCACACGGCCGCTCCCCGGGCCGAGACTCGTCGCCCAGAAGGTGCTCGACAGCGCGGGCGGGGCGCCGGCCGAGCCGTACGCGGACCTGGTGGAACGGTCGCTCACCCTGTGGATCGCCCTGATCGGCACGATCAGCTTCGAGCTGTTCGGTCACCTGAACGGGGTGATCACGGACTACCCCGGGTACTTCGACGCCGCCATGACCGTTGCAGCCGAGGCGATCGGGCTCCACGTCCCGCCGCTTCCTCCTGCGTGACACCCCTGTGGCGGGCGGCGAGGTCGCGCATGGCAGCGAGGTCGCGCATGGCGGCGAGCTTGTGCTCGGCGGCGGCGAGGCCGGCGTCGATCGCGGCGACCTCGCCGAGCCGGCCCTGCGGCTCGGCCTCGCGGAGCCGGTCGAGCAGGTTGGTGTGGATCTCCTGCAGCCGGGGCATCTGCGCGGGGTCGGGCCGCAGGACTGGGCAGCGGATGCAGGCTTCGCTGAACTACGAAGTGATCAGCACCGCGTGCTGTTTGTCCGGGCTGACTACCTGCGATGGGTCAGATCGCGTTGATCGCCGTCGGAGCCCGCTCCACTCGGGTCAACGCTCTCAGCAACGCGGCTTGGCCGTGCCGCCGGGCGGCGAGCCGGGCCAACAGCACAAGCACCGGGTCGAATACGTCCCCCGGGAGTTCTTGGACGGCCAGCCCCACGCTGACGGCGAGATCGTCCATATGCACAGCGAGCTCCAACATCCGGGTGACCAGGAAGTCATCGAGACGCAGCGCCCATCCCGTCTGCGGCATGAACACGGCCTCCTCGCCCGAACACTCCGTGAGCCTGGTCCGCTGCTCAACGAACGAGGCGCGGGCAAGCTCTGCCAACCACGATGCCCCCTGGGACGCGATGCCCTCGCCCTTCGCCCGAATGCCGAGGTTGACCTCCCCGTCGAGCGGCGCATCGATCCAAGCAGCTCGGGCGTAGTGTTCCAGCAGGGGAATCGGCGCCTCTTGGGGCGGGGACTCCTGCAGGGCGGAGTTGACACACACTTGCAGGGCAGGGCTGACACTCAGGATCTGATAGGCGAGGTGGCCGGCCAGGCCGCCGACCGTCATCTTGGCCAATGCACTGGGCCGCTCCCAAGCCGTGGCAACTTCCGGAGCCTCCAGCAGTGCTAATGCCTTGTCCGCGGCGCCCAGGTAGGCGTCTATAACGCTAACGCTCATCAAGCCCTCCGTGATCTGGAACCCCCGACATTACGGGCCCTGGGACGTGGGTTGGGCAGCAGCCTCGCGTTCGGTGGTGACGTGACGTCCAGTGATGTCAGAGAAGGACGGTAAGCCGAGGTCGACCTGAGTGGCTGTTGACACCGCCATCCTGGCCCTGCTGTCGATCAGTTGCCACGGGTCCGCGGCCGCATGTTGATTCTCTGCGAGCCCCAACGGACCCTGACGACGCCTCTTGAGTGGCTCGGGGGTGGAGTTGGTGCGAGGGCCGTGGTTGTATGCACGGCCCTCGCACCGGGTGTGGGGCGCCCCGTTCCCGCCCTCGTCGTCCGGATCTGCACATGGTGGTGAGCTGTGTGGTGTGCTCTGTCACCTGTACGCGATGCTGAGCTGCATTGTTGGTGAGGAATCGAACCCCTGCGTTGCTCTTCACGCGCCAAGGGCCGGATAAACCGCCGGCCCGCGGTGTGTGCACGCCTCCGTGGCGACTACCTGCTTCCCACACCCAGCTTGTGGGGTCAGTCCTCGATCAGGTCGATCTCCCAGTTGGTGCGCTGGATCAGGGTGTCCACCTCGCGGATCTCCTTGGCCAGGAGGTCCGCCTGGGCGCGGAGCTCGGCGACCGGCAGGGCGGAGAGGAGTTCCTCACCCTCCTGGTAGCGGGCGCTGCCGACGACGCGCGCCCGCAACTGCTCCACCCGCCGCACCGCAGCCGCGCGCTGCGCGAGCGCCTCAGCCAGCTTCACCGCGTCATCACCTCTACGTCCTTCTGATCGTCCGGCAAGTATGCACGTCGGTAGCCGACGGTGCGGTTCGCGGGGCGGCGGGTGGAACAGTTGGGGGTGGTCGCGCCGGTGTGGGGAGGTGAACAGGCCGGTGAGCACGATGACTTCGGGGTAGGTGGCCACTTCGAGTCGGCGGTTCCACCTCTGCCGAAGAGGCCCTCCGCGACAGTCGACCATATCCATAAACTATGAATATAAAAGTGCTATGCTTCGAGCATGAGTCGTCAAGACACCGCTCCTGGCGCGTCCGCCGCCATCGGGGCAGCCCTCTACGGCCTGGCCACCAGGGCCGCGAGACGCCTTCCCCGCGACATGAGCCTGACGTCCGCCGCCACCCTGGCCACCCTGGACAAGACCGGCCCGCGACGGATCACCGATCTGGCCGCGGTCGAGGGCGTCACGCAGCCCGCGATGACCGCCCTGGTCCGGGTGATGGAGGAAACCGGGCTGGTCGAGCGGCGGGGCGATCCGTCCGACAAGCGGGTCACGCTGGTGTGCCTGACCGAGGCCGGCGCCTCGTACGTCCGGACGCGACGCCAGGCGGGCGTCCACGCGTTCGAGCGGTTGATCGGCGAGCTCGCCGGCGACGAGGTCGAGGCGCTGGTGGCGGCCCTTCCGGCACTGAAGCATCTGGCGGAGCTCGAAAGCCAGGACCGCGAAGGGCCGAAGCGGTGACCGGGCAGCCGGTCGGCGGGGTCGTGGTGAAGGCGTTCCCGGTGGCGCGTTCCGAGGCGCGGCTGCTGGTCCCCGCCCTGATGTTCATCGCTCTGGTCGTGGCGGCGGTCGCCAGCCTCGGGGCGCCGCTCATCACCAGCGTGGCGACCTCGTTCCACGTCTCGCTCGGCAGCGCGCAGTGGACGCTGACCGTCGCGCTGCTCAGCGGCGCCATCGCCACGCCGGTCCTGGGCCGGCTCGGAGCCGGCCCGCACCGGCGGGCCACGATCCTCGCCACCCTGGCGGTCGTCGTCGCCGGCAGTGCGCTCACCGTGCTGCCGCTGCCCTTCGCGTGGCTGCTGGCCGGCAGGGCGGCCCAGGGCGTCGGGCTCGGGCTGACGGCGCTGATGATGGGCGTGGCCCGGGACCACCTCCCCGAGGAGCGCAGCGCGGCCGTGATCGCCCTGATCTCGGTGGTCTCGATCATCGGGGCCGGCGTCGGCTACCCGCTGGCCGCACTGCTCGCCGAGCTCGGCGGGGTACGGGCCGCCTACGGCCTCGGCCTGGTCGTCACCGCCGCCGCCCTCCTGACCGCGTGGCGCTCCATGCCCGAACCCCCCGAAGGCCGCTCCGCCCACGTGGACGTGGCAGGCGCGGTCGTCCTGGCCGCTGCGCTGCTCCTGGTGCTGTTCCTCGCCGGCGAACGGAATCTGTGGAGCCGGCACCTCGCCGTGGCGGCGGGCCTCGCCGTCGTCGCTGTGGCGCTGCTCTGCGTCTGGGCCGTCATCGAGCTGCGCAGCACGACGCCCCTGGTCGATGTGCGGGCGGTGCGGCACCCGGCGGTCGCCGGGGCGAACCTCGCCATGTTCGTCGGCGGGATCGGCATGTACCTCCTGCTCACGCTCATCACCCGGTACGCGCAGACGCCGCACGGCGCCGGCTACGGCTTCGGGCTGACGACCTTCGTCGCCGGGCTGGTCCTCATCCCGTTCTCGGTGCTGGGGTTCGTCGCCGGCAAGCTCACGCCGCGGCTCCGGACGCGGATCGCCGACCCCCTGCTGCTGGCCGGCAGCGCCGTCGTGGTCGGCGGCGGGTTCGCCCTGTTCGCGGCGGCCCGGTCGGACCTGGCCGAACTGTTCGCGGCGATGGGCGTGCTCGGCTTCGGCGTCGGCGGCTTCTCGGCCGCGATGCCCGGCGTCATCCTGGCCGCCACCCCCAAGAGCGAGACGTCGAGCGCCATGAGCTTCAACTACGTCGTCCGCAGCGTCGGGTACTCCTTGGGCAGCGCCATCGGCGGCCTGATCCTCGCCGCGGGCACCGGCCCCGGCCACCTCTTCCCCGACGACAGCGCCTACACCACCGCGGCGCTGGTCGGCATCGGCGCCATGGCGATCACGACGCTGACAAGCCTCGCTCTGGCCCGCCGGCGCTCGTCCGAGACCAACCCGTAAGTCAGATGCACCATCCCAACACTGGAGGTTCCATGCCCAAGGGCTACTGGGTCAGCGTCTACCGCACCATTTCAGACCCTGAGAAGCTGGCTGCTTACAACAAGCTGGCCGCGCCGGCCGTCAAGGCCGGGGGCGGTCGGGTCCTCGTCCGTGGCGGTGGGGTCGTGGCGCATGACGCCGGAATCGCCGAGCGCACCGTCCTGATCGAGTTCGACAGCTTCGAGCAGGCCGTCGCGGCGCGCGAGAGTGCGGCCTACCAGGAGGCGCTGCTCGTCCTTTCCGACGCCGTCGAGCGCGACTTCCGCATCGTCGAAGGCATCGACTGACCGAGGTCCAGTCGGATCTTCACTGGAGTCAGGGTGGTGAGACGCCCTGCTCCAGGATTCGCAGTGAAGGTGGCAGTTTTCGGAGCGGTCCCGGCCCGAGCTGGGTCTGAGCAACGCCGAAACGGCGTGCTGCCTCCGCAGGCAGTTGGGGGTGGTCGCGCCGGTGCGGGGAGGTGAACAGGCCGGTGAGCACGATGACTTCGGGGTAGGCGGCCACTTCGAGTCGGGGCTCGGAGGGACGCTGGGGATCACCGAACGGGTCCTCGCCCAGCACCTCGAGTCGGCGGTTCCACCTCTGCCGAAGAGGCTCTCCGCTCTGCTCACCGGTGAACCATCTGGTCAGGCAGTCGCGGGCGTCGGTGGAGGCCAGCTCGGTGAAGGCCAGCTCGGTGGAGGGATGGGCGCCCCGGCGGACGATCCGGTGATGCTGGAGGTTGGCCCGCAGAACCTCGGGCAGCAGCGTCAGATCGTGTTGCTCTGCTCCGAGGAGCCAGCGGCTGTGCCGGTGGCAGACACCTTCGTGGTGCGGGGTGCTGCGGACGACGAGCCCGTGGACGTGCCGCCGGGCCATGCAGAGGCGGCAGGCAGGGCGGCGCTGCGGTTCGATGACCTCCTCTGTGGCGGACCGATGGTGTCGAAGCGGGTCGCTGATCGAGCCTGTGGGTCGGTGACGGAGCTGACGCCCAGGCAATCGCACCTCCGCTGGCGTACGCGGCGCCGGCGTACGCGGCCGGACCGGGCCACCAGGAAACGGAAGGCACCACAGGAAACGGAAGGCACCACGGGGCATTCCCCGCCTGGATTCGAGGACTCCGCATACCCTTCCGCCGGAACCTGTCGTTCGAGGCCCGGCGGAAAGGTATGCGTTGGGGAATCGCTCCGGCGTTCGTCCCTCTGCGCGGACGGAGTGCACCGTCGTGTCGCGCGTTTTGCGGCTAGATGTTTGATCCGCCGCCGGAGGTGTTGTTCCACCAGGCGCTGTAGGCGTTCAGCGAGTACCGCTTCTGCACGCCGCTGGTCGAGGTGATCTCGATGCCGAACTGCATCGTGTCGAAGTTGGTGTTGCGCAGGAGGTTCCACGACGCGGCCCATCGCCAGACCGCTGAGGCGTCGATGCTGCCGGTGTTGGTCTGCTGGGCGGGGATGAGCTGCAGGACGTTCCAGCCGGGATTGGCCTGCCAGATCGAGGCGTACAGGATGCCGCCGATGGTCACGTTGGACGCGATCTGCTTGCCCCAGCCACCCGCAGTCGGGTACCAGCTGGTGAAGACCATGATCTCGTCCTGATTGCCGGTCGACCAGAAGTCGCTCGTCCAGTCCCACCAGTCACTGCCGGAGACGGGAGCCGACGACGTGTTGTACCAGAAGCCCGCCGAGTTCAACTGCGACAGCGGGGTCTGGGGGCGGACCGAGGTGTTCGGGTAGGACTTGATCCCGCCGCCGGATTGGCTGCCGTCGACGTACCAGGACTTGATGCTGTTGACGGTCTGGCACTGCCAGCCGGCGTTCTGGCCCCAGATGTTGTTGTAGATCGTCCAACTGCCCTGGGTGTACTGACCCCCCCGGTCACAGGTGGAGGACACCTGGGCCTGCGCCGGAGACGCGAGGCTCAGGAACCCGGCGATCACGGCGACGATCAGGGCCAGCCGACCGAACCCGGCCGACTTTCTGGTGATGGATTTACGGGTGTGCCATCTCATGTGTCCTCCAAGGACGGCGATGCGTTGTTCCGGACTCCCCGGTCTGGTGGCGGGAGCCGGCGCAGCGAGGTGTCGCTGGCCGGCGAGTCCGGGTTCGGGACGGCGCGGCTCAGCCCCGTCCGAGGTGGTGTGCTCAACAACTGCGGGAACGGTGCCCGGTCCCCTTACTTGCAAGCACCGGGCTCGCCAGACGCAGGTGCGAAGGGTTGAAGCGCTTGCGTCTGTGGACAGTAATAATGACGGGGCCTCTGCACAGCAAGGCTCTGCGCAGCAGGACTCAGTTCTTTCACCTGCCGACTGTCGAATCGCTTCCGAACGACTGTCGAACCGCTTTCGAATAGCATCGGCCGCGCCAGCCACTTGGCCCTGACGGAACCGCTACTGGCCCTGGCGGATATGGCGGAAGGTGCCGGGGCAAGTGCCGATCTGACGGGTGAAGAGATTCCCGAGGTTGGTGGGGGAGGGAAAACTCGGACGGCGGGCGATGATCGTCACCGGCTCATCCGTGTGCATCGGCAACGGCAACGGCAACTGCTGTACCTCCAGCGCGACACGGGTGCCCTGGTCGGCGGAGACGCGGGACAGTTGGGCCGCAGCGATCTTCATGATGGTCAGCATCGAGGAGGGGGAGCAGGAAGTCGGCGGGGTCGACTTCCTGCTCCGGCGGCCCGGTTGGCCAGGCGTGGTGGTCGAATTCGCCGGCCTTGACGCCGTAAAGGAGGGAAGAGAGGGCGGAGGGGCTGGTGCGGAGGATGGTGTCACCTTCGTCGGACTCGCGGAGTTCGATCAGGTTGTCGTCTCACGGACTTCGACGCACTCATTGCTCATCGACACCCAGAGGCGACCTGACACCTGAACACGTGACGCCGCACCAGGCCTGACCTGGTCGCTGGCAGTCGCAACTGCGGGCTCGCCAGGGTCCGGCATGTCCAAAGTCGCCAACGTCGCGGTAGGGGAGGCTGGTTGCGGCTACGGTCAGCTGCAGAACATCGGCTTCGCTGGGGGACCTCGTGGTCGACCCAGCAAGCGTGGGCACCCGTACTGATCAGCCTTCGGTGTTCGTCCCGCCACGAGACTTGATGCGGTAGAGATCGAGCGCATCGGAGTCGGCCCCATAGGGGCGCAATGCCAGTCGGGTTACTTTGGTCCACATGTCGCGCTCGTCCGCGAGCGTTTCCGGCAATTCAAGCCCCAGCGACTGAGTGAGTGGCTTGCGGCCGACGTTGACGAGGGCGCGGACCGCCGCCGCCCAGCTGTCGGTCGCAGCGATCGCGCAGCGATACCAGACCAGCGCGAGGAGCGTAAGCACCAAGCCCGTGGTGAGCAGCAGTGTCGTGTTCGCGGAGGCGGAGGCCAGCGTCCCCGCCGCCGCTGTCGCGACGAGGAGGTGCCCGTAGAGGAGGGCGATAAAGAAGTCGACGTTCGTGCGAGCGGTCTCCGTTTGGTGTCGTACCGGTTCCGGTGCCACGGCGACCAGTTCTTCCCACAGTATCTGGCTGTCGAGCCGGAAGCGGTTGTGGCCGTACTCCTCGAATCGGCGGATCGCGTTGCCCAGCCGCGTGGGGGTGATCTGCTCGTCATCCGCGGGGTAGCGGCGAAGGCGCTCTCCGAGCAATGCACGCTGCACCATGTTGCTCCGCCCATCCCCGGCGCGGTAGCGGCGCAGCTGGGGGTCGTCGCGCAGCGCATTGAGCCTGTCCACCTCGGCGGCAGTCAGCGGATCCGCGTTTCGTTGTCTGGTCGCAAGGAGAATGAGGCTGCGCCGCTTCTTGAGTATCTGCTTCGCTCGGACATGGCGGGCGCAGCTCCAGGCCGCGAGTCGGCCGGGCCATAGCAGGTAGCCCTCTAGCAGCCGGTACAGCGGGGTCCGCAGAGCGAAGAACACCAGCCCGAGCAGTACTGAGCCGGTCAGCAGGAGCAGCGAGGTGCTCGGGGTCTCTGCGGGCCAGGTGCTGGTGACGAACGTGGTGGTGCGCAAGCCGGGCCAGACGACGATGAAGAAGATTCCCAGGTTGATTGCGGTGGGCAAGATCCAGCCCACCAGCAGGGACCATGCACCACTGAATGCCCCTTTGGCGATGTCACCCATCGTCGTCAGGCGTCTTCCTCGTCGTCCCCGAACGGAGGCCCCGGCGGTCCCGCGACGGCGGGATCGCGAAAGAACTCGCTCCCAGTCAGGTCCACGTTCCCCGTCCGAACGGTGGCCACGGACCCTTGCTCGGTAGTTATGACGCCACCGCTGACGCCAAACCCGCCTCCGGCTTCGCCGGCCAGGTGCTGAACCTGCTCGATCGCCTCTCGCAGCATCGTGGCGAAGTCAGGATCTTGCTCAGCCGCCTCCTCCAGCGAAAGCACCAGTCGGAGCCGAGTGCGCTCGCTGAGCTCGTCACGGCCCTCTGTGGCCTCCTCAAGGGCCCGCTCCAGTGCCCGGTCCTGCCCCAGCTTCGCTTCGACCAGCTCGTGCAGCCGGTCCATCCCAGCGTCCACTTCCCGGGCGATGTCATCGTACGTCCGGCCCGACACCCGCCGGGCCTTCCGCACCGCCCACGCAAACAGGTACCCCACGGCGATCTCAATGACCATCACCACGCACCCCCACCGGAACCGACCAGGCTGCACGACACTACTGGTGATTCGAGCTGAACGGAGGGTGTTCAGCGGTCAAAGGGGCCACTTGGACGTGACTAGACCGAGGGGTTCACATGCAGGCTGCGTACAGCGTGACCATTGGAAATGCGACTGACGTCTACCTCCTCAACCCCCCTCGTCGGCACCGCTGACGGAGAGTGGGAAGCCTGGTACCTGGCCCACTGGCTGCCCGGGGCCGTCCGCTACCGGTCCTTCTGGGACCTCATGAACGCCGAGTACGCACATCCGGGCTCGTCTCCAAGCGCCGCGCGCAGGACCGGCTCGGTCGTCGGCCCCGAGCCGTCGGGGCCGACGACGAGCCACTCGTCCGGTCCCAGCCACAGCAACTGGAGGTCGCCTGCTTGGACGGCGGTGTCGGCTCGGGTCGGCAGAGCCGCGCCGAGCGCCTTGCCGACCCGCGCTGCGGCCGCATCGGCCGGGTCGAGCCGGAGGTTGAGCTGGACGAGGAACGGGACCTCGCGCAGTCGCGCGCCTCGTTCGCCCGTGACGGCACGGGCTTCGAACGTGTCGGCGAGGTGTCCGAGCGGACTGTGCCGCAGCTGGTCAACCGTCACGGCGGGCTCCCTTCGGGTCGTAGAGGACGGGTTCGGCGATGGTTGCGGCGACCATGCTTGGACCTCGTGCCCGTCAGGCCTCGGACGCTTTGATATGTGCATGGAATCGTCGGACTGTGACCGCACGGTCGCGGTCCGCTTTTTCATGTCGTAGATCAGATTGAGGCCGAAGCGCTCGTGGATCGGCGCTTCGGGTTCGGCCTGCGTCACCCCTGGTCGGAGTACATCCTCACAACCACGAGGCTGATCCTGCTGCAGCCGAATCGTCATCAGGTCAGACCTGGTGAATTCAATACGCGGTTCTACTAGTATTGAAAAGTCTGCACGCTCTGACTTTCCCCAGGCTCCTCCGGGGAGCACTTCAGAGCGCGAGCCGGCGCGAGGCCCTGCGCATTGTGGTTCGCGCCTAAATTCGCCCATCGCGCCACCGCCGTGGTTGACTGAGCCCTTTTCTGGGACCTCCTTCGCTGGCAGGGTCATCCGTGTGAAGCGAGGTTCTGGCAAGCGGTTCCGGCCCGTGGCATACGCGAATCTCGGTGACCTACGGGTGCAACTCGCCGGTCTGAGCGCTCGCTGACACGCAGAGTCATGCAAAAAGCCGAAAGGAAAAGAAATGACGTTCTCCCGACTGGGCGGCCGAGCCGCTCTGCAGGCCGCGGCCCTGACGCTCGGCGTCCTCCCGCTCGTGTTGGCGACGCCGGCCTTCGCCGACTCGCACTCGGTGAGCCTGGCCGTCGGACCGCTGCCGGTCCCCCACGTGCCGGTCACCGCCTGCATCGACACGACCTGCGTGACGACCCCGCCGCTGACCAGTGTGACGCTCGCCGCGACCGCGACCGTGACGAGCGGCCCGCTTCCGGTGGTCCTGCTGCTGCCGGCCTCCTGCCCCAACGGCGGCAGCGGCGTCGAGATCAGCGTTTCCAGCCTCCAGCCCGTGACGGTCACGGTCAGCGGGTCGCTCTCCGGCACCACCACCAGCGGACCGATCAGCATCCCGCTGGGCCCCGTGACGCAGACCGTCGGCCCGGGCACCCCGGGCCTGCTGGTCTCCGCGTGCACGGACTGACCGCACCCGACAGTTGACGGCGGCGTGCCCGACCCATAGTGGTCGGGCACGCCGCCGTCTTTTCAGCACGAGCCCCGGGGGCGAGTGAGCGCCAAGGGTCATGGTAAATATGCGGAATCGGACCGCTCCCACTGGGGAATACCACCTATCATCGGGCTGCAGCTGCCGGGCCTATGGGGGCGCACAATTCAGTGCCATTGACCGTACGCGCCGATCGGCAATACTCGTACGCCTCACAGCACCTCGCATGATGTCATCAAGACCCTGCTCGCGCTCTTCCCTCCGGTCATTTTCAGGATACCTTTACCTTGCGTGGGTGAAGGTTCTCTCAGAGGAATCTCCTGCGCCGTCGGCTGATGGGGGGAGGTGATGATCGTGCGTCCAGCGACGCTCGCACTTCTCAGGGGTGGCCCTGACTATCTCCCGCAGATCTGGGAAGTGCCCTCCGACGGGCCTCCGGAACGCGTGAAGATCCCCCATGGGAACAGGTACGAACATTTTGAGTTTTCTCAGGAGTATGCCGACATCGGCTGCGGGCCGATGCCTGTCTACCGGTGGTCGTACAGCACAGCGGTAGCCGAGTAGAACCACCGACGCGGGCTGCGACACCAGCTGTCGCACCCGACGGGTCCATGAACCGGTCACAGGAACAGAGGTGAGTAGTGATGGGTGACTTCCCCTGCCGCAGGGCTACCAGCGCCAGTCGTCCGGCGCGAGCCCGCGAGCGTGTGTCGTGACCGGGTCTGCCGCGAGAATGGGCGGCGGCGGAGTGAGCGGGCGGGACGCCCTGGTCACCGGCTTGGGTTTCTGCCTGCCCGGTGACGACCGGCCGGTCTTCACGGTGGACGACCTCTGGAAGGTCGCCTCCCACGGCCGTACCTGCCTCAAGCACCAGGGCGTCTACTACGGCTCGGTGGGCCTTTCGCCCGCCCAGTTCGACGAGCGCCTCCCGGACGTTCCGGGGATCTTCTCCCAGCACTACACCGACGCGCACCGCTTCGGCCTGGTCTCGCTGGTGGAGGCCTGCGCGGACGCTGGGCTGAACATCCGGGGCGGGGACCTTGCCCAGGCGGCCATCCTGGCCGGCCGCGGAGGCATCGACGCCAACGTCGACAGCTATCTCGCCGTGCTGCAGGCCGATGCCGCTACGACGACACCGGACGAGGCGATGCAGCTCTTCGTCAGGGGCCAGCAGGCCCTGACGCCGTCCGACGTCGCCCTCGTGCAGGGCGCCCTCACCCGCACGACGGGCCCCTGCTTCACCGTCTCGTGCGGCTGCGCGTCCTCCGCCGTGCAGATCGGCAACGCCCGCCGCATGATCGCCGACGGTTCGGTCGACCTCGCGGTCGTCACCGGCGTCGACGTCTTCGGGGTCAACGTGATCCACAACGTCCAGCGCCTGCTGCACAGCGCGCAACGAACCTACGAGTCGATCCGGGTGGACGGCATGCCCGAGCTGCTTCCGTCGTTCGACCGCCTTATGCGGCCCTACGACCGGCGCGCGGATTGCGTGAACCACGGCGAGGGCTCCGCGACCGTGGTGCTGGAGAGCCGCGATCACGCGCACCGGCGCGGGGCACACGCCTACGGCCAGGTTCTCGCTCACGCCATGACCCGGGACGGACTCTCCAACCCGCTGGCGAGCGACGAGAGCGGCTCCTCGCTGGTCGCCGCCGTCCGTGGGTGCCTCGGCGACCGGTGGGACGTAGGACAGGTGCCGTACATCCACGGCGGCAGCGACGGCGACGTGGTGGTGACCGCCTTCGAGTCGAACGCGGTCAAGCAGCTGTACGGCACTGCGGCAGCCGACCTGCTGGTGACGTCCCAAGAGGCCTGCTTCGGCCACAACGGAGCGCCGGCAGGCGCCCTCGGCGTCGCCCTGACCCTGCTCATGATGGAGCACGGCGAGGTGTGCCCCACCGCCAACTGTGAGCAGCCGGCCGACAACCTGGCCTTCGACCCGCTGCCCGGCACCCACACCCGGGCGCTGGCGTTCGACTACGCACTGACCTGCAACTACCAGATCGGTGGCGTCAAGAGTGCGATCCTCCTCGGCACCCCCGACGTCGCCTGAACCCCTCCGGCAACCTCCGCATCGGCGCACGCCGGTCGACTCCCGGTCCCGGTAGCTCATGCCTCCGTCCGTTCGGCCTTGAAGCAAGAAGGAGGACCCCGTGGTGGGGCACGAAGACAACGCGAGCCATGCCGACGCGCACATCGCTGTCATCGGCATGGGCTGTCGCCTTCCCGGCGACGTCGATTCACCTGCCGCACTGTGGCGGCTGCTCGTGGACGCGCGCGACGCGGTAGGCGAACCGCCGCCCGGCCGCGGACTCTCCGAGGCGGGCCACCACCCCTCCAGCGTCGGCCCGTTGCCCCGATGGGGCGGGTACCTGCGGAACGTGGACGGCTTCGACGCGGACTTCTTCGGCGTCTCCGGCAAGGAGGCGGACGTCCTGGATCCGCAGCACCGGCTGCTACTGGAGGTGGCGTGGGAAGCGCTGGAGCATGCCGGACTGGTGCCGGAACGGCTGGCCGGGACGGCTACGGGGCTTTTCGCCGGGCTCAGCTACACCGACTACATGGAAGGCCTCGCCGGGCAGCCCCGGGAGCTGGAGGGCTCCATCCTCACGAACGGGCACTGTGTCGCGGCGGGCCGTATCTCCTACCTGCTGGGCCTGCACGGGCCTTGCGTCGCCCTGGACACAGCGTGTTCCTCCTCACTGGTCGCGCTCCATCTGGCCTGCCAGGCCCTGCGCGGCGACGAGTGCGACCTCGCCCTGGCCGGTGGTGTCACGCTCATGCTCGGGGCTCGGACGACACGGTCGTTCCAGCGGATGGGGATGCTTTCGCCCACAGGCCGCTGCCGCACCTTCGACGCCGCGGCGGACGGCTTCGTGCGCGGCGAGGGCTGCGGCGTCGTCGTGCTCAAGCGTCTGCGCGACGCGCTGCGCGACGGCGACCGCGTCCTAGCGGTGGTGCGCGGCTCGGCGGTCAATCAGGACGGGCGCTCCGACGGTCTGGCGGCGCCTTCGGCGCCCGCTCAACAGGCTTTGTTCCGGCAGGCGTTGGCCCGAGCTGGCACCGATCCCCGCGACGTGGGGATGATCGAGACGCACGGGACAGGGACACCGGTCGGGGATCCGGTCGAGTTCTCCAGCTCGGCCGCGGTCTACGGCGTCGGCCAGGGCCGCTGTGCGCTCGGTTCGATCAAGACGAACGTGGGGCATCTGGAGCCCGCCGCCGGAGTCGTGGGCCTGATCAAAACGGTGCTCTGTCTGCAGCACGGGCTCATACCGCCCAACCTGCACTTCAACCGCTGGAACCCAGTCATCAAAACAGCCGGGACACGCCTGTTCGTCCCCACCGAGCTGAGCGGCTGGCCCACACGAACGGCCTCACGCCTGGCTGCGGTCTCCTCCTTCGGGTTCTCCGGCACCAACGCCCACGTCGTACTGGAGCAGGCGCCACCGCTAGACCGTCGCAGGCCGCTCCGCACCAGCCTGACGGCACCACAGCGGAGGCCGGCCGTCGACGGCCCGCTCGTCCCAGCCCAGCGCACCGCGCGGAGTGATCTGAGTGAGGCGCCGACCCAGCGCACTGGCCGCAGTGAGGTCTTCCTGGTCCCGGCCGGATCGTCGGGCGTGCTGCCCACTGCTGCCGAACGGCTCGCCGCCTGGGTCGAGACCGACGGAGCGGCCGTCGCGCTGCGCGACATCGCCCACACACTGGCCCTGCGGCGCTCCTTCGGACGCGGCCGGCTCGGCGTGGTGGCCGACTCGCACGACCACCTGATCCGCGCCCTGCGCTCGTTCGCCGCCGGACGGGCCCACCCGGGTGTGGTCCACGGGGAGGTGGGCGCCGGGATCAGTCGGCGCCCGGTCTGGGTGTTCTCCGGGCAGGGCTCGCAGTGGCCGGGCATGGGGCGCGAACTGCTGTGCCACGAACCGGCGTTCGCCGCGGCTCTGGCCGAGGCCGATGCGCTGATCGCCGCCGAAGCCGGCTTCCACGTGCTCGACACCGTCCGGTCCGGAGCGCCGGTGAGCGGTTGCGGACGAGTGCAGCCCGTACTGTTCGCACTACAGATCGCGCTGGCCGCCACGTGGCGTGCCTATGGTGTCGAGCCAGCCGCTGTGGTGGGCCATTCCATGGGCGAGGTCGCGGCCGCAGTGGTCGCCGAGGCACTGTCACTGGCCGACGGAGTCCGGGTGATCTGCCGCCGATCCGCGCTGCTCACCCGGATCGCAGGGACCGGCGCCATGGCAACCGTAGGCCTTCCCGGCGCCGCCGTGGAGCGCGAACTCGCAGCTGTCGGCATCTCCGGGCTGGTCTCGGTGGCGGTCTGGGCAGCGCCCGACTCCGCCGTCGTCGCCGGCCCCGTAGACGAGGTAAAGCGGCTGGCCGCCGCCTGGCGGGCCCGGGGCATCCCCGCACAGCTGATCGCCGTCGACATCGCCTCGCACTGCCCCCAGGTGAACCCGCTGCTGGCCGACCTTGCCACCTCGCTCGCCGATCTCGACCCGCGCCAACCCGCCCTGCCCTTCTATTCGACGGTCCTGGACGACCCGCACGAGACGCCGCTGTTCGACGCCGCCTACTGGTGCGACAACCTGCGCCGCCCGGTCCGCTTCGCCGCCGCTGTGGCCGCCGCAGCCGCCGACCGCCACCAGGTATACGTCGAAGTCTCCCCGCAGCCCGTGGTCACCCGCGCCATTTCGCAGAGCCTGGCAGGCCTGCAGGCCGAACCCGTCATCCTGCCGACCCTGCGCCGCGGCGAAGAGGAGCTGAGCACCTTCCGCACTCAACTCGCCGCCCTTCACTGCGTCGGCGTCGACGTCGACTGGTCCGCTCTCTATGCGCGGGCCGATCTCGCCGACGTCCCCCCGCTCACCTTCAACCGCCGGCGCCACTGGGTGGAGAGTGCCGAAGACACGCCCGTCGACACCGGCCCGCAGACCCTGCCCGGCGCGCACACCGAAGTGCCCGGAGCCCAGCTGCGCCATCACTGGCATGCCGACACCGGATTCGCGGCACTGCCCTGGATGGCAGACCACCGTGTGCACGGCAGCCCCGTCCTGCCCGGCGCCGTCTACTGCGCCTTGGCACTGACCGCCGCCTGCGAGGTGTTCCACGCCGCGTCGCACGAAGTCGAAGCCGTCGACATCCACTTTCGCGAACTCATGCCACTCGCCGACCACACCGACATCAGAACGGTGGTCACCGAGCTGGCTCCCGACCACGCCACCTGCGACATCTTCGGGCGCTCTGCCGACGGGAGCTGGGTGCGGCAGGCTGACGCAGTACTCCGCCGCACCACCGCGTCGGCGCACGGGCCGGCCGCGTCGGTCGCCGAACTGGTGGCGCAGCACCCCACGGACCTCGACGCGGGCTTGCTCTACGCCGGTCTGCGAGAGCGGGGCCTGGAACACGGTCCCGCCTTCGCAGGCATCACCGACCTGCACACCTCGCCCCACAGTGACAGCTTCTGGGCCCGAGTCGAGGTGCCGAGCGCCGCACGGACGGCAGAGCACGGCCTGCGGATCCATCCGGTCCTGCTCGACCTGTGTGCGCAACTCGTGGTGACCGGCCTGAACCAGGAACCGGGTCACGGCCTCGTCCTGCCCGTCGAGGTGCAGCGGGTGCGGATCATGTCGGACCCCCTGGCCGCGACATTCGGCCACGCCCGGGTCTCGCGCGCCGACACGACAGGCATCGTCGGCGACGTGCTGCTACTGGACGAGGGCGGCCGACCCGTGGCCGCAGTCGATGGGCTGCGATTCGTCCGGCATGGCACGGACAGCGTTGTCGGCGTCGACCGGTGGTTTCTCGAGACCAGTTGGGACGCCGCGCCACGCCAGGAGACACCGACACCGATCGCTGAGGGAAGCTGGTTGGTCGTCGGCGAGGCGGACGGCTCCGCCGAGGTGCTCGCCGACGCCCTGCTCGCTGCGGGAGCGGCAGCCACCGTCCTCGACGCTCCGATCGGCGCCGAACCGTTCACCCGGCTCAGGGACCGCCTCACGCGGCACTGGGCGACATCGTCCGCGCGGCTGTCGTCCGTCGTCGTGGTGTGTGCGCAAACCGTACCCGGGGCGGATCCGGGCCCAGTCGCGCTTGACCGCGTCCGACGCCTACTCGCCGTCGCCCAGGCTGCTGCGGCCCACATCCGGCCCCCACGCCTCTACGCGGTCACCCGCGCCGCACGGAGCGTGGCTGCCGATCTGCCGGCCGAGCCCTCCCAGATCGCTCTGCGTGGCCTGGTGCGCGTGCTGACACACGAACATCCCGAGCTGCGGGCAACCCTGGTTGACGCCGATGCCGCCGACGCCGACCTCAGCAGCGTGGCGCACGAGATCCTCGCCGACGCCAACGAGGACGAGGTCGTCCTTCGGGGCGCCACCCGCCACATCGCGCGTCTGGCCTACAACCCACTGACCCAGGGCGAGCGCACGCGCGCCAGCACCCGCGCCGTCCGTTACGGCGCCGACCATGTCCAGCTGCGGGCCTCGCGCTTGGGCGACCTCGGTTCCCTGGAGCTCTTCACGGCCTCACGACGGGCGCCGGGCCCGGGCGAGGTCGAAGTCCGCGTGCGAGCGGCGGGTGTGAACTTCCGCGACGTCCTCACCACCATGGGCCTGCTGTCCACCGACGAGGGCGCCGGGTACCGGATCGGATTCGAGTGCGCGGGGCAGGTGACCGCGATCGGGCCCGGCGTGACTCACGTGGGTGTGGGGGACACCGTGCTCGCCGCCGACCTGCGGGGCGGCGCCTTCGCCTCGTTCACCACGGTGCCTGCCGCCCTCGTCGCACCAGTGCCCGCCGGGCTGACCGCCGAGAGCGCAGCGGGGCTGCCCACCGCGTTCCTCACCGCTTGGTACGCCCTGCGCCACGTCGGCAGACTGGGTGCGGGCGAGCGGGTGCTGATCCACAGTGCCACCGGCGGTACAGGTCTGGCAGCGATCGCCGTCGCGCGCGGCCTAGGCGCAGAAGTGCTGGCCACTGCTGGAAGCGACGGGAAACGCCGGTTCCTGCGCGACCTCGGCATCCGGCACGTGATGGACTCCCGCACCTTGGACTTCGCCGCGCAGACCCGCGCCGCTACTGCGGGCGAGGGCGTCGACGTCGTCCTCAACTCGCTGGCCGGTCCTGCGATCCGGGCCGGCCTCGAGACCCTGCGACCATTCGGCCGGTTCGTCGAGCTGGGCGTGCGGGACATCCTCGCCGACGCTCCGCTCGGACTCGCACCGCTGCGGCACAACATCACCGTCAGCACCGTCGACCTGATCGAACTCCAACAAACCCGCCCCACCACCTTCGGCACGGTCATGCGAGAGGTCCTCGCGGCGTTCGAGCACGGCCGTCTCAAGGCGCTGCCGCACCGCGCCTACCCGCTCGCCCGGGCCGGCGACGCGCTGCGCCTCATGGCCGGTGCCGGTCACCTCGGCAAGCTCGTCCTGACCGTCCCCGACGACGGCAAGACCACCGCAGTGCTTCGTGAAGCGCCATCGCCGGTGGCGGGGGAGGGCGCCTACATCATCACCGGCGGCCTCGGCGGCCTCGGCCTCGCCACCGCCGAGTGGCTGGCCACACACCGCGCGCGCCATGTCGTGCTCAACGGCCGCAAACCTCCCACCGCTGCCGCCGAGCAGGCGCTGACACGGCTGCGCGAAGGCGGCACCCGCATCACCGTCATCCTCGGCAGCATCGGCGAACCCGGAACCGCCGAGCGCCTCGTGACCGCCGCCACCTCCGACGGGCTGCCGCTGCGCGGCCTCGTACACGGCGCCATGGTCCTCGACGACGCCGCGATCGCCAACATCACCGACGAGCAGTTGGAGCGGGTGTGGCTCCCGAAGGTCACCGGCGCGTGGCACCTGCACCGAGCCACCGCTGACCTGGCCCCCGACTGGTTCGTCGTGTACTCCTCCATGGCCGCACTGCTCGGCAACCCCGGTCAGGGCGCCTACGCCGCTGCCAATGCCTGGCTCGACGCGTTCGCTGCCTGGCGCACCGCCCGCGGCATGCCCACGCTCGCCGTCAACTGGGGCCCGTGGGGCGAGATCGGCGTCGCCACCGACTTCGCCGCCCGCGGCTACCGGACCATCCCCACCGCAGCGGGCCTGGAGGCCCTGGCCGCTCTGCTGACCCACCGTCGCGTATGCACGGGTGTCATCCCGGGCGAGCCCGACAGCTGGATCCCGGCGGCCGGACGGCAGTCCTCGCTGTTCAGCCGCCTCATCCAACCCAGATCGGAGCCGAGCAGCGGTCAGGCCGTCGCCCGCGACACCCTGCGCGACCTCCGGTCCGTCGAAACCGCGCTCGCCCGCCGCACCGCCCTGGAGGCATACCTCGCCGACCACATCCGCACCGTGCTCCGGCTCACCAGCCCCACCCTCGACCCCCAGACTCCGCTGAAAGCGCTCGGCTTCGACTCCCTTCTCAGAATCGAGCTGCGCACCCGCCTGGAAGCCGGGCTCGGCGTCCGACTCTCCAGCGACTTCGTATCGCGGCACCCGACCTTGGCCACCCTCGCCACCGGCCTCGCCGAGCAGCTGGGCCTTGACCTACGCACCGATGTCGGCCGCTGACCCCAGCAAGGCCCGTGCCCCGATCACGCGGCCCGATCAACGGATCAAGGAGACCCCCGTGATCACGCCCGACCGACCCGGCGGCGGGACCCACGCCGGTGAGAACTTCGTCGTCACCTTCGCTGCACACCCCGACCGCGTGGGCCAGATACGCCACATGCTGAGAGCGATCCTCAGGTACCGGCGACTGGAACACCTCACTGCGGACGCCGAACTCGTCGCGAGCGAACTGGTGACCAACGCAATCCAGCACGCGCCCGACCAGCGCCCGATCACCATCACCGTCGATCTCGACGAGCAGTGGCTGTCGCTCGCAGTCCGGGACCACTCGGCAGACTGGCCGCGTCCCGCCGAGCCGGTCCCGTCCCAGGAGAACGGGCGCGGTCTGCTCCTCGTCGGGCGACTAGCCGGCTCATGGCACTGCGCCGCCCACACGGACGGCGGCAAAACCGTTTCGTGCCGGCTGCCCGTCAGCGATCCCAGCCCGGCGCGAAGGCTCCTGCCGCGTCGGCAGCACACGCCGCCGCTCGAAGCCGATGGCAGCGGCGCCCGCCAATCCGCCTCGGACCGGCCGCCCTCCCAGGACGCGTCGCTGAGCCAGTCCTGACAGATGGCTTGGGCGCGCCTTGTGCGAGCTCGTTCCTCCGGCTTGCCGCACCGCGCGCCGGTCGCGCCACAGTCCCGGCTTATCCTCGCCGGGCGAAAGGCATATACGGGCCTTCGGGGATGAGAGCGGAGAAAATCGGGCCGGCCGGGCACACTGCTCCATTTGGGATCAATCGCCCTTCGGAGTAAGTCGTTGAATGCCACGCTGAACTCGTACGTCGACCCACTGGGGCTATCATCAGTGGGCGAGGCAGAGGAACCGGCAGAATTGCGAGCTGACTGCGCTCGGTGAAATTACCCAGCCCGTCCACAGAATTCTGCCCACTGGCGCTCCGCGAAATTGACCAGGGTGGCGCAGCCTGACGGAGCACCCCTCCGGGCGATCATCACAGCCCCGCTCCGGAGCGAGCCACCGGTCGGTGACCGCATCGGCGGCGCCCCCCGCAACACCCCAGGGCACCGCAGGGTTCGACCAGCGACCCCTGCCCCGGATCGGTCACGCGCCCCGAGACCGGCCAGGGGTGGCGCACCATGGCGACCCTACGTCGCGCCGATCACCGCGCCAGGCGCAGGCCGGCCGGCCGCAAGACCCCGACCCGCATTCGGTGCCCGTCCTGCTCGGTGAAATTCCTCAATGAGAAGTTCGCAGATGAAACGTTTTTCTTGTGACACCGTCCAGGCCCCTCATGCTATGTTTCCCGCCTCGCTGCGAGCGTCGCCAGTCAGGTTCCGCATTGACGGAAGACCGGGTCGGAAGGGTGATTGATGCTCACGAGAGAAGAATATGTGGAGCTACGCAGACTCAGCCACCAAGGGTGGTCAATCTCAGCGATTGCCCGGCACCTGGGCCGGGACCGCAAGACCGTAAGGTCCCACCTCGGTGGCGAGCGCGTCGCGGGCGTCCGAAGCCCCGCACAGGACGAATTCCAGCCGTTCGAACCGTACTGCCGTCAACGCCTCGCCGATGATCCGCACCTGGTGGCGCGGGCACTGTTCGAGGAGGTCGTTGACCTGGCTTATCGAGGCGGCTACTCAACCTTCACCCGGGCGCTGCGCAAGCGCAGGCTCAGGCCGCGGTGCGAGCTGTGCGACCACGGCTCCCGCATCCACCGCAACCCCACGGAACGTTCGGCGCACGGGGAGGTGCGGCTCGACTGGTTGCGGCTCCCCGATCCGCCCGTTCAGTGGGACTGTGGGCCGCAGGCCCACGTGCTGATGGGCGAGGCCACACCTTCGGACTGCTGGCGTGCGGTGCTCGCCGAGAACGAGGAGTTCCCGCAAGTCATTGAAGCACTCGACCAGTTGCTGCGACGCCTCGGCAGCGCCGGCCGTTACTGGCGCCTCGGCCGGATACCCGGCGCGTCGTTCCCCTCGACCGGGAAGGTCACTCCGGAGTTCGACCAGGTTGCCAGGTACTACCGCGTGGAAGTCGAAGCCTCGCCCGGCTCCTGCCACCACCACGAGGACCGCCGCCTAGCCGTCCACCGCTGGTGGCGCACGGTACGAAGCGACACCCGCATCCATGTTGCCCAGGAGGCCCTCGACCGGCTCACGGAACAGTGGGACGCCGGCGTAGCAGCCGGCGGCACCATCCACGCCGATCCGCAGGACAACGACCGCCCGGCCGGCAACGCCAACGGCATGGCACGTCTGCCCGCCGACCCGTTCCCCGCCCACGTCCGCGCGATCCGCACCGTCAGCAGCCAGAACCTGATCCTGTTCCGCGGCAACGCATACGCGCTGCCGGCCGACCTCGGCGGTGCTGTTGTGGAAGTCCGCTGGCGTCTCGACGAGCCGTACCTGTCGATCACCACCAAGCGCGGAGCCGTTCTCGTCCGCCACCCCCTCGCGCCCCGAGGCGCAGGACTGGTCGTGGCTGGCCGTGGCCACACCATCGCCCTCGAACGCCCTACCCGCACGGCCCGCACCAGCAGCCCCTCCTGCCGTGCCAACACCCCCCGCCCCATCTCCGCAGCCGCCATAGCCCTTGCCGACGCGCTCCGCGCATGTGTCCCGGCAGGCCCGGAGGCCGACCGAAACAACGAACCCTGATCCGACCGGTGCCCTTCGGGCCAGGTTTGCTGACGGCGACTGGGCCGTCGACGGGCTGCTAGTCACGCTGACGTTCTATCGCTGCACCCCTTGGAGTCGATCACCTAAGATGATCACTGAAAATGTTGCGGGTGTGGCCCCGGCTCGGTTGGCTCTGAGCCAGTCTTGGCCGACCCACGACCCCGATGCCGACACGGTTAAGGCCGCTCTGCAGCAGCAGTAGCGACGGCCTGGCGGCCTTGCGTTCGTCCGATCGGACGAACGCAAGCAGTCTTCGCCACGGTGCGGCTACGCATGGCGAGTTCCCGATGACCGCGCGTCGGGTCATGCGTGGCCGAGAAGCTCCTCGCGCCGCGCCAGTGCCCAGGCGCGTTCCGCCTCGATGTCCGGGATGAAGTCCTGTCGCAGGAACGAGGCCCAGGGGTCCTCACCGAGTACGCCCAGGCGCGCGATCCGCTGGGTTTCATCGCGCTGCAGCCGCGCCAGGGCGTCAAGAACGTCGGCCGGGTCCGCGCCGTAGGCAGCGCACAACAGCTGAAGCCGTCGCGCGAGCGGTGCGCCAGCCTGGCCGTAGCCGACTTTGCGCTGGCGCTCGGGAAGACGCAGGGGCACGCTGTACCAGGCCAGTTGCGCAAGATCGTCCAGGGCCTCGCCGGGGATGGCCAGATCCCAGTCGATGAAACCCACCAGCTGGTCGTTCGCCCAGACCGAGTTCCAGCTGGTGAGGTCTCCATGACGCATGATCAGTCCGGGACGCCAGCGGGCATCGCCGTCGCACCACACGGCCTGCGGTGAGGGCCGGAAGTCGCGTACGGCCTCGTGGTAGTCGCGCAGCCACCGTCCGAGCGCGGTCACGCCCTCGTCCGCGAGGAGTGCTTGCGGCCACGGGTACAGCCCGACCTCACCGTGCAACAGCGACACCACCTCCTCGCCCTCGTCGGGGCCGGTGCCAAGGGCGCGCGGTGCGCCGGAGAATCCGACCCGCTCCAGGTGGCGGAGCAGTTCATGCACCGCAGGGGTCCACACGCGCCAAGGCCTGCGGATGGTCTCGCCTTCACGGCGTACCACCGAGAGGCCGCCCCGCATAGATTCACCGTCCTGGATCACGGCAGAACCTTATAGAAGATCATTGGATATGTTGCGGGTTTTGGTCCCGGCTCGGTCGAGCCGGGGCCAGAATCGTCTTCATGCAGGGGGAGTGGGCCGGGGAGCCGGTCGGGGCGGATGTGTGGGAGACCTGCCGGGAGTTGATCCCGGCAGGGAGCGTGTTCGCGTTCTTGGCCGAGCACCGCGAGACGCTGTTCCCGAGGTCGATGTTCGCGGACATGTACCCCTCGTCCAACGGCCGGCCGAGCATGCCGCCGCAGGTGCTGTCCGCCGCGGTGGTGCTGCAAAGCCTGTACGGGGTCTCGGACTTCGACGCGGTCCAGGAGTTGCGGTGCGACCTGCGGTGGAAGGCGGCCTGCGGTCTCGGGCTGCACGACACCGCCTTCGACCCCTCGTTGCTGACATATTTCCGCCGGCGCCTGCAACGCTCGGCGGATCCGAACCGGATCTTCACCAAGGTCATGGGGTCGTGGCGCCCACCGGCGTCCTCAAGGGCAGGCACCGCCGGGCGTTGGACTCCACCGTGCTGGACGACGCGGTCGCCACGCCTGCGGAGGGCGCCGTGCGTGACGTTCTGGACGAGGTGTACCCGTGGTACGCGGCCGGTGAGAGTGTCGGGCTTGCCACGGTGATCAGTACCTTCCACAGCGCGCCGCGCCCGCCCTGGGCGGCGATGGCGGTGTCGGAATCGGGCACCGTGGTCGGCAGCGTGTCGGGCGGCTGCGTGGAGGGGACGTCTACGAGCTGGCCCGGGAGGCGCAGACCACCGGCCGACCGGTGCTGCGCACCTACGGCGTGAGCGACCGCGAAGCCATCGAGGTCGGGCTGACCTGCGGCGGCACCATCGAGGTCTTCGTCGAGCCGGCGTCCCGCCGGGCGTTTCCCGAACTCCCGTCCCTGATAGCCTCGTTGGCGGCCAACGAACGGGTCGCGTTGGCCACTGTGGTGCCCGGACCGGATTCCGGGTCGGTCGGCTCGGCCGCCACCGGTGCTTGGGTGGGTCGCATGCACCTCTCCTACTCGCCGGGCGCCCGGTCTGTGGGCGCGCTCGATCGCCAGTTGGGACCGTTGGCGGCGCGCGTGCCGCGGTTCGGGTACGGCGGGCCCCACCGTCGTGCGGTGACCTGGGTCAACGCTGCGGAGATCCCAGCGGGCCCGGACGTTGTGGCCGGTCCGGGGCGGCAGGACACTGGGAGGGACCGGCGGTGAGGCCCGCCGCAACGGCACCGGCTCGGTGCTGATGGCCGCTACGCCCTTCACGGGGCTGGTAGCACGGGAGGTGGCGACGATGTCACGGATCTCGGTCGAGCTGGAGCCGGCGGTCGGCTCCACGATCAGCACGACCGGCGTGGGGCCGGCCGACGCCGAGGCGCGGCCGGTCGGCAGTGGCCGATTGCCGGACACGCTGAGCGAGGACGGTGAGCCGCTCGAGGTGCTTGTGCTGATGCCGTCCTCGGTCGCGGCAGGCGAGACGGTCGAGGCGCAGCCGGTGGCGCTGGTCCACCTGCGCCGGAAGGACCAGCCGCGTGACGAGGTGCTGTGCGTGGTGGACGATCCGCACCATGCCGAATCGCCCCGGTGGCAGGTGGACCCCGAGGCCTGGGCCGCTGCGCTGGCCCGGGTCGCGCCCAGCGGCGCTACCGAGATGACGGGGTGGGGTTCGCGGGCTGAGGCCGACCACTTTCTCGCCGAGGCCCAGCACGCCTGCCAGCGGCTGACCGGGTGCCTGGAGTGAGCACCGACCCGGCTTTCGGTGACGGCTTCGCCCTGTGGCCCGAGGCGCTCGCCCGGACAGTGGACGGCGGCTCGCGGCCCGGGCTTCGGGTCGTCGACGCGCGTACCGGGAAGTCGGCAAGGATCCCTTCCGGGGACCGGATTCTCGTGCGGACCTGTGTCCACCTCCCGGCAGGCGACGGCGGTGGTCGGGTCGGGCTGACCGAGCTTCGGGCCGTGCTGATCGGCGATGTTCTGCAGCGCGTCGCGGAGTGGGAGGGCCTCCAGGTAGTGCGGATCCTCGCCGTGCCGGACCTTGATCCGGAGCAGGTCAAGCTCCTGGACCGCGCCGCGGCCGCGCTCGGCGTCCATCCGCCGGTCGCCGTCGTCGGCCCGAGTGAGGTACGGGCGGCTCTGCAGGGGTCGGTGGACGTGCACGTGGTCGCGTCCGGCGCCGACTGGCCGCACGGCCCCGACGGCGTGTGGATCGCCGTCGGCGACGTTGGGAGGTCGTCCGAGGAGAGCGGCGTGGTCGAGGCGCTCGCCGGCGGTGCGGGTGATGCGACAGCACTGCGCCTGGTGCTGCTCTCCCACCCGTATCGCGAACTCGCCCGCACCGATCCGCAGGCGCTGAGCAACGCCGCCGAGACGTTGCGGGACTGGCGCCGACACGTCGCCGACTGGGCACACGCGCCCTCGCGGCCCGTCCCCGACGAGATCCGCCGCCGCGTTGCCGCCGCATTCACCTGCGACCTCGACACCCCGGCCGCGCTCGCTCTCCTTGGAGACGTCCAGCGGGCGGACGGCCTCGCCGCCGGTGCCAGGTTCGAGACCTTCGCGTCAGCGGACCGCGTGCTCGCTCTGGAACTCACCCGGGATCTGGGTCTGCTCTGACCGAGCGCGCAACCGGCCGCCAGCCTCCCGTGTTCCACCGAGAAGTCGCGGGTTGGTTGCCCACTGTTCATCGTCTACGGTCATGTGGATCAGGGTTTTTGGCCGCGGGGGACGACGAAGTCGGTCAGCACCGCGGAGCCTTCGCCGACCTGGTCCCACCGATCACTCATCGCCAGCGCCGCGAGAGCGGATGTCGGGAACTTCGCCGACATCCGCTCCCGTGCGTCGCCCAGCGCGTCACGGGCGAGAGCCAGCGCAAGCTCCTGCACACCAGGGAAGTGACCTACCAGCAGCAGGCACCGCACCTGCTCCAGCGTCTCGTGCAGCACGTCGAGGAGAACGGGGAGACTGGCGCCGTACACGCGCTCGTCGAAGGTCACCGCCGGTACGGCATCCAGTTCAGCCGCGACCAGGTCCCAGGTCTGGCGGGTGCGGCGGGCCGGTGAGCACACGACGGCGTCCGGCCCGCACCCGGCCGTGCGCAGCCATCGGCCCGCGGCCGGGGCGTCGCGCAGCCCTCGTGCGGCCAGCGGTCGGTCGCGGTCGCCCACACCCTCGGGCCAGGCGGATTTGGCATGCCGCAAGACGACCAGACGCCGGGACCGTTCCACGCTCATGAGGTCCAGCCTGACAGAAGCCGCCGCCGAAGCGCATCAGCTGCCCGTGAGCCCGAAGGGAAGCGTGCTCGGGTGGAGATCCAGCACGCGCTGGGCCTTGGTGCGGAAGTCGGGGCCGGTGATGAAGATCCAGCAGCGGTGCTGCCAGGATTTGAGCGTGTCCCGGTCCAGCCAGCTGCGCACGGTGGAAGCCGACACGAAGGACCCGTCAAGCCCGTGCGCGGGACCGGTCAGCCCAGGCCGTGGTCGCCGGCGTAGCGGACGGCCGCGACGCGGTCGCGGGAGCCGGTTTTGGTGAAGACGCGGCTGATGTGGGTCTTCACGGTGTTGCCGCTCAGGAAGAGGGCGGCGGCGATCTCGGTATTCGTCATGCCGCGTGCCATCAGTGTGAGGATCTCCGCCTCGCGGCGGGTCAGGCCGTCGGGGAGCGGCGGGTCGGCGGGGTCGGGGTGCGGCGGGTCGGCGGGGTCGGGGTGCGGGGGCCGGGCGGGAGCACTTGCCACCCTGCTCGCCGCGGCGAGCAGGGTGGCCTGGACCTTGGGGTCGAGGACGGACAGGCCCGCGGCAGCACTGTGCAGGGTACGGGCGATGTGCAGACGGTCGGCGTCCTTGGTGAGGTAGGCGCGGGCCCCGGCCCGCAGCGTTTCCAGGACGGAGGTGTCGTCGGCGTAGGTGGTCAGGACGACGACGGCGACCCCGGGGTGGTCGGCGGTGAGCCTGCGGGTGGTCTCGGTGCCGTCGAGCACCGGCATGTGCAGGTCGAGCAGGATCGCGTCGGGGTGGTGCTCGGCGACCCGGTCGAGCGCCTCTTGGCCGTTGGCCGCGGAGGCCACGACGTCGATGTCCGGGAGCAGGTCGAGCATGAGGGCCAGGCCCTCCCGGACGCTGGCCTGGTCGTCGGCGACCACCACCCGCAGCGGCCGGGCGTCCTGGGCGCTCATCGCGGCACCTCGGCGCACACGCGCCACCGGCCGTCCCGTGCCCCCGCGTCGAGCGTCCCGCCCAGCAGCAGGAGGCGCTCGCGCATCCCGGTGAGCCCGTAGCCGCCGTCGACGGTGGCGAACTGCGGCCTGTCACCGGCTCGTTGGGTGAGCGGGTTGTCGAGGGTGAGTGTCACGTGGTCGTCCTCGTAGGTCAGGATGACCTCCACCGGCTGGGTGGGAGCGTGTTTGGCGGCGTTGGTCAGGGCTTCCTGCGCGGTGCGGAAGAGGGGCAGTGCCTGGTCCGCGGGGAGTGGGAAGGGCTCGCCCTCGACGGTGAGCCGCACCGGTACGCCGTGCCTTTGCCGGTGGGTGTCCGCCGCCTTGGCCAGTTCCTCGTCGAGCGGTGCGAGGGACGAGCGCAGGGCGTGCACCGCGCGGCGAGTCTCGGTGAGGCCGTCGGCGGTCAGTCGCCGCGCCCCGGCGAGCACGGTCACGGCCCGGTCGATGTCCTGATGGTCCGTCAACACGGCGCTGGCGGCCTGGATCTGGATGCTCAGGGCACCGAGCGAGTGGGCCAGTACGTCATGGATCTCGCGGGCGATCCGGGTGCGCTCGTCCAGCACGGCCACCCGGCGCTGCTCGGCGCGCAGCAGCTCGGCCTGGGCTAGCAGGTCCGCGGACTGCTCGGCACGCAGCCGCCAGGCGCGCCGGTTGTGGCTGGCGATCAGCACCGTGACCACCAACAGCGGATAGCCGAGGGCGATCCCGCGGCCCGCCCCGCTGACCAGTACCCCGGTCTCCACCGCCGCCACCGTGCAGCCCGCCGCGGCCCAGCCCACCGGGAGGCTCGCCTCGGTGCCCAGTTGCATGACGAAGAGCAGTGCCAGACCGATGAGTGATCCGGCGTGCGGTAGGGCACTGGCGCACCCCGCGAGGACGGCGGCGGCACCGAGCAGCAGCCGCAGCCGTGGGGCATGGCCCGCGGCCGCGTCGCCGGTGACATCGGTGAGCCCCCACACCAGCAGGGCCACGCCACAGAGCGCGTAAGCGGCGACGGCGAGGGCGAGGCTCCCGGTCCCGGCCGGAGGGTGGACGAGGGTCTTCAGGCCGACGCACGCGTACGCGCCGGTCCGCAGCAGCCATGACACCGTACGAAGCACGGGCGCAGGATACCGGCCCGCCGGCCGCCCGGTCGCTCGGGCTTCGCCTTCACCGTCCGGCGCGGGAGGTATGCCCGGCGGGTGGCGTCGGGTCATCGCAGTCACCGGCCACCCTGGTCGCCGAGGACATCGCGCTCCAGGCGGTTGTGGGCGGTCGCGTACCGCGCGTCCTGCGGACCCGGGGTGGCCTGGGGGTACGGGGCGACCGGGGGATACGACGAGGCCTGCGGAGCGCTGCGCGCCGGCGGGTCGGCCGGACCGCCCAGGAGCCCCGCCAGGGTGCCCAGCACGTCGAAGGGGCGGCTGTCCTTCTCCGGGGCGAACGGCACGCCGGAGGCGAGAGCGCGCGGTGCGACGACGGCGGCCTGACCGAGCCGGTTGACGCCCAGCAGCATCAGGATCGGCGCCGTGGAGGCCGCCACGTGGGCGTCGACTGCCGTGGCGACGAGCGTCATCACCAGTCGCGAGGCCACCAGCGCGAGCCACAGCCACAGCCCGCGCACCGGCATCCGCGCCCACAGTGCACCGCCGCGCGACTCCAGCCGCAGCCGGGCTCCCTGGGCTGCGCCGATCCCGGCGGCGGCCACCGCGCCGATGACCAGGCAGGCGATGTCGGCGGTGGTGAGGTGGCGGCCGCCGTTGCCGAGACGGGTGAGACCGGCGACGGCGAGAACGGCGGGCAGCACGATCAGCCGCTTCCCGCGCAGCGGCTCACCGCGCACCTGACGCGCGATCACGAAGCCCACGACGGCGATCGCGACCAGCACTTCCAGAAGGTTCAGCACGTTCACTCGAGGACTCCCGTGGGGCACGCGTCGGTTCGGACGGCCTGTTGACCGCGCCGACACTAGATACGCCCGAGGCCGAACGCGTCACCCTGTGCGGTGACCCGCAGGGTGAGACCGGTGCCACCGCACGCCTCACGGCTCACCCCCCGATGTCACCCCCTGCTACGGCGCGGGGCTCTCCCCGCCGGCACGAGTCTGAGCAGGCCGGCCGGAACCCTCGGCGCACCGTTCATCGAGAGGCTGTGTCCCCATGTCCATGCTCACCCAAGCCATGATCATTAACGGTATGGTCCTGATCGCCGTCCTGGAAGCGGACCTCGGACCCCACCGGAAGATCGGGAAGCTGCGCATCCTGCGGCCGCTGCTGATGGCCACCGCGATCGTCCCCCTGTTCATCAGGAGTCCCGCCACCGACGGTACCGGCCTGGCCCTCGAACTCGCCGCCGTCGTCGTGGGGTTGGCCGTCGGCCTGCTGGCGATGACCTTCACCGAGGTCTACCGCAGCCCCAAGACCGGCGGTCCGGTCAGCCGGGCGGGTTTCGCCTACGCGGCGCTCTGGATCGTAGTGGTCGGCGCACGGGCCGCGTTCTCCTACGGTTCGGAGCGTTGGTTCGGCCAGCAGCTGGGCCGCTGGATGCTCGACAACCAGGTGTCCGGCAACGCCCTCACCGACGCACTGCTGCTGATGGCCGTGGCGATGATGCTCACCCGCACTCTCGGACTCGCGGCGCGAGCGGCCAAGGCCGGACGCCGGGTGCCGACCACCGCAGCCGTGTAGCGGTTGCCCTCGGGGGCGGCATCGTGGCATCGGCCGTGGCCCAGGAGCTGACTGTCCGTCAGGCAACGAGACTGCTGACCAGCCATCCCGACCATCTCGACGAGAGCCGTGAACCGGCTCCTGACGATCACTGCTGAGCCGAAAGCATGCTGTCTCTCCGGAGCATCCCCCATACGGTCCGCCGTCGAGCTCGGCTCGCCGAGGCGGAACGCATCCGCGTTCGTGCGCCGGTTCGGTTCACGGCGGGTCGGCCGGCGTCGACCCTGGTCAGGGTGAAGCCGTTGTTGGGCTTGCCGGCCAGAAGCGCGGCCGGTCCGCCGCTGAGGGCGTAGGTGAAGCCGCCCGGCCCGGCGACGACGTCGCTGGTGACCGGATCGGCGACGGTGTCCGTGACCGACACCGAAGGGTGCTCGGTCGGCGCGGCGGTCTGGTTTTCATGCGAACTTACGGCACATTGAGTTACGGCGCCATTGCTGCAAATCATCGCGAGGGGCCGGAAGTGGATCCCGTCATGTTCGGGGAGCCGTGACAACTCCCGTGCATTTCACGCCCGTTCGTAGCCCTCGCGGTGCGCGCCTTGCCAGGTTCGTGAACGACATCAATGAAGAGTGGTGGCAGTCCCCATGACGCAGGAAGCCAGGATCGACGTCGAACTGACGTGGAATCATGCTGAGGAGAAGTCCTCGGCCGAGAAGGTGGCGGAGTTCGCCAAGCACCTGCCGCAGGGCCCGTGGTTCGGTGCCCCCACCGGCGTGGCGCGCGCCGACGATCGGGAGCCGACGTACACCCTGCCGCTGCGGTCCGCGCGACCGTACCGGCGGGAGGTCGCCGTCGGCGAGGCCGCGGTGTACCTCGCCGACGGCCACGACGAGCTGGAGCGGCCGTTCATCTTCGCGGACGGCTTCAACTACGGTCCCAGCGACCTTCCGGGGCTGTTCGCGCACTTCAACGCGCCCTACCCAGGCAGCCAGGTCGGCTTCCTCGACCAGCTGCTCACCGCGGGCATCGACGTCGTCCTGGTCGGCTTCGAGCAGCGGCACACCTACATCCAGGCCAACGCCGGCGTGGTGATCAGCGCCATCCAGGAGGTCATCGCGCGGCGGCACGGCGACGTGGAGCTGATCGTCGGCGGGGTCAGCATGGGCGGCATCATCACCCGCTACGCCCTCGCCGAGATGGAGGAGAAGAAGCAGGACCACCAGACCGGGACCTACCTCTCGTGGGACTCCCCGCACAACGGCGCCTGGATCCCGCTGGTCCTCCAGCAGCTCGCATACTTCTTCGAGGCCCTGCCGGTCCCGCCCGGCGAGGTGAAGAAGGCCGAGCTGATCAGGAGCCCCGCCGCGCAGCAGCTGCTGTACGCCTGGGTCCCGGACGCGAAGTACTCCGGCCCGGTCGCCACCGCCAGCGAGCTGCGCACGCAGTTCCTGGCGGAGCTGGAGGACCTCGGCCAGTTCCCGCGGCGGCCGCGCAAGTTGGGCGTGGCCAACGGCACCGGCAACGGCATCGGGCGCGACCTGCCGGCGGGGCAGGAGGTGTTCAAGGTCCAGGTCCCGCTGGTCCACTACGTCCAGGCGAACTTCCAGCCCGACGGCGGCGAGTACCAGCCGATCGGTGAGATGCGGGCCGCCGGCCAGGTGCGGCGAGGCTTCACCTCGCACGTCCCCGGCCTGGACGGTGTGCCCGGCGGCATCCTCGACACCTTCGGTGGAATCGCCGAGGCGCTTGGGGCCACCATTTCGACGGAGTACGAGCGCAGTTGCTTCGTCCCCTCGGTGAGTGCGGTCGCGCTGGACTACGACCCGGTCGAGTGGAACGTCGACCCGTACGAGAAGGTCGAGGGGGCTGACGAGAAGAGCGCGCTCGACGAGTTCAAGTGCGACAGTGAGAACACCGTGCACAGCCAGGTGACCAAGCCGCTGGTCGACTGGATCGTGGAGCGGATCGTCCGCTGAGGCCAACGGCTTGCACAGTGCGGCCACCCCGGGTCGCAAGCCCGGGGTGGCCGCACTGTGGGATGCGGCCGGTCCCTGCCCGTGCTCGTGCCTGGCACATTCTCACGGACTTCACGGCGCCCACGTCAGAAGCGTTCGGCGACTGCGGGACCGTCAGCAGCAGCCGTGCCACTGGTAGTCGGCCGGCGCTTCCGGGCCGGGCTCGGGCTCATCGCTGTTGGCGGCGGCGGCGACGGCGGGATGGATGGTGGTTCCCTTCTTGATGGTCTCGGCGACCGTGATGTCCTTGATCTTCTCCGGTTCGACCGTCAGGGGGTTGGCGGAGAGGATCACCAGGTCGGCGAGCTTGCCGACCTCGATGCTGCCCTTGTGGTCCTGCTCGAAGTACTGGTGGGCGGCGTTGATGGTGATGGACTTGACCGCGTCCAGGGCTGATACGCACTGCTCGGGTCCGAGGACGATCTGGTCGGTGCGGGTGCGGCGGGTGACCTGGCTGGACAGGATGGCGATGGAGTTGGGCAGGGCCACGGGGGCGTCGTGGGGCGAGGTGTAGATCATCTGCCGGTCGACGGCCCAGCGGGCCGGGGAGATGGTGGCGGCACGCTCCGGCCCGAGGACGGTCTTGCGGTACCAGTCGCCCCAGTAGCAGGTGTGCATGGAGAAGAAGGACGGGATGACACCCAGGCTGGCGAAGTCCTCGATCTGGTCCTCGCGGGCGGTCTGGGCGTGGATCGCCACCGTCCGCCGGTCGGCGTCAGCGGGCTCGACCTCGGCGGCGGCCTTGACCGCCTCGATGAACTGGTCGATCGCGGCGTCCCCGTTGACGTGCGCCAGCACCTGCCAGCCCTTGGCGTACGCGGTGCGGACCTTTTCTTCGCGCTCAGCATGTCTCATGAGACACGGTGTCGATCACGAGCCAGGCGCTGGACCTGGGAAGCGCTGGTGCTCGCGAAGCCTCAGGGAACAGCACGCCTCAACAACTGCCTGACACAGCTGGAGCGAACGCTTCAAGTCGCGAGTCAACATCTCGCGTGGGCGGCCTACCGCGGACAGCGGCCCGGTGCGGCTGCCGCATTACCGGGCTGAGCAGTTCAGGGTGACAGGGTTCCGCTGTCCTGATGGGCTGAACCTCCAGCTGGCCGGACCGGTCCACGTCGATGCCTCGAGGATCCACTCTCAGGAACTGACCCTGACCTCCACTGACGGGTTCCTCCAACTGGCGAATGCAACCTTCGGCACGCCGACCACCATTGCCACAGGCACTGACGGCCCCCCGTCGGGGGACCGACGACCGTGACGGCGGAGCTGCCGTGCGCGCGGTGATCGCCGAGGACTCGGTGCTGTTGCGGGTCGGCCTGGTCAAGGTGCTGGAGATGGGCGGCTTCCAGGTCGTCGCGGAAGTCGGCGATGCGGAAGCGCTGTTGGCCGCCGTCGAGGAGCACCAGCCCGAACTCGCTCTGGTGGACGTCCGGATGACGCCCACCTTCACCGACGAGGGCGTGCGGGCGGCCGCGGTGATCCGCCGCGGCCGGCCGCGCACGGCGGTGGTCCTGCTCTCGCAGTACGTGGAGGAGCGGTACGCCGCTGACCTGTTGGCGACCAACACGAGCGGAGTGGGCTACCTGCTCAAGCAACGCGCGGCCGATGTCCAGGACTTCGCAGCAGCGGTACGGCGGGTGGCCGAGGGGGGAACGGCGCTGGACCCCCAGGTCGTCGCCCAACTTCTGCTCCGCCGCGGCGACCCCCTGGCCGCCCTGACCCCGCGCGAGCGGGAGGTGCTGGCCCTGATGGCGGAGGGCCGGTCCAACGCCGGCATCGCCGAGGCGCTGACGGTCAGTGAGAGCGCGGTGGCCAAGCACATCAACAACATCTTCGCCAAACTCGACCTGCCGGTGGCCGATGCGGACCACCGCCGGGTGCTCGCCGTGCTGCGCTTCCTGGGCGCGCCCAGGGGCTGAGCCCCGGGGGCACGCCTGCCGTCATCACGGCGACGGGCTCGGCGACGGCCCACGCTGCGCCGCGTCCGGGGGCACGGGGACCGTGTCACCGATACGGACGACGCCAGAAGTGATGCGGCCTCCCTGCAGGGGGATGACCTCGTCAACAATCTCGGACACGCCTCTGGTTCCTTTCCGTCGCCACTGTCCATACTGACTTCGGCGCGCCAGGGTGAACTGTCCCGGTTTGCCTGACGAGCTCGGTGTGGTGGCTGTATCCGATGGGGTGTGAGATACGCGGATGGGGGCGGGCTGACCGCTTCAGGACGGCTGCGCCGGGAGACGGTGCGGATGCAGGCGGCCGAGCTGTTCGAGCAGGAGGTCAAGCCGGCGGAGGTGGCCCGGCGCCTGCGGGTGAGTGGGAAGTCGGCTTACCAGTGGCACCAGTTGTGGCGCGAGGGCGGGGTCGAGGCGCTGGCATCACGTGGCCCGGGTGGGTCGCGGTGCCGCCTGTCCCCGCGCTGCCTGGAGAAGCTCGCCGGGTATCTGGACCAGGGCCCGGCCGCGCACGGCTGGGTGGAGGACCAGGTGTGGACGGCAGCGCGGGTGGCCACGCTGATCGGGCGGAAGTTCCACGTCTCGTACAGCGTCTCGGGCGCTACACGGCTGATGCACAGACTTGGCTTCACTCCGCAGATGCCCGCTAGGCGGGCTGCGGAACGTGACGAGCAGGCCGTCACCGCGTGGACGGAGGTGACCTGGGCGGAGGTAAAAGAGCCCGGGCGGACTGCGATGGGTGGGTCTGCTTCGAAGACGAGGCCGGCTTCACGCGCAGGCCGCCCCGTGGACGTACCTGGGGACGGCGGGGCATCACCCCGGTCGTGAAGGTCTCCGGCAGCCGCTCCGGACGTGTCTCGGTCGCTGGGCTGATCGCCGTGCGGCCAGGCTCCCGGACCAGGCTGTCCCACCGCATCCGGCGGCACACCGGTCGCAAGGGCGAGCGGCGGAGCCTCTCCGAGCGCGACTACATCGGCCTGATCGACGGCATCCACCATCTGGTGAAGGCGCCGATCGTGCTGGTCTGGGATCGGCTGAACACCCATGTCTCCCACGTGATGCGCGAGTTGGTCGCCGCCAGGAACTGGCTGACCGTATACATCCTGCCCGCCTACGCGCCGGACCTGAACCCCGTGGAGTGGCTCTGGGCGCACGTCAAGCACAGCCTGGCCAACCTCTCCTCGGTCGCCGTCGACCGTCTCGAAGCCCTCGTCCGCAACCGGCTCAAACGGCTCCAGTACCGCCCCGACATCCTCGACGGCTTCCTCGCCGGGACCGGCCTCTCCCTGGACCTGCCACCACCATCACCCTGAAACGCCGAAGTCAGTAACAGGTGGCTGGTGAGACGATGCGCGGATGGATCTCATAGGGGTGACTGAGCGGGAGCGCTTCGCCAGCGTCGGCGAGTACGTCAGTTTCGCTGCGGCATGCCCTGTTTGCAGAGGGGAGGCGCCATGCTCGGGCGGGCAAGCTCTGATTTCCGACCGCCTGGAATGGAGCATCGAGGCCGACTGTGCCGTTTGCGGGCCGTCAGCGGTATGCGGGAGTGGAGACGTGCCGGCCGATCTGCGTGAGCGATTGCTCGGCGAGCGTGGCCCCGCGCGCCTTGACCTCCCTCAGCAAGGTGCCCGAACCGCTGTGATCATGAAGGTGATCCGGGCGACGTTGAATGTTGAGCTGAATGAGGCCAGGAAGATGCTCCAGGCTGTGCAGTCAGGTCAGAGCGCGGCGACGTTGCCCGAGATCGAGCAGCTTGCTCGGAGACTACGCACGGTTGGTGTTGAGGCCCGAGCCGTCCGCGACTGAAGGTCCTCGCCGTTCGGTGGCGGACGGTCAGGCGCCCCACCACGCGTCGTTGCCGCACCCGACCTCGAAGTGCCACCAGCCTCCCTCCTTGCCGCGGTTCAGGAGCTTCTTGATCCCGGAGAAGTCGGCGTTGGCCGGAACGTTGACGGCGACCATGGGGAACTCCTCACTGAAGACCTCGCCTCCGAGCCCGAACGGTGAAAGGCGCTGGTGGACGGCTTGGGGGCTGCGGCCCAGAGGACCGGAAGGGATGGGGACGACCCGAATCGTGCAGTTGCCGGAGGCGCTGACCCGACCGACAGCCCAGTGCCTGCCGTCTGCGTCCGTCTGGAACCTCACGACGTCGCCTTCCGCCACCCCGTCCTGGAGGAACGCAACGTTCTGCACTCGCGCCGTGTCGGCACTGAGCTTGGTTGCCCACAGGCCCTCCGTGTCCTGAGGGAACCAGCCTTCGCGAGGGGTGAAGCGAAACCAGACCTTGATCTTCTCAACCGCGTTCGCCATAGCGGCAATGATGCGCGGATCGCCCGCAGCACCTTGCATCGGGTCTGGACCGCTCGCGTTTGGCGATGTGTCCTCAGCTGTGGGTGAGGGCGGAGCGCGTTCGGCCGAGGTAGGTGTTGATGCCGTTGTAGGTGAGCGGCGTGTCGTGGTCGTCCATCATCCGGGCCCAGATCTCTGCCGTGGGGAGACCCTCTGTGGCCATGGCGTCTATCAGATTCCGGCGAACTTCCCAGCCGGGAACTCTTCGTGAGAACCGGCGGGGTTCCTGCTGTTGGAGGGCCTTGCGGACGGTCTTGGGGTCGAGGCCGCGCCGTTGGGCGGCGAGTCGCAGGGGAATGCCTTCGTCCTGAAGGGCGGACGTGAGGAGCAGGAGGTCGACGTCGTGAAGGCTCGGCTCTCCGGATACGGGTTGTGGTTCGGCGGGCCGGGCCTTTCCGGGGGCGTCGGCGAGTGCTCGCCGCAGGTCGGTGGCTGACCGGTCGGCGAGCTGGGCGAGGAGGGCGATGTCGGGCTTCCCGTGGCGGGATTTCGGGCAGACCAGGCTGTTGAGGTAGCTGGGCTTGAGGTGGTTGCCTCGCGCGAGGCGGCGCAGGTAGGAGTCGGTGCCCTCGCCGAGGTGGGGACGGACCCGGACCGGCAGCGGCCGCAGCGGAGGCTGGGTGGGCGGAGTGTTCACCGGCGGCCGCCAGAGGGGGCGGTGCGGGCGTTGGTCTGCGCGGTGTGGTCGAGTGGGACGGCGTCCAGGCTGTCCTTGGTGATCTTCTCGGTGCCGGTGAGGATCGCGTCGATGGCCGCGCCGCGGATCTGGTGGGAGAGGGCGCCGATCATGCCGCCGGTGCGGTTGTGGAGGTGGCGGTCGAGGGCGACGAGGGTGCCGGGCCGGTGGTCGTGGAGCAGGAGGTTCTCCTCCAGGGTGGCGACCAGGCCGGCCCATTCCTCGCTGTAGGGGAAGGGGCGGGTGGGCAGGAGGGTGAAGCGGCCGGCGATCTGGGCGCCGCGGGTGCCCGAGAGCAGGTTGCTGCGTTCGATGTCGATGCCGGCGTAGACGAACGTGGCGGGGATGCGCTCGGAGAAGTACTTGAGGGTGTCGGCGACTTCGGCGCCGGCGCGGCTGGTCAGGGAGATGTTGTGCAGTTCGTCGACGAGGATCAGGCCGGTGCGGGTGTCGGTGCAGACGCCGACGACGGCCTCGATGATGTCGGTGATGTTGATGCGACCGCGGGTCGGCAGGCCGAGGAAGCGGGCGAACTCGGCGGCGATCATGCGGGCCGTGGCCGCGGGCGGGACGGTGATGTAGACGACTGGGATGCGGTCGCGGTTGCCCGGATGGCGGGCCTGGTCGAGGAGTTCGTGGGCGCGTCCGAGCTGGGTGATGGCGATGGTCTTGCCGGTGCCGGCCAGGCCGGAGAGGATCAGCCCGCGTCGAGCGCTGATGGCGTGCCGGTTCAGCAGGACCAGGCGCCGTCCGCAGGTGACCGCATGACGGACCGTCGAGGTGGCAACGACCCGAAGGCGGGCGTGGTGGTCGAGGCGGGCCTCGTCGTAGAGCATCCGCTCCAGGTCGCCGAGTGCTTCGTGTTCGGCGCGGGGCAGCAGTGCCGGCGGCGGGGGCGGGTCGGCTATGAACCGTCGCCAGCCCTCCAGCGTGGTCAGGTGCCGTCCGACCTCGTCCTCGCCCTCCTGCAGGGCGTGTCCGGTGAGGCTGTCGGGGGCGGTCACGTGCGTCTCCAGGGGTTTTCCAGGGGGTCGAACAGGCCGAGCGGAATGACCTTGGCCAGTGGCCGGCCGTCGTCGGCGGGCGGTTCCGAGGCTGGGTCTGGCGCGGGTGCGGTGGGGGAACCCTTCGGCGGGACGGCGGCCGCGGTGGCGGTCGCGCGGGTGCGGGCGGCGACCCGTCGGTCGCGGCGGCCGAGCTTGCCCGCGGCGGGCCGGTCGGGTCCGGCGTGGGCGCGGGTGAGCAGGGCGGTGACCGCGTCGGCGATCTCGGTCTCGGTGGCGCCGGGCAGTTGGTGGCTGATGTGGTCCCAGGCCAGTTCGCCGAAGGGGACCGGCGCGCGGTGCAGGTGCTTCCAGGTCGCCTGGATCCATGGCCGGCCGTCGCCTCGGTGGTCGCGTACCCAGATTCGGGAGACGTCGTAGGGGTCGCGGTGGACTTCCCAGAGGCCGCGCTTGGCGGTGATGCCGGAGTCCTGGCGGCGGAGCGGGTCGAGGTCGGGGCTGTCGTAGACGCGGTGCTTGAACTTGATGCCGTAGTCGTTGACCGCGCGCCACTCGGCGGGCAGCAGCTCGACGTAGTCGTCGCCGCCGAGCGCGACGGGGACGTAGCCGCAGGCCTCGACGAGGGTCGCGTACTTCTCGTTCGGGGTGAACATCCGGCTCGGGTGCGCGGGGTCGCGCAGGCTGTCGTGCGGGCGGTTCTGCCAGTGGGCGACGATCCACTCGTCCAGCAGCTCCTGGAGTTCCAGCAGCGACCAGAGCCGATCGCGCTCCGGGTGACGGCCGCGGTGGTCAGTGCTGCGGCCCAGGTGGCCGGGCAGGAACTGGACGAACAGCGTCGCGATCGAGGCCAGCATCTTCTCGATGTGGCCCTTCTCGAAACCGGAGCCCTTGTGTGCGGGCTGGAAGTCGATCTCCAGGAACCGGCAGGACGACTTGAAGTTCCGGGAGATGAACGCCTTCCCGTGGTCGCAGACGATCATCTCCGGGACGATCACCGGCCGGGCCGCGGCGTGCTCCAGGCGCTCGTCCAGGGTCAGCAACCGGCGGTGCGGCAGCACCGAGCGCGACATCCGCAGGGCGTCCGCCCAGCCCGGCCGCTGCGGCTCCGGCGTGACCGTGCGAGCCAGCAGCACGCTCGCGTCGACCGCCTTCGTGGTCGGCCGCAGCACCGCCGCGGTGAGCGTGCGCGTCGCCACGTCGATCATCGCCGTCAGCTCGATACGGCCCGGGACGCCGTCGTCCAGCAGGACCATCACGTCCATCGGCGTCGAGTCGATCTGCATCACCTCGCCCGGCGCGAACGCCGGCAGCTCGCCGAACGGGGTTTTCGCCCCGTGGGCCCTGGAGCGGCGGGTGCTCGCGGCGCCGAAGGTGTGGGTGCCGCGGGTCAGCTTCGCCAGCAGCCGGTAGAGCGTGCGCTGCGAGGGCAGCTCGACACCTTGGGCCTCGGGGGTGCGGCGAAGGATCTCCCCGGTCCGCCAGATCAAGTACGACCCGGTGCGGGTTGAGGCGTCGATGCCCTCGCTGATCGCCGCGCGCATCGCCGCGACCACCCGCCCGTCGACCGCGGTGAACTCGGGCGCCTTGGGGGCGGATCGGCGGTCGACCAGGCCGAGCACGCCATCAGCCTGGTACTTGCGCCGCAGGTTGCCGATCGCGCTGGCCGACACCTCGTGGCCGGCCGCCGCCAGCTCGACGGCCTTCGCCCGCTGCCGGGCCGTCAGCGACTTCTCCGGGCCGTAGCCCTGGCGCGGCGAAGCGTCCGAGTCGGCCTCCGGGCAGCGGCCGTGCAGGACTTCGAGGATGTGGCCCTCCCACCACAGTGCCCGCTCGATGGCCTCAGGCGGAAACGTCTCCAGCCGGGACTGGGCCGGCAGCGGCGTGCGAACCGGCAGGTCGACCACGGCGAAGTCCGGATCGCCCGTCAGCTCCGCGACCGCCACCTCCACCCGGCCGCCGCCGGTGTCCGTCAGCAGGGCCGTCGTCGCAGTGACACCCACGACTGCCCTGACCTGCCCGGCGAAGCGCACCCACGCGCCGACCGCGATCCCTGCCGGCCTCTGCCGCCCGCTCACCGTGTCCGCCTTCCGCTGACCAGCGTGGTGGACGACAGCGGCTCGCTCTCCAGATCGGCGGCCAGGTCGCCGTGCCAGAGCAGGTGGAACAACACTGGCAGCACCACCAGCGGATCACCCGCTTTTGTGGCCCCGGACCGCAGCGGCACCGGCTCGCCGAACACGTCGACCAGGCGCGCGGCGACCTCCGGGTTCGCGCAGCGGCTGCGGCGGTAGCGCGACAGCCAGCGCACGTTTTCCATCAGCACCGGCTCCGGTTCGCCGACGCGTACGAACTCCCAGCCGACCGCCCGACAGGCCTGCTCCGTCGCATCGAATGCCTCCGCGTCCGCCTGCTCGATCCGGTCGCCGGCCCGCACGTCCACGACCCGGCCACGGCCGTCCGCCAGCCGCACGAAGTAGTCCGGCGCGTGTCGGCGCAGCCGCTTCCCGTCGTGCCAGTGCAGCCAGAACGGCTGCGAGGCGATCCCGACGACCTCAGGCTCGCGATCCAGCAGGATCAACCGGTCCCGCTCCAGCCACGACTCGTAGCCCACGTGGTTGTCCACCGTCGCCGAGAAGTACCAGCCCGCGAAGCCCTGCCCGCCCTTTGCCCAGCGGAACTCGCGCACCGGATCGGCGGACTCGAACCGCCGGTTCCAGGCCTGCCCGAGCGGCAGCCGACGGCGCTCACCAGCGTCGACGAAGTCCAGCTCGAACGCAGACAGCACCGGATCGTCGTACGCCAACGCGGCAACAGCCACCGGACTCCCCACCACCGATCAAGATCAAGTGGCAGAAACCTACTGTCCGTCAAGATCATCTGGCAAACGGTCAAGATCATTTGTCACGGGACACCGGTCGTAGCAACCAGTGCGTGGGCGGCTGGCTCGACCGGGGGGACCAGCTCGAAGAGGGTTAAACGAAAGGGTTAACCGAAAGGGTTAAATACAGGGCGGGTACAGGGCTAAAGCAGTGCTAGGTTGTGAGCCGGAGGTGAGGCTTCGTGCCCACGCAGGACGAGTTGTTCGCGGCGGTGGACGCGCTGCTGGAGGGGGATGGCGGGCCGCGTCTGCCCGAGCCGGCTGAGCGGGTGCGATTGCGGGAGGCTGCGGAGGTCACGCAGGCCCGGCTGGCGCAGGTGCTGAAGACGACGGCGCAGTCGGTGAAGAACTGGGAGGCGGGTCGCTCCGAGCCGAGGCAGCCGCGCCTGGAGGCATATGTGCGGCTGCTGGAGGGCTGGGCGGAGAAGTATCCGGCCTCGGACACCGCCCCGGCAGCTTCGACGGTCGAGGAGGTGCCGGCCGCCTACGCCCCGGCGCCGGTGGAGCCCGAACCCGAACCCGAGCCCGTCGCGACCGACACGGTGGAGGATGCGGCCAATCAGGCCCCGCAGGAGGCTCCCGCCGCTTCGCCGGTACGGCCCACTGCGGTGCGTGCGGCCGGGCCGTCGCTGCGTCGCGCGGCGCGGCCGGCTCCGTACTTCGACGGGCAGTTCCCCAACGGGCCACTGGCCGTGTTGGACGGCGACGGCACCGCCTACGGCGTGGGCGGCCTGGTCCTGGATTGCCCGGCGACCACGCTCGCGCAACTGGTCACCTGGGCGCTGGGCGAGTCCGGTCTGGGCGCGGCACGCCTGCACCGCTCCGGGAAGGACTCCGACCCGCTGATCGTGCTGACCGCCGAGGCCGCAGCGAAGTTCGGACTGCCGGCCACGCTGGACGACCACCCCGCCACCCGCCGCACGCAGCGGCTGCCGGAGGACCACAAGGTGGTCAAGGCGCTGACCCGCTCGAAGTGGCAGCTCACCCGCCGCGGCTTCGGCCCGTGGCCCCGCATCTACAAGCCGGTCACGGAAGGCCGGCGCCAGTGCGTTCAGCTCGCCGTCCTGCCCTGGCGCGCCCTGGACCCCCGCTCCTGGGGCGACGCCGCCAGCCTTCCCGCGCCGGATCTGGCCCGCGTCCTCGGCATCTACGCCCAGCGGGTGATCACCCCGCGGGGCTCCACCGCCACCAGCGGCCTGGAACTGATGACAGCGCTGCGCCCGCCGACCCGCGCGGTGCGCGACGAGGCGACCGGCGGGTGGGCGTCGAGTGCGAACCCGGGCGCGCTGACCGAGACGGTGGAGGCCGCGCCGCCGGAGGTCCCGCCGGAGCACCCGGAGGCGCAGGGCTGGACCGGCGGGTTCCTGGACGAGGAGTCGTACCAGTGGAGCCGCCCCGTCGAGACCCTCTCCGACGCGGAGATGGTGCTGCCGTTCGCGGTGGGCATCGACCTGAACACCGCCTACCTCGCCGCCGCCTCCCGACTGTCGGTCGGGCTGAGCGGACCGGTGCACGTGACCAACCCGCGCTTCCACAAGAAGGTCCCCGGGAGCTGGTTCGTCGACCTGTCCGGCGTCCCGACCGACCCGCGACTGCCCAACCCGTTCACCCCGTCCGGCAAGCGCCCCGAGGGCCCGGCCTGGTACGCCACCCCGACCGTCGCGTACGCACTCGAGCTCGGCTACGACGTTGAACCAATGGAGGCGTACGTGCGGGAGAAGAGCGGCGCGTACCTCGACCCGTGGCACGACCGCCTGCGCGAGGCGTACGTGACCACGATGGCCGAGGCCGGCATCCCGGTCGACAAGGACACCGACGAGCGCGCCTTCCTCGCCTCGATGACCGCCCACCGCCTCCTCAAGGGCGCCGGCGAGGACCTGGAGGCGCTGCGCGCCGCACTCACAGCCGAGGGTCTGGGCCACCTGGCGGAGATGGGCGACGACCAGCTCGCCTCGGCGGCGTGGCGCCACCACCAGATCGCCATGGTCCTCTCGGCGGTGAAGTCGACGGTGAAGTTCGGGATCGGCAAGCTGCGCGAGCGCCCCCAGGGCGTCACCTACAAGAGCGGTGAGCCGTGGCCGGCGCTGGAGCGGCCCACCTGGCGCCCGGACATCCGGGCCGCGGTCATCGCCAAGGCGAGGGTAAACATGCACCGCAAGATGGCCAACGTGGCGAAGGCGAACGGCCGCTACCCGCTCGGCGTGAACAACGACTGCGTCGTCTACGCCTCTCCCGGCACCAGCCCACTGGACTTCCTGCCGCTCACCGGTGCCGGCCGGGTACTGCCCGGCACCTTCCGGCTCGGTGCGACCCCGGGCCTGGCGAAGGTCGAGGGCGTGCAGCAGATGCTCACCGTCGTGGACTGGCTCGAGCGCGACCAGCGCGCCAACCCGGCCCGCCACATCAAGGGCTACGACAGCACGCTGACCGACGGGAAGTAGGACACCGTGGAGGAGATCACCGACGCGATCGACCGAGCGGCCCCCATGCACTTCACCCAGGCCCTGCCGAAGTCCGCGCAGGCCCAGATGCGGGCGCTGGTCAAGGCCGCCAAGGGCGACAAGAAGACGGTCGCGGCCAGCCTCGGCGTCGACCCGAACACCGTGCGCCGCTACCTCAAGGGCGAGCGCAAACACCCGCGCTCCGCGCTGCGCGACGCCCTGGTCCGCGAGCTCCAGAAGGTGTGGCAGCCCGGCAACCGCCGCAAGGCTCGCAAGAAGGCCGCCACCAGCACAGGCATCACGGTGGAGGTATGGGCCTACTTCGGCTACACCGCCCCCGTCGGCACCACCGACGAGGCCCGCCTGCGGCACCTGACCGTCCACCTCCCCGCCGAGTACGCCGACCGTCTCTTCGCCGCCCAGGACCAAGGGGCCAGCGACCAGGAGCTGCGAGAGATCATGGCCGAGGGGTTCCAGGAAACCTATTTCAAGGACGGCGGACGGGCCACCGGCCTCGAAGTCGAATTCACCGGAATCCAAGCGATCGACGTGCAGTATTAGTGCCGAGGAGAAATACGGCGATTAGCCACATGTGACTGAGCGCTTCAGCTGGCCAATGAGCGCTCGAGTTGGCCGGCTACCCGACCACAACACCGGTCCCGGGATCCCCGCAGCGGAACCCGGGACGGACCGTCACCCGAACCCCGCACCAGTCCACCCGTTCCACCTGCCGCACCAAGAAAGGACCGGATACCCTCGGGTCGTCACCAGCCCTCTTCCGGAAGGCGGTAGCTCGGATGGTTAACCCGTCGAACATCCTCTTGAAACTGTTCGATCTGCCTCTGGAGGGGGTGCGTGGTGTGGTGCTGCTGCATCACGACGACAGACTGAGGCGGCCGAGGCGCCCCGCTCGGGGTCTGCATCACTGCATGGCGTTTCGTCTCTGAGCTCTCGCGGCCGACATGCTCCTGCCGAGCCTCGCGACGCCATTCCAGCTCATCGACGACCCAGTTCTCGTGCTTGTCCAGCAGCCTGCGCAGTTGCTGGCGCTCCTCTTCGGTCTCCCTAAGCGTCTTCAGTTTCGCTTGAGTAGACGTCAGGGCGAGAATGACGCTAAGGCGGCGGGGATCACTGGGAAGCATCCTTTTGAGCTTGTATTCCAGATAGAACTCATGGATCGCTAGGTAGTGAATGTAGTCCACGATCTACCCCTTCCGCTGGTCACCAGCGTGCGCGCCGATGCACTCAAACGCAAGGGGCCAAATTTAGCGGAGCCAGCGCCACGCGAAAACTGCCGCCAACCTGGCCATGTCACAGGTCGACGGCGGTATGGACGCAGGGCTATCGGCGCGACCCGGACCCGGACCGGGCTGAGCGTCCGCGCCGAGTTCGATCCCGGCACCTACCCCACCGGCGTCACCGTCCCCGACCACGTCATGAAGCGCCTTCCTCTGGACGCCCACGAGTGGCACGGCACCTGGAACTACTCCCTGCGTCCCGAACCACTGGCTCCCGAACGGCCCGTTGCCCCACCGGAGTTCGGCCGGTTCCCCACCGGAGACAAGGCGCCCGCCTGGCTGCACCATCCCAGCCTGACCGGCATGGAGAGCACAGCCTGGAGCGAGCTGCAGCAGCGCTATCGCCGCTACCTCGCCGACTACCCGCCGATCATGATCCCGGGCAAGAAGACCGGGCCGGGCACCGGCAGTCGCTACCTGTCAGTCTCCGACCGGCTGCTGGTCGGCGTCCTCAAGGCGCGTTGGAAGATCCACAACCCGCCGCTCGCGGCACTGCTCGGCACCTCACAGGCGCTGATCACCGACGCAGTCCGCGAAGCGAACCGGATCCTCGACGCCCTCGCACACTCCATCCCCCGCGGCGCGATCACCGTGACCACAGCCGACCAGCTTGCCGCCATCGCAGGCCACACCCTGGCACCCGACGAGCCTGCCAAGAGCAGCAAGTAATTCTTCGTCAGCTCCCTGGGGCGAAGCCACCGAAGGGAGCAGGCCCGGTGGCGGCCTGCTTCGGGTGGCCTCTACCGCGCTCCGGGGGTCCGACTGCTCTGCTGGCGGGACCGACTGGGCGTGCACGTGCCCCGCGGCCGCGTGTGGTGTCCGGCTCATCCACCGGCTGGACCACTGCCCGGTTCACGGCCTGGACGGTTACGAGCCGGCCGAGTTCGGGCACGGTGCCGACCGCTGCCCGGCGTTGGCCCCGCTGCGCGCCACCGCCTGACCTGGTGTCAAGGGGAGGCCGGTAGTGCCTGTTTCTGACATCCAAGATCGATCCATCGTTAGGAGTGCCGCGATGTCCGTCCCGACTTGGCTGGCCAGCCGTGTTCTGGCTGACGCGGCCATCGCGACCGCAAACGCCCGACAGGCCGCTACCGAGATCCACGACCAGGGTCGTGACCACTACGACGACCTGACCTGGCGCGCTGCGGTCGTCAAGGCCCACCGTGCGACGGACAAGGCCGAGGAGATCGGGATCAGCCCGCAGGGCGTCCTCGACGCATCCAAGGCTCGCTGAGCGCTCCCGGCGCCGTTCGCGAAGTGTCATCGTGACGCTTTGTCCGCTAGCGGCAGCCAGATCGAGCGTAACTACCACCCAGGCACTGAGCGGCACTCTCTACTGATGGCATCGCGTATTGGATTGTCGTGAGTTGCCGGGGCGGGCGGCGCCGGAACGGCAAGTCCGCAGCCGTAGGCGGTCGGGCTCAGCCGCGCAGATGGGCGAGAAGGGTGTCGCTCGCCGGATAGGGGCGTTCTGCGGGGAGGAGTTGCTGGGCTGCGTCTAGAGCTCCGTCCCTGACGTGGGCATGGATGGCATGCGCGAGCGCGGTGACATCGCTGATCGAGACGATCCACTTGTCCGCGTAGCGCTCGGCGGCCTCGCCGGCGAGGCCGAGTTGCAGGGAGCGGTGGGCAAGCGGTTGCAGGTGCAGGTCGCGTTCGGGGTCCCACTGCACTCGGGCGGGGGCTCGCTTCAGCTGGCGTTTCCAGGTGGAGCGGTCGGGATGCAGCCCGTGTTCGTAGTGGGCCAGGCAGGCGTTTGCCAGGGCCCACTCGAAACCCTCGCGGGTGATTTCGATCGCGAGGGCGGTCTCCTGCCCCTCCTTGGCTGCCCATCCGCACCGATACATCATCCAGAGGAACGACGGCTTGATCCACGTCATTCGGTCTCGTTGCCAGGCGCTGGGAAAGCGGCCGTCGTGTGCTGCGGGCAGGCCGATCTCTGGTGCGTATGCCTGGTAGACCGTCACGGTGGAAGCCGTATAGAGGGCGCGGATCTGATGCTTGGATTCTGACACGGTGACTAGCGTCGACGCTGGTCACGCTCCGCGCCATCGAATTGTTAGGTCGGGTGAGCCTGGTTGAGCGCTGAACGGAGTCAGTCAGGTATTTCGGGCTCGTCCTCGGTGGGAGGCGTAGGTGGCCCACGTGGCCCACGTGGCGCCGGTCTGGACGGCGTGGTCCTCGCTGCTCTGTGCGCGGTCCGCGCCGGCGGACCTGCCTCGTCACCAGGGCTTGAAGGTCGTTCCTGACCGTGTCACGCCGCTGTGGTGGTACCGCGTTGTCGAGCACGGGGTGTTGACGAGTTCGGCTTACGTGCAGTGCCGTGGCCTGGTAGGTGATCGCTTCCCGTGCAGTGTGTGATCGCTTCCCGCGCAGAACTGGGGTCTGCTGGGGCGACGGATCTTGACATGGGCCGGGATCAAACTGCGATCGTTGCCCGATGTTCACCACTCCCGCTCGGCCCGTCGACATCCTTGTGGTCTTTCCGGAGCTCGCTGTCTACGCGAAGGACGCGACCCGGCTGCACCCGCGTCGCGGGGTATCCGCGCCGGGGGCGAGTTCGGTGGCAGGGCCGATGCTCTGGCCCGCAGGCGAGGCCTGGCCGACCTGCCAGTTGCCGCACATGGTCGAGATCGAGCGCCCGGCCACCAGTGCGGAGCTGGAGGATTTCCGACGAGGTGACGCGCTCTTCGCCCAGCGGCTCAGCCAGTGGACCGCCGAGTTCCCCGAGCAGGCCGCCGATCCCGACTCGGCGCTGGGCAAGATGGCGGCGATGCGGCAGCAGTTCCTGCAGAAGGCCGGGAGCCGGCCGCCGAAGGAAACGGTCAAGACGTGGGAGCCCGAGACCCCAGCCGAACCGGTCTCCATGGTCCCGGTCATCCAGCTCCATGCGGCCGACATCCCCGAGATCCGGTTCCCCGGACGGGACAGATCTCCTGCAGATCCTGTGGTGCCCGCACCGGCACCCTGACATCCCCGGCATGCACGAGCACTACCACGGGCCGGCCCCGAAGGTGATCTGGCGGTCCGCCGCATCACTCACCGATGCGAGTATCGGCGGGAACAGGTCAGCGGACGACATGTACCTCCTCGAACCGTGTGTACTGCACCCCGAGCGGATCACCGAGTACCCCGACATCGAGGATCTTCCCGAGCAGTTGCAGTCCCGCATTCACGCCTGGCACAACAGTCTGGGGCAGGACCCTGGCTACGACTACGGCAATGACCTGTCGGTGGCGCCTGGTCTCAAGACGGGCGGGTGGCCGTACTGGCCGCACGGCCCTCGACCGGTCCGGTGCTCCTGCGACTCGGAGATGAGCCTGCTTCTGACGCTGCCCAACGGCGAGCGCGGCGCACTGAGCTGGACCCCTGTGGAAGACCGCTTCCGCGCGCGCAAGCGGGGCTATGACCCGGAGTTCCACGATCCGACGGGCTTCCGAGGCGCTCGCGATGAGCTTCTCATCTTCGTCTGCCGGCAGGACCCGCACCACGGTGTGTGGATCGCCCTCGAATAGGTGCCACGAACGGCTTCCACGCCATGACCGGTACTCCGAGCACGAGGGTGGGCTCGAGCACCGTACGGGTGTGAGCCTGATCGGTGACTTCCCACGTCAGGAGGAAGCGCGCGCGGCCCGCACCCGACTGCTCGGCCAGGCCGACTGGACGCTTGCCTCCAGGGAGTGGACTGGCCAGCACCATGAGGCGCTCTCGAAGGAGAAGGAGCGCCTGCTCGGGTGGGCGGGGAGCCTGGACCGGATGCCCGACCCCTGGAGCGAGGCGGCGCCGTGACACCCGCCGCCGGCCGGGCGCCCTCACGCGGTTCGCGGTCGTGCGCCCGGGTGGCTGGGCTGGAATCGGGGGTGGGTGGGGGCGGGTGGTGTTTCTAGGTTCGGCGGTAGGAAGCCACGCCGAGCGACACAGGAGCCCTGCCATGACCGCTCCGCCTACCATGCCCACCCCGTCTGCGGTGCCCACCGCGTCTGCCGCGCCTGCCGTGCCCGCCCCGCCTGTCTTACGCGCCGCGTCTGGTGGGGCTCGTTCGGGGTTTGTCCGTTTGCTGGCTCGGGATCTGGCTGCCGCCACCCCCGACCAACTGACGGGGCCTTTGGCCGGGGCTGACGGGACGTCCCTGCCGTGGTTCGCGGCCGCCGCCGACCATGCGCTGGCGCGAGCCGGCCACCAGGCCAGTTCCCCGGCCTGCGGCGCGGCCCGGGAGGTCCTGGCCGCCGCGGAGGAGGCACGTGCCTTCACCGTTCACATGTACAGCAGCGACCGGGCGTGCACGTGCCCGCGCGCCGCGTGCGGTGCCCGTCTCACCCACGAGCCGGACCACTGCCCTGTCCACGGCCCGGACGGTTACGAGCCGGCCGAGTTCGGGCACGGTGCCGACCGCTGCCCGGCGCTGGCGCCGCTGCGCGCCGCCACCTGACCGTCCGTCATGGGGCGGTCGGCTCACCGCCACGCCGGAGGCTGTCGGTGGGGGCTTGTGGGTGGGGCGGGTAAGCCAGGTCCCCGGTGCGACGACCGGCCCGGCCACCACCCTCCGCTCCCATCCGGCAGCTCTACGGGCTCCAGGGCCTCCCGGTGCGCCCGGGCGTGCCCTTCCCGCTCGACGAACGCGGCCAGCCTGCAGGCCCTGCTGGAACCTGTCCGCCTGTGAGCGCTTCGGCTTCGCCGCGGCCGCTGCCCGCCAGCCAGCCAGCCAGCCAGCCAGCTCCGGATCCTCCTCGATGCCGACCGCGGCCAGCAGTTCCATGCTTATGGGATTATTCGGGGCGCCGTGGCGCGGCCGGGACGGCCGCCGGCGACGGTGGAGCTTTCGAGGGGATGAGCGGTGTGAGTGCGGTGGACGTGGACCCGGGGGTTCCTGAGGGTCCGATAGTTGTGGAGCACCGGCGATGGGGCCTTGATCGGGGCAGCCTGGTGCCCGCCGCCGTGGTATTGGTGATCGGGTTGGTGCTGGCCGTGCTGCTGCCAATGGTCGACCGGTCGGTGGCGGACCATGCGGTGGTGCGCGCGGGCGACCGGCTCGACCTGGGAGCGGGCCTGACGCTCGCTCCGCCCGAGGGGTGGCGCCTGGTGAAGGGGGTCACGCTCGGCACGCCCACCATCGCGCCGGTGCCTGGCAAGGGCAAGGCGGTCGTCACCGACGGGACGGTGACCGCCGCGCTCCAGGTGGGCCCCTTCCGCGGTGACGCGTCGCAGCTGCTGGATCAGGTGAACGCCGACGAGGAGCACACGACCGACCTGCCGGGCTTCCGGGCTGCCGGCGACCGGGCGCACGTCACCGCGACCGGCGACGTCAGTGGGGTGCGGGAAACCTACCGCGCCACCTCCGGAGCGGGAGTGCTGGCCAGCTACGCGCTGTCCGACGGCCGAGGCCTGACCATCCTTGTCTCCGCCACCGACGACGGGCAGCTGACCACCCGCACCGACCAAATCCAGCGGATGCTGTCGAGCGTCGCGCTGACCACCCAGGGGGACCAGTCGTGACCACCGTCATCACCGGCCGGGAGCTGGAGGAGGCGAGGGCCGCGGCGCTCGACGCCTCCGGCTGGGGCACGCCGTTCAGGATCGTGCAGTGGCGCAACGCCTGCTTTTGGGTGCTCGTGCTCGGACTGCTCGCCGGAGCGGAGCAACTGGTGGAGTTCTACCAGCGCGGCGTCGGCGCCTACGGGACCGCACTGGCCGTCGGCGCGATCGCGTTCGGCCTCTACACCGTGCCGTGGGTGTTCCTGCTGCGCCGTCACAACCGGTACACCAGCCTGCCGGCGCGGCTGTTCGTCGTCGCCTTCGCCTGGGGCGTGCTGACCGCCACCTTCGTGATGGCGCTTCACGCCAACAGCGCGGCCATCTCGCTGGAGGGCAAGCTGTTCGGGCACGGCTGGATCGGCGACTGGGGCCCCGGCCTGACCGCCCCGTTCACCGAGGAGAGCGCCAAGGCCACCGCGCTGGTCCTGCTGATCGGCCTGGCGCCCCGGCTGGTCCGCTCGCCGTACCACGGGCTGCTGATCGGCGCGTTCGCCGGACTCGGCTTCCAGATCGCTGAGGACGTCCTGTACGCGTACAAGAGCGCCGTGGAGTCGTTCGGCGCCGACCAGGCCGGTGCCGCCCTGCTGGTCGTGGTGGGGCGCTCGGTGACCGGCTTGACCGCGCACGCGCTGTTCAGCGCGGTGTACTGCGCCGGACTGATGTGGCTGATCGGCCGCGGCGGTTCCGCGCACCGGCTGCGCGGCCTGCTACTGGTGGCCGGTGCGATGCTCGGGCACGGCTTGGTGGACTGCCTGATGTCCATGGGCCCCGCCCTGGGTGGCGGGCTCGGCGGGCTCGCCGCCCTGGGAGGGCTCGTCGGAGGGCTCGTCCTGCTGTCCGTCGCAAGCCTGCTGCTGCTCCGGCTCACCTTCAAGCTCGCCCTGCCGCAGGAACGGCGGTGGCTGCGCGACATCCTCGCCCCCGAGGTCACCGCCGGCCTGTTCACGCAGGCCGAGCTGACCGCCGCCACCGGGTCCCGCAGGGACCGCCGTGCCTTCCGCCGCTCCCTGCACGGCAGCTACCAGCGCGGCATCGGTAAGCGCGTGCTCACCGCCGTCCGCCGGCTCGCCCGGCAGCTCGCGCTCGCGCAGGGCGCCAGCACCGACGACGTCGCCCGCGCCCGCGAGGAGGTCTTCCGGCTGCGGGCCGGCGGCTGACTGTCAGACCTCGATCCGCGCGCCCGTGCCGGACGGTGCGGTCGTGGGGCAGCCCGCCGACCATCCCGCCCGACACGGCTACCCGTCGGCCGCGCCGTTGCGGTTCACATGCGCCGGATCCGGCCGGTCGCCCTCTGGCGAGCCGGTCGGCTGCTGCTCCCGTTCCAGGCTCAGGCAGGGGTCGCACAGCACCCGCAGCGCCATCGACCAGCTACATCGGCACACCTCGCCCGCCGCCCGGCCCGTCACGCTGCAAGAGCGGCTTGAAGGCGCCCGATCCAACCTCCGTTTCGCGGGCAGGCGGATCCCTGCCCTCGAAGCCGAGCTCCTCGAAGCCTGACAGCGGTGATCTCCGTTGCCTGCCGGGCGCGAAACTGTGATGCTCGCCAGGTGGATTCACGGAACGCTGATCGGAGAGTTGAGTGAGCGACAGGTGGTTCTTCTTCCTTGGCGAAGATGAGATCAGTTCGGGAAAGAACCACACTCCGACCAAGCTCATGACTATCTTCCAAGAGCATGACAAGTACATGGATGGGCGGTGGGCGAGCGAGGTCGACGCGGCAAATGCCGGGGACTTCAACCTGGACGCTGACGCTGCTGATTGGATCGAGGCCCCGTCGGAGGCATACGAGGGCGCGCCGGGGTCGAAGGAGTACGCGGGGGGTATCGAAGACGGTGACATGAGCACGGCTTTCGGCTACTCGGCCACCGTCGGAACCGTCGTGAAGCGGCTCAGTTTGATGGGGTTCACTTCGCAGCGCTGTCAGGCGGAGATGGCTGAGTTCCTGCGGGAACTTCACATGATCGACGGCGAGGACGCTCTCTACGTTCCAGTGTCGGGGACGCCCGAGGGCGAGCACCTGCCGATCGCCTGGGAGGACGTCGTGGGGATCGGCCTGCGCGCGTTGATCGCCAGCTCCAAGCGGTCGGACGAGCAGGAACCCCGGGAGAACTTCATGACGGCCTGCCTAGAGCAGCTTGAGGCGTTCCGGGAGTTTGACGCCGATCTGCGGATACTTCTTGCCGCGCTCCTCCAGGGCCAGGCACCCGACACCGTTGTCCGCCTCGACCTGCACGATCTCCTGGCGGCCGGCTACTTCAACCGGCATGACGCTGTCTCAGAGCTCGCTCAGCAGGAGCTGGCGACGGAGATGGCAAGCAGCGGGCCGATCATCGTCATGACCGAGGGAACCACCGATGCCCGGTTCCTCAAGCGAGGACTCCAGATCGTTGCCCCCGAACTTGCCGGCTACTTCACATTCCTCGACCCCGACGCGAAGGCTGCAGGCGGCGCCCCCGAGCTGGTGAAGAGCCTGCGAGCCTTCGCGGCAGCAGGGATTATGAACCGCGTCGTCGCACTGGTCGACAACGACGCCGCAGGGCGTCAGGCCGTGAAGACGCTGTCGGGCGCTCCGCTTCCCGATCGGTTCAGGGTCCGCCTGCTGCCCGATCTCGACTACGTGAAGGACTACCCGACCCTCGGGCCCACGGGTGACACCCGCTACAACATCAACGGGCGCGCGTGTTCCGTGGAGTTCTACTTCGGTCTCGACTGCCTGCGGGCAGCTTCTGGCGAGCCGCTCCCGGTCCGCTGGACCGGGTTCAACGGCGCTATCAACGACTACCAGGGCGAACTCGTCCCAGGCGACAAGAAGACCGTTCAGGACCGGATCGACAAGATGCTCACCGCTGCCGAGGAGGGCGGCACGCCGCTCGACGACCGATGGGACGCGATGCGCAAGATCGCGCAGACCCTGATTGCCGCCGCAGGACGCTAACCTCTGCCGCGTTGCTGACCCGGCCGCTAGGGAAGATCGGAAGGGCCAGGAGCGGGAGCGGTCAGTCAGTGATGAGCTGCCCGGGGATGCGGCCGGAAGACCTGAAGGCCAGCCGCCAGGGCCCGAGCGGTCGTCAGGTCCTACCTGCCGAGAGCCCGGAGCTCCATCCGGCAGCGTCACCCCGGCGACCAGGTCCTCTTCCTCGTCGTCTAGCTCGGCGACGCTCCCCGGGCCGAGGTGCCGCAGCAGTGCGGTCAGCAAGCTCGTGGGCCTCCTCGCCCTGCGGGCCGTCGAACGGCGGGTGCAGGAACAGCGACAGCGCGTTGCGAATCCAGTGGGCGACGGTGGCCGCGTCCCCTTGGGGCATCCACAGCCAGTAGCCCTCGCGGCCGAGGTCGTCTAGCACCTGCCGCAGCTCCCCGTGCTGCGGGCCGGGCCGCAGGCCAGCCGCGCGGTCGAGCGCGTCGGCGAACGCGTCGGCGAACGCGGCGAGCAGGGCGAGGTCGGCTTCCTGGACCTCGACGGAGACCAACTGCGCGATCACCTCGCCGCTCCTGTCGTACAGCAGCGGCGCGATGGGCAGCTCCTCCTCTGTGCCGTCCACCAGGTCCTCCGTGCCCTCGGGCAGTGCGTCGATCACCCGCCAGTACGCTTCGCAGACGTCCTCCACGGACACGCCGGGGACCGGCACCGCCGGCTCGCGGAACGGGCTGAGCGCTACGAACAGCCTCGGCTGGTACCCGGGAGCGGCGAGACCGGTGCGAGGGCTCGGGTCGGCCCACGCTCTTCGCGGCGGCCACCACGGCGCCGGCCTGGGGGAGCGAGGGCGATCTCGTGCCGCTTGGGGTGCTGCCCTGGCCGCTGCCGCGCGTCCAGCGCGTCGGCTGGATGTGCACCCTGGCGGGCGTACGCTTCATCCACGCCCACCTGTGCCCGAAGTGCAGCGGGAGCGTTCACCGGGCCGGTGGCGGCGGATGCGTCTGGATCGGCTTCGACCGCGAAGGCCGCTCGTTCGAGTGCCTGCGCACGTCCAGCCCCGCCCCCTGCACGGGCCCGTGCCCGAACGGCTGTGGCCAGCGGCTCGCCCGTGCCACCGTGGCCCGCCTGGAGTGCCCGGCGCTCCTGGCCGCCGAGGCCTGGACCGCACAGCGCCGCCAGTGGGAGCTCCTGCGCGCCGACGTCCGGTCGTCACCGCCGACATGACGCGCGAGGACCTGGCCCGCCTGCGCCACAGTGCCTGACCACCCATCAACCACCCCCGGGCAGCCCACCTGCCCATGCAGCCCCGCTCGCCTACGGCGAGTGTTCAGGGGATGTCCCAGGCAGGGGTGTTGATGAACCTGATCGTGTCAGGGAGCTCGACGGTCCTCAGCGGCTGGGTGAACCAGGCCGGCTCGATCACGGTCTGCATGACTCGCTCGGTGAGGAGGAACAGCTTCGAGCCGCAGAGTGCCGCCGGATCGGTGGCATCGCTCAGCCCTTCGTACCAAGCCGGGCTCCAGCGGGAGTCGCCCGCGCGGAGCGGTGTGAGGGTGCCCCGGGGCTCCTGATACACGACCAGGTCACCGTCAACGGCGTAGTGGACTCTGTCTCCGCCGTTGACATCGAGGAGGAGCCCAAAGCACCTGCCTCCCCGGGAAAGATCACGCAAGACTCGCGGTACGGCACCGGTCGATCCGACGACCTCCAGCGCGAACAGCACACCGTTTGCCGTCCCAACTGACACGAAGGGGCTGTGCCCATGGCGGGGCTGGAGATCGTAGATCTCATCGGCCGTGAGTAGGCGGGCGGCTTCCAGGTCACCGCCGAACCGCTTGATGACCTCGTCCTCTGCGACTCCCTCGATCAAGGTGAGGATCGGATAGAAGCCGTCCTCCTCGTCGACCCAGTCAAATCGGCCGTCCCGAACATCCATGCCCGCATGGATAGAGCCCCTCTGACACCTGGAGCTGGAGTCAACGCTCAGTGGGTCGGGGTTGGCCGGCGTGGTCACGGCTGGGCCAGTCACCCCGAGTTCGTGATGGGCGCCTGCCCTGGCCAGCGCCGAGGCGGTCACCGGGCCACACCTCGTGCACAAGCACCCCCCTTGCCCACGGTGCAGGACCCGCGCGGGCGGACCAGAGGTCGGCCTCTCCGGCCAACGTGACCGCGTTGTCAGGGCCTGGCGCTACGGTCGTCAGGCGTGGTCGGCACCGAGGCATCCAGCTCCGTGGCGCAGCCGCATCCCTGGTGCTGTCCGGGGGCGACCCGAGATGACGGCACGGCATACGAGTTGTGACAGGTGGGGTGCCAGATGCATCGGATCCGGTGCGAGATCGATACCGAATTCCGCACAGCGGATGTGCTCGCGCCCATCGCCCGGCAGTGGCTCTTCGACGGGGCCGAGCAACTCGCGGGGGAGTACTTCGGCGCGCTCCTGGATTCCGAGGGGCTGGCCGCGGACGGGCTCCGAAGGGCGGTTCCGTGTGGACCGCCGAATGCGCTGTGGGGTTTCTTCACGGTCCACAGCCCCAAGGCGGGCCGGGTGCGCAAGAGCCACGGTCTGCTCCTCAGGAAGAACCTGCCCAGATTCGAGAGGCTGCTGCGGGAGGAGTTCGTCGTGGCGGAGCTCGCGATCTACCGGCTCGACGACCAGGGTTGGCCACGCACGCAGTTCCTGCGGATCGGCGTGGAGCGCGAGCAGGACCTGCTGGACTGGGTCAGGTTCTCTGCCGAGGCGCCGGCCGAGTCGCTCGCCGCGGGTGAGCCCGAGGGCAACTGGCTCGGCCTGCTGCGCGACACCGCCGCCCAACTGGACGTCGCCTACGGGCAGATCGGCTACGAACGTGGTCTCGGCCGTACCGAGCACGAGGAGCGGGTCGGCCCACCCCTGCCCTCGATGACGATCCCGCAGTCGCGGACCTTCCTGCGCGGCTACGAGTGGGCCACGGTGGTCCCCAAAGAGATCGCCGCCAGGCTCGGCGGCGCCGACGAACTGCGGCGGATCGGCGAGTTCGCACAGGCCGCGCTACTCCCCTCCGGCGCGGTGCTGCTGCAGGCCACGGCGACCTTCGACGGCTTCGACGCCGCCGCCGTCGAGCGGACCTGGCGGGCCGTCGGGCCGGCGCTGCGCCCTGGGCTGCCGAAGCGGTCCAGCGCCCATGAGGAGGAGCGCGAGCCGCCGAGCCGGATCCACTACGCCGACCTGCCCGGATCCCGGGCATAGGCCAACCGCCCCACTCAGCACTGCCCCTGATCTTGCATCTGCGCAGGTAGAGCGATTCTTGCGGGAGTGTGTCTTCGCGCGGATCCGGTCTGGCCGGGAGCGGGTTCTGTCCGGCCGATCTTGGGCTGTGGGAGGATGCCGTCCATGACTTGCATCCGAGGGGGCCGTGCCGCGTAGAACGCCAGCTTCGCTTCGACCGCGGGAGCGCGGTTGGGGAAGGCCCTGGGTGCGGTATCGCGATGTCCCAGGTCTGTCGGGGGCGGCGAATGCCGCCGTCCGCCTGCTCGAGCGGGGGCGGTTGTCTCCGGGCATCGTGTCGGTGGCACTGAGCGTGTGGTCTGTGCGTGTCCACGGGACCAAGCGCCGGTGGAGGCAGTGGGAGGCCGAGTTCGCCTGCCCGTGCTGTGGCGAGGGCTGGGCCCGGGACAAGCTGCAAGAGGCTCTGTTCATGCTGCCGCCGAGGACCGCCACTGAACTCCGAGTGCAGATCGAGCGCCTGGATGCGGTACTACTCCGGCGAACGTGCCACGAGCCCATGGCAGATCCGGAGTTGGCATGGTGGCATCGCAGGTGCTGACCGTGCCCATGCCGTCCGCTGATTCGTTGGCTCATGTTCGGGAGGCACTCGCCCCGGGGCTGAGTTCGATGTGAGCGAGAGCGGGCGGCAATCCGCTCGCGCGTCGTTTGCCCGGCCGCGTACGGTCTGCGCATGACGAGGACCACGCCGGCCCGCAAGGTCGTGCTCATCGACCCCACCCGGGGAGTGAAGGCCAAAGGCCCGTCAGGGTTCAGCGGCACCACCGTCGCCGTCGACCAGCAGCGGCAGCTGTTCCGCCGCTGGACCACCGGCACCGACGCGCACCCGCACGAGGCACTGCTCGGAATCCTGGCACTCCTCCACGCAGCCTCCAGCAGCGAGGTTTCCGGCTCCTTCGGTGGGACGACCTCGACCCTGTCAACCGCACCATCCGCCTGGGCAAACGCCCCATCCGGTGCCTATGGACCCGATCAGCTGGTCGGCACTCCAACGCTGCCTGGCGCACCGCACGGACCAGCGCACCGACAACTCCCACGTGATCGTCACCGAGATCACCAAGAGCGGCGGGGCACCAGCGTCGACCGCCTATGCCAGCCACCTCCTGGACCCCTGCGGCGTTGCGCCTCGGACTCTGCGATGCACCCGCCTTGCCGGCCTCGTGAACACCCTGGACCCCAAACTCGTCGCCGCAGCCCTCGGCATGGATCCCGAGGGCGTCATGATCTACCTCGCCGATCACGTCGATGCAGGGCGCCTCCCCGACGCGTAATCTCCGCGACGGGTGGGGCCTGCGTGATCTACCGTTCAACCGATGAGCTCCCACGACACCGACCTCGACACGCCGACCGCCGTGACCGTCCGCTGCCGCAACAACCGCTCCGTCAGCGTGCGGCTCTGCGACTCCTCCCGGCCCGACGAGGACCGCGTTCAGTACGCCATCGAGGCGTCCGCGCCGGGGCTGACCATGCGCGTTGACGAGGTGGTCGCCTGGAACTGGGGCGCCGACCTGGCGCCCTTCCTGGAGGGACTGGCGGCCGACTTCCGCGGCTGGGACGGGCAGCGGGTCTGGCAGACCAACGACCGCGATCTCACCATCAGCGCGGTCTTCCGCTCCGGCGGTCACGTCGGGCTGACCTGGACTCTTCACCCATGGCGAAGTGCGGCAGGTGGTTGGGAGGCATCCGTCACGACCTGGCTCGACGCCGGCGAGCAGATGTCCGCCCTCGCGGTCGATGTCCGACGCTTCCTCACACAGCAGGACGGCGGCCGTGGCTGATCTGCGGCTCGTTTGGACTCTCAGCGGACACGGGTGGGCGGACTGCAGTATCGCTGACGGGCGAACCGATGCCGAAGTCACAGCCTCGTACATCACCAGCGCCCCCGAGGACCTCCTGAAGGCGATCGCCCGACTGGTCAGCGGTGAAGCCGAGACACGTGCCCAGTTCGAGGCAGAGCCCACCGCTTTCCGGTGGATCTTCTACCGTGCAGGCAACGACGTGTGGATCCGCCTCCTTCAACTACCCGACGGCGCGAAGCACGACAACGCTGGCACCGAGATCTGGTCGACCCAGCAGAGCGTCGACGCCGTGGCACAAGCAGTGATCCGCTGCTTCGACGAAGTCGCCACGAAGTACGGCGACAGCGGATATCGCGGCAAGTGGGGCGAGCACTTCCCCCGCACCGAGCTCGAAGCCCTCAGGTCGCTCTGGCGCGCGCACCGGTCCGACCCGGCAGCCTGACCCCCCGAACCCGTTGACTCTTCAGCCGGGTGATCTGGCCGGTCAGGGCGAGGACGAGGGTGCTCTCCGGGTCCGCCGGGCCGGCCGGTGCGGGGATGGGGCGGGTCTGGGCTCGCAGGCGTTCGATGCGTCCGCGCAGGTCGGGGTGGTTGTAGAGGAAGGCGTGGGAGACCCCGGCCTCGCGCTGGACGGCCTGGAAGGTGATCGCCTCGCCGCGCTTGATCAGCCGCCGGATGGCTTGCTCGGCGGCCCGCGTCTTGGCCTGCGACTTTGCCTTCGCGGCGGCGCTGAGGGTCTGGGTGCGCTTGCTGCGGGCGTCGGTCACGGCCGGGTCCTTCGGTGGCGGTCGAGGTCGATGGTGAGAGGGACGGGCCCTGTGGGGGCGGTGCCGCAGCCGACGCCCTGGACCGCGCGGCCGGGCTTGGCGTGGATCGTGTCTAGCAGCCTCGTGAGAGCCGCGTGCTCGGCCCGGCGCCTGCGGCCGTGTCGGCTTGTGCCGCGGTCCGGATCGGTTCCGGCACGTGGTCAGGCGGGGCCCGATCCAGGGGTTGGGAGCCGCCCGGGTGGGCGCCAGATTAGTCACCGGCAGCACGGTTCGACGCTCTCGCGCCGAACCCGCACCCCGCCGGCCTTGCCCGGCTCCGCGCTGCCGCGCCGTCTGTTCGGCCCGGTGGGTCGGCTGTCCGGTGCGTCTGTCTACCGCCCGCCGGGGGCTGCTTCCGGCGCCGCGCTGTCGCGCGGCCGGGCTACTTGTTCATCGTCGTAAGGAGCTGCACCGTCATGCCTTCTTCTTCCACCGCCTCTTGGGCTGTCTCGTCGGTCGCTGCTGTTCCCGCTGCGGGCCCGGAGCCCGCCCCCGCGGCCGTCGCCGGGGCTGTGCTCGCTGCGATCCACCGCAGCCCACACGCCTTCGACATGCTCGCCTGGTACGAGGCCCCCCAGAGCCACCTCCTGGAGCCCGGCCAGAAACCCGAGCACGGCACGACCCTGTGCGTGGCAGGCTTCACCGCCCACGTGACCGGCTGGACCCTCGTGGACGCCACCGACGCGCGCAAGGACGATCTGCACGTACGGATCGAGGACGTCGCCCGCAACGCGCTCGGCCTGAACAAGCTCCAGTCCGGCTACCTGTTCGACTCCGGGAACCAGAAGGCAACCGTCCTGGCGCTGCTTGGCCAGATCGCCGAAAGGCGCCCCTTCGACTACGCCGCCGCCCTCCAGGAGGCAACCCCCGGCTGGGACTTCGAGCAGCTCATCCGGGCCACGGCCCACGCCATCGGCTGGCGCTACACCACCGACGCCCACAACCAGCCCGCGCTCACCCACCTCACGGGCCACGAGGTGGCCTTCCTCCAGCTCCCGCCGTATCCGAGCGATGAAAGCCTCGACCTGGTCGTCACCATGACAGCGGGGCAGGAGGGCCGGGAAGCCGTCGCGGCCATCGCCCCGGACACCACCCTCCAGCAGGCCACCGGCGACCTGGCCGAGATCGTTACCGCGCTGCACCAGAGGCTGACCGCGCCCACAACGGCCGCCGAACCCCCAAGCTGACGAGCCGCGCCCGCCGGGCAGCCAGGACCGGCCACCGAGGCGACCGGGGCAGGACAGGGCCGGAGCAAATCCCGGGGTGGGAGCCGCGCTCAGTCAGGCTCGGTATCGTCTCGCGCCGACAGCCCGCGTCGTTCCCCTGCCCTGGCCCGCAGCCCGGTCTTGCTAGGCCCCGGTCCCCGGCCCCCGATTGGGAACCGGGGCCCGGGGCGCTTGGCGGTGGGGCTCCTCCCGGGTGGCGGTTGCCCTGCCTGTCTCCGGGGTTGTCTGGTGGTGGCGTATCCGGGGGTTGGTGGCGTCCGGGGCCGGGTGGAGTGTTCGTGGGAGTTGGCCGGAGTCGCCGGCTCGCTCCGTGTGGAGGGACTGCTGTGCCGAGTTACGCCGATGTGCTGCGTCTGAGGGTCCTCGCTCACGCCCGTGTCCACGAGACCGTGTACTACCGGGGATCTTCGTGGGCCGTCCAGGCCGCGCCGCGTACGGTGGCGCACCTGGCCGACACGATCGCTCTGGGGCGCTGGACCGCGCGGCAGGCCACGCTGCTGCTGGAGCCCACCGGTGGCTTCGCCCTGGTTGGAGACCATGACGGCCTTGAGGCGCTGTGCTGCGACCCGGCCCTTGCGCAGCCGGCCGGGTGGGAGCCGGTCGCCGGCCCTGCCCGCCATGGCGGGCAGAACATGCTTCACACCGGTTTCCTGTTCGAGGACCGGACCTGGTTCACGGCCTGCGGGGGCCGTGTCCACCGCGGGGAGTCGGTCGGGTCCGCAAACTGCCCGCTGCTGTGCGCGACCTGTCAGATCCTCGACGACGCGGCGGCCGCGCTGGCGGACACCACCCGCGCCCTGCTGGACTCCTGAGCAACGCCCGGGTGACCGCAGGCCCCGGCACCTGGGAGGCGGCAGCCGGCCGGGGATGCGGCTGGGGACGCGGCACTGGCGCCGGCAGCCCCCGCAGGCGCTGTGGAAGGACGTCCGGTCGGTCCAACTTCGCTACTGGGGGAGCTGGTTGGTGGTGCTCAGTACGTCGCCCTGGAGTGGTGAGCCCGTCGTGCGCCGGAGCGCGCCGACCGCCGGGTCGGCGAGGGAGACGGTGAGCGTGTAGGGCGCCGGGCCGGTGATGGTGTTCGTCGAGTCGATCGGCGGGCTGAGGCGCTGCTGGACGGCGAGGGCGTCGATGCCCGGGCAGAGCGCCTGGGCGGGGAGCGTCACCTCGGCGGTTGCGCCGTCCGGCGGTCCGATGCTGATCTTGCCTTGTGGGGTGTGCGCCGTGCCGTCGCCGAGCTTGACGGGCAGGTCGTACGCGCCGGCGACCAGCCCGTCGGGGCCCTCGATCTCCACGGCCACGCCCTGCGGTCCCAGCGGCGGGGACAGGTCGAGCGAGCGACTCGCGCCCGGTCCGAGCAGGAGATTGATGGTGAAGTGCCCGGGATCCCCGGGCGAGTCCTTGGAGAAGCCGTAGGAGCCGAGGGCGAGTTGCGGTCCCTGCGGCGGGGTGTCGGACCGCCCGTCGGCGAAGGCGATGGGGGCGGGGCCTGCGGGCGCGGAGGTTGCCGTCTGGGCGAAGTGGTGGAATCCCCGCATGCCGCACTTGCTGCCGTCGGAGGTCCCGCCGCCGCTCAGCGCGGCGTCCGTCGACGGACGCGGTGAGCCCGGCGCGTGCGAGGGCAGGACGTCCTGTGGGGAGTCGCCGAGGGAGAGCAGGCCGCTGCCCGGCCCGATGCCGATGGCCACGACCGTGGCGGCGACGGCGACCGCGATCAGCACCCCTGAACCGAGCTTGGGCGCGAGCCCGGCCCGCTTCGTACGCGGGCGGGTTGGGCCGGGGGCATCGAGTGACCAGCGGCGGCCGCCCGGATCAACCGGCGGCTCCAGCCGCCAGCGCGCCGCGAGTATTCGGGTGCGTGCTGCCGGTTCCTTGACGTCGGCGCCGCGAACGAAGTCCTCGTCCAGGACGAGCCCGTCGAATGGGTCCGCGGCTGTCGGCTCCGGCTCGTCGGAGGGGCGCGGGTCAGGGTCTTCGGCTATCGGCACCGCGTCAGTATGCAGGGCCGCCCTGGCGCTCTGACCAGCGAGGTGCCCCGGTTCCTGTGCGCCGTGGCGGGTGTGGCGCGGGCAGGTGGCGACGACGAACAGGGGAGCGAAGATGAACGTGGTGAACTCCTCCGGCGCCGCGTACTACTCACCCCGTGACCGTCACGCTCGGGCATCCCGAAATGTTGATCAGAGCCACTCTTGCTGGCCGCCAGTGGGGAGAACCATTGGCCGCCTCCGGGGAGAACAGAACTGAATGGCCGTTGACAGCCGCTGCGGCCTACCGGCCTGGGAGCTTCGGATGACCTGTCAGAGTGCGATGGCAGCATCCCAGCAGGACGAGACGAGGGGGACATCGTGAGCTTCCTGGGGATGTGGTGCCTGGTGCCGATGAAGGCCGATGCCATCACGCAGTACACGCCGGACCTTCGGCCGGCCGTTGAGGAGGAGGCGGCGCACCCCTCCTCCAGGGACCTGCTGCGGTGGTGGCAGGAAGTGGGAAGCACCGAGGAGTCCCGGCACCGGTTCGTCGAATCCGCTGCCCCGTCCGCGCTGGACGAGCGGATCTGTCTCGTCTACGAGGCCTGGGAGCACGGTCGCGACGAATCCCTTCCGTATCTCGTCGTCTCCTCCCGCAACTCCTATCCGGCGGCCGCGATGGCCTTCGCCCTGGGCCCTGAGCGGTTCGCTCACTTGCCCGGCTGGATTGGGGACATCATCCTCACCCCCGACCAGGTCCGCCAGAGTCTCCCCGCGATCGAGCGCGCCTTCAGCTGGAGCACTCAGAGCCGACGCCAGGCCGAGCGACTCCTGGCCGCCGCCCTGCGCGACGAGGGCGAGCAGGCTGACATCGACGCGCTTCTCGACGGAGTCCCCCCGGTATGGCGCGCCGCAGCGGAGGCCGACCGGGGGCTGCTCGGGACGCACTTCATCCCCTGAGCCACCACCTCCGCGGACTGCCGCCTTGCCGCGCCGCTACTGACGGGCTGTCATACCCGGTGGCTGTCGTCGGCCTCATGACAACCCAGCCCCCGGCCGACCGCGTTGACCTGTTGATGGGCGGCGCCGGACCTGGCCACGAGCGCGCTTACTCGTTGTCTTCGTCGTCGGTCTGCTCGGTGATCCACTCCGGCGGCACGAGGGCCTGGTTGTTGCTGTAGCGCCAGCGTTCCACGACGTGGTCGCGGAAGAACGGGGCGGCAAGGTCGGCATGCTCGACGACGATGACCTGGAGAGCGCCGTCGAGTGCCTCAACGGTGTCGTTGATGGTCCGATACACGTTCAGTAGGTGGCTGAGGTCCGTGCCTTGAGGGGTGGGCTCGCCGGTGTAGTCGGGCGGGAAGTACACCTGGGACGGCTGGTCCAGGATGAGCGTCCGCGGCACGGGGTTGCTGTGGTCGCTGAACCACTCGTGCAGGCTCAGCAGCGTGGCGACGTGGTAGCCGAGGTGGTTCTCGGCGCTGTCAGCGAGCCGGACCGGTCCGTCCGGGGTGTCGGCCACGACGGTCAGCCGGTTGACGTCGAGACGGATGGGAGAATCCGAGTTCTCGAGCCCCAGGTCCTCGGACTTGACCTGAATGCTCTGGCCGATCAGGGACAGGCAGCTTGTCGGGGTGTGCCGCAAGGGGGGCGCTGATCCACTTCCCGTTAACGACCTTCATGGTTTCAACACCTTGCACGGCAGGGAATGTGAACACGCGTACGCCAAGAAGGGCCGGCCCCTCCCTGCTACAGAGGGGGAGGAACCGGCCCTCGGCGTACGGGCGTTGCAAGGTCAGATCAGACCCTGACGCACGCCCTCGGTGTACGCCTGCCACTCGGCCGCGGTGTACCGCAGCGGCTCCAGATCGGGCCGCTTCGGATCCACGATCGCTCGCGCACCGTCGGGCAGCAGGACGACCTCAACGTAGTCGTCCCCCGTGTCCGCCGGCGGCCGCCACCGCGGGGCTCGACCTGGTCGGCAGGTGCGTGATGCGCCGGGCCCGGGCGCAGCGGGTGGCCGCGAGGACGGCGGCGAACTGCTCCCATTGGCACGGGGCGGGAGCCGCTGTCCGAGGTGGACCTGTGGCTGTCGGGCTCTCCAGACAGGCGCTAGCGTGGACCGGACGACGTCCGCGAACAGAGGAAGCGCCCCGTGACGCAGCACAGCAGCGAGCCGTTCCGGCTGATCGTGACCGGAGGTGGCACCGGCGGTCACACGTACCCGGCCCTGACCGCGGTCCGAACCCTCCAGGCGCGGCTCGCCGCAGCGGGCCGAGCGCTGGAGGTGCTGTGGGTCGGTGTCGACGGTGGCTTGGAGAACCGCGTCGCCGCCAGCGAGGGCATTCCCTTTCGCGCGGTCGCGACGGGCAAGGTCCGGCGCTCGTCCAACCCCCTCAAGCTCGTGTCGCCCGCGAACGTGCGCGACATGAGCCGCGTCCCGCTCGGCGTGGCCCAAGCCCGCGCGATCGTCGCCGACTTCAGGCCGAACGTCGTCCTCGCCACCGGCGGGTACGTGGCGGTGCCGGTCGGTCTGGCGGCGAAGATGTGCCGCAGGCCGCTGGTCGTTCACGAGCAGACTGTGCGGCTCGGGCTGGCGAACCGGTCGCTCGCGCGCGCGGCCACCAGGTTCGCGGTCTCCTCAGAGGCCACCCTCGAACTTCTGCCGGAGTCGGTGCGCGGCACCACGGTGGTGACGGGCAACCCGGTCCGGCCCGAGGTGCTAGCCGGCCACGCCCGGAAGGCGGTCGACGCACTCGGCCTGCACTCCTTCGCCTCCGAGCTGCCGACCGTGTACGTGACCGGCGGCGCCCAGGGCTCGCAGCAGATCAACGAACTGGTGCGGGACACCCTTCCGTGGCTCCTCTCGCAGGCGAACGTGATCCATCAGTGCGGGCCCGCGAACCTCGACGCCCTCAGCGCGACGGTGCACGCCCTGCGGCCGGACCTGGCCGCCCGCTACCACCTGACCGGCTACGTCGGCCCCGAGCTCCCCGACGTGCTGGCGCTGGCCGACGTCGTCCTGTCCCGCAGCGGCGCCGGAACGATCGCCGAGCTCACCGCCCTGGGCAAGGCCGCCGTGCTCGTGCCGCTCGCGACGTCGGCCGGCAACGAGCAGGCCCAGAACGCGATGCACCTGCAGCGGCGACGCGCAGCGGTGGCGCTGACCGGAGAGGTCAACGCCACCATGCTGCAAGGCGCGATCGGGCCGCTCCTCGCCGACCCCGGGCTGCGGGGACAGATCGCCTACCAGGCCCGGCAGATGGGCCGCCCCGACGCTGCCGAGCGACTGGTCGACGTGCTGCTGTCCGCCGCCTGCGCCTGATCAGCCGGCCTGGGGCGTCGTCGTCCGAGGTGCAGGGCTGTGGCCAAGGCATACGGTCAGGGTCTTGCGCATCACGGTCCTCCTGCCGATGTGAGGGCCTGTTCGAGTGAGTTCACCACGCGGTCGATGTCGGTTTCGGTGAGGTGCTGATGGAACGGCAGGCTCAGGATCTCCTCGCTGACCTTCTCGGTGAGCGGCAGCGGCCGGTGCCAGGGCTTGAACGCTGCCTGGAGGTGGTTGGGCGGGTAGTGGACGCCCACCGCGATGCCCCGGGCCTTCATCAGCCGGAACACGTCCTCGCGGTGCGGCACCCGGACCACGCACAGGTGCGGCACCGTGCGGGTCACGTCCACGTCCACCAGCTCCACCGCCGGGATGCCGCGCAGCGCGTCGCGGTAGGCGACCCACAGCTCCCGCCGGGTCTTCTGCGTCTCGGCGAAGCGGCGCAGCTGCGCGAGGCCGATGGCGGCGTTGATGGAGGACATCTGGTAGCGCAGCCCGAAGCTCTCCACGCTGTAGCTGGTGATGGCCTGGCGTTCGGCCTGGGACTGCACTACACCGAGCATCCGCACGCCGCGTAGGAAGTCGGCCTCGCCGGGGTTGCGCGGGATGACCATGCCGCCCTGACCGCAGGTGAGGTTCTTGATGGGCCCGAACGAGAAGCACGTCAGGGCTCCGGTCGCGCCGACGCGCCGGTGGTTCAGGTGCGATCCGAAGGCGTGCGCCGCGTCCTCGATCACGGCGATGCCGCGCTTGTGGAGGGTGTCGTAGGCCGCGCCCAGATCCACGGCCCGGCCGCCGTAGAGCACCGGCAGCACTGCATGAGTGCGGTCGGTCACGGCGGCCATGACCGTGGCGGCCTCCACGCACAGGGTGTCGGGGTTGACCTCAACGAAGCGGGGGACGGCGTCCACGGCGCGGATGGCCTGGATAGTGGCGCAGAACGTCATGGACGGCACGATCACCTCGTCCCCCGCTCCGACCCCGGCGGCCAGCAGGGCGCAGTGCAGCGCGGCCGTGCCGGAGGCGGTGGCCACCGCCTCCGGCACTCCGAGGAACCGGGCGACCTCCTGCTCGAACTGCTCGGTGACGGCGGTGTGCCCGTACTGGCCGCCGGCCAGGACACGCCCCACGGCTTCCAGTTCCGTCCCGTACAGGTACGGGCTGGCGTTGCGTGCGGCGTCGGGCCGCGACGGGGTGGTCACGATTCCTCCCGGGTCGGTCGGACGATCGGTCGGAGCAGTGAGATGGCCTTGTCCAGGGCCACGGACACGTCTGCGGGCGACGGTCCGGCGGCGGTGATCATGCCGATCTTGTGCCCGGACTGGTCATGCGGGTGCACGGGGTCTCCGGGCTGGGCGTACAGCTCGATGCCGGTGACACCGGGGACGTTGCGGGCTTCGGCGACCCCCTCCCAGGTGGCGAGTTCGCCTTCCACGTCGAGGGGGGAGCCGAGCAGTTCCACCCCGGCGTGCGCGTTGCGCGTCGGCGTCAGATAGGCGTCGAACGGCTCACCGAGCGCGAGTGCGATGAGCGCGCCCACGACGTTGACGCCCAAGGCGGCCTCGTGCAGGCGCGGGATGCTGTCCCCGCTCAGACGCGGGTTGGCTTCGATGATGCGCCCGTGGCCGTCCTCGCCGAGGACGAGGTCGAAGTTCGCGGGCCCGTTGACGATGCCCAGCGCACGGCACAGCCGCTCGGCGACTCCTTCAAGGTGGCGGTGTTGCGCCGGGGAGAGTTGCGCCGTGCTGATCCGCCGGACGACGCTTCTCCCGGCTACAAGGCGTTGATCCTTGATGCAGGTCATGGCCGACTTGCCGTCGCGGAGGAACAGGTCGATGGTCAACTGTCGCCCGTGGATGAACTCTTCGGCGATCACGGTCCGAGAGGCGGAGTAGGCGCGTGCACGGGCGATGGCGGCAGGCAGCCCGTCAGGGCGGGTGACGCGGGTGACACCATTGCTGCCCGATCCGTCCACCGGCTTGACCATGAGCGGGAAACGCAACCCGGCCGCCTTCGAGGCGACCTCGCCCGGGTCGTCCGATGCGGCCCACCCGTACCCAGCGACACCGCAGGACGCGACGACCCTGTGTAAGGCGGCCTTGTCGAGACCCACCAAGGCCGCCTGCGGGTACACGTAGGTCATGCCGTAGCGCAGGCCCAGGACACGCCAGGTGAGCAGCGCGGCGTCGGTCGCGCCGGCCACGATCCCGGCGGGCCTCGTGTCGCCCAGCGCTTCGGCGATGGCATCCGCGTCGCGGGTGGAGACCTTTATCGCCGCATCGGCGAAGGGGAACGCGGGGGCGTCCGAGCGCATGTCGACGGCGATGGTTGGGATTCCTCGGCGTCGCGCCTCCTGGTAGAGGGGGATGTGCTCCTCCGATGCGCCGAGCACGAGCAGCGCGTTCTGTGGCAACTGGTCACCGGACACGGTCACGCTCCGGGCTCGGGGCCGTGATGTGGCCGGCGGGTACCGGGGGCTGCGGGTTGCGGGCCTGTGGGGCCCAGCGGTCCGGGTGGTGCTGGTACCAGGCGACGGTCTCGGCGAGACCGTCGTCGAGAGAGCGGCACGGCCGGTAGCCGAGCTGCTCGGCCTTGGCGCAGTCCATCGCGTACCGCAGGTCGTTCGCGGTCCGGTCCGGGACGTACACCACGCGGCTCCAGTCCGCGTCGCAGGCGCGCAGCAGCAGCGCCGTCAGCTCCCGGTTCGTCAGATCCGTCCCGAGGCCGAGGTTGTAGGCCTCGCCGGGCATGCCGTCGCGCAGCACGAGCTCGACGCCGGCGCAGTTGTCCTCGACGTGCAGCCAGTTCCGCACGTGCTGGCCCTGCCCGTGAACGGTGACCTTGTCGCCCCGCATCAGGGCGCAGATGAACCGGGGGATGACCTTCTCCGGGTGCTGGCCGGGCCCGTAGTTGTTCGAGGAGCGGGTGACGCACACCGGCAGCCCGAACGTGACCGCGTACGACAGGGCGACCAGGTCCGACGCGGCCTTGCTCGCGGCGTAGGGGACCGTCGGGCGCAGCGGCGCGTCCTCGGTCGCGACACCGTCCAGGAGCGGCCCGTAGACCTCGTCGGTGGACACGTGGACGAACTTGGACACCTCGGCCTTGGCCGCGGCCTCCAGGAGCCGCTGGGTGCCCAGCACGTTCGTCGCCGCGAACGCCCCGGCGTCGGCGAAGCTGTGGTCGACGTGGGACTCGGCGGCGAAGTGCACGACCGCGGTGTGCCGGGCCATCAAGTCGGTGACGAGCGTGGTGTCGAGGATGTTGCCGTGGACGAACGTGAGCTTCGGCGAGTCGAGCGCCGAACCCAGGTTGTCCAGGTTGCCCGCGTACGTGAGGGCGTCGAGGACGGTGATCCGCTCGACATCGTCGGCGGCAAGCATCCGCTTGACGAAGTGGGATCCGATGAAACCGGCGCCGCCGGTGACGAGCAGCTGGCGCATGCGCGCCTCCAATTCCGGGGGCGGCCGCCCTGCCCTGTCGCAAGGAGCGGTCCGACCGGATTCCAGAACACTCCCGGAAGGGTGGTGTCCGGCAGGCACACAGAGGGGGCCCACAAAACACAGAAGCGGTAACGATGTTGCTGCCTGCGGGCCTAACCTCGAAGCCCGGCCACCAGCAGGCAGGAGACCCCTCATGGCGCCGGCACCACGCAGGACCCGCGAACCGAACCACCGCCTCGGCGCGCTCCTGGCCGCGAGCGGCCGCAGCCGCAAGGGCCTCGCGCAGCGGGTGAACGAACTCTCCGCGCAGCGCGGTCAGCCGCGCGCATACACCCATACGAGTGTCGGCAACTGGGTGGACAAGGGCATGGTCCCCGACGCCCCGGCGCCCGAGCTCATCGCCGTTGCGCTGGGAGAACGCCTCGGACGGCCCGTCACCCTTACGGAGATAGGCATGGCTGACCTCCCCGCTGACCCGGCCGCGATGGGGTTGGATTTCCCCAGAGACCCCGGCGACGCCGTGCGCAACGCAGCGAACTTCTGGAGCACCGTGCACCGACGCGACTTCATCGGCGGCGCATTCGCCGTCGCTGCCTACACCACCCCGGTCACCCGCTGGCTGGTCCAGCCCTCCGCGCCGCTGCCTGGGCACCGTGGCAGCCTCCAGGTCGGCCGCGCGGACCTGGAGGAGCTGTGGCAGGCCGCGAGCGAGGCCCGCTCCTGGGACTCGAAGTACGGCGGCGGCAGCTGGCGCTCGAGCAGCGTCGCGGACTGCCTCCGGCACCGCGCGAGCCCGCTGCTGGTCGGCACCTACCCGGAGAAGATCGGCGCCGAGCTGTACTGCGTGACCGCCGAGCTCGCCCGGGTCGTCGGCTGGGCCGCGCTGGACATGGGCCAGCACGACGCCGCGCAGCGGCACTTCATCCAGGCCCTCGCGCTCGCCCGCGCGGCCGGCGACACCGAGGTCGGCAGTCACGTGATGTCCACGATGGCGCTGCAGGCCATGCTGCGCGGCTACCCGAGCGAGGCCATCGACATGGTCCAGGGCGGCTACGAGCGCGCGAAGGGGTCGGCGAGCCCGCGGGTGCTGGCGTTCGCGAAGATGGTCGAGGCCCGGGCACACGGCCGGTCACGGGACCCGCGGGCGGCGTCGCGCGCCCTGTCGGAGGCTGAGACGCTCCTCGGCCGCGCACGGCCCGGCGACGATCCGGAGTGGATCAGCCACATGAGCCACACCCGGCTCGCATCGGATGCGGTCGAGGTGTGGCGGGACCTCGGCAACCCGAAGGCGGCGTTCACGTGGAACCGGCACGCCGACGCGATGCCTGAGGGCTCGTTCGCCCGCTCGGTCGGGCTGCGCCTCACGGTGCTCGGGACAGTGCACCTGCAGGGCGGCAGCCTCGAGGAAGGCGTCGCGATGGGGCACCGGGCGGTCGACATCCTCGCGCGGGTGCAGTCGACGCGGGCGCGGGACTACGTGCGGGACTACACGACGGAGTTGCGGCGCTGGCCGAAGGAGCCGGCGGTTCGGGACCTGCTGCAGCGGGCACGCATGGAGCTGGCCACGGCCAGCTGAGCGGCCAGGCACGCCGACCTGAGGTCAGCCAGTCCAGATGGGGTCGCTGGCCGGACTCCACCAGCACCGAGGCGTCAGCGATGTCCAGCTGCTCGGCCCCACCGACCCCACCGACCCCGCCTTCCACGGCATCGACCGCCACGGCAACGTCGGCCACGGCAACGTCGGCCACGGCCTGCGCCCCGGCGGCGTCACCGAAGCGATCGCCCGCATCGCCGAAGCCGAACGCGAAGGCTGGCTCGGTGAGGTTGAAGGACTCCGTGTCAGCCTGGCCGGAGCGGAAGACAAGCTCGCACAGGTCACCAGACGCGCAGCCAGTGCGTTGGTCGCAGGGCCAACCCACCCCAAGTGGAGCGGTTGACGGCCATTGCTTACAGAGGGAGCTTGGAGATAGCGGCTCGGGAGAGGAGCGAGTCATTCCCTCGATGAAGCACCTGCGGCGAGAGTCAACCCGCTTAGTGTGGTCCTGGCCCCCGTACGGTGCGAGGCGCCTGCGCCGGCTGGTGCGACTGTACCGCTGGGCGTTCGGGGGAAAGCTGTTCGTGCTGTTCCTTGGGGTGGCGCTATTCGGGATCGCGCTGGCCGGAATCGCCGACCGCGCGGCCCACTGGAGGGGCACGGTGCCCGCCGTGCTGGCACTGCTGCTGGGGACATTCCTGATCGCGGTCAGCCTGCGAGGCTTCCACACGGTCCGCATCCTGCCGTTCCGGAACCTGTCTGGCGGGGCCGAACGGGACAAGATGGAGCAGGTTGCGGTCGGCTTCGCCGAGCTGCTGGACCTTGAACTCAGACGGATTCGCGACTTGGTGACGCAGGAGCCGTTCCATCAGCCGGCCGATGTGCTCAATCCGGCCAGCGGCCGCGGCAAGACGATACAGGTCACTCTGTCGAGGGTGCCGTTCCGGACCGGGGTGGCGGTGGCAGGGCTGGGCGCCGAGATCAAACCCACGGAAGTGGGCACAGTGGCCCTGGGGCCGTTCAAGCTCCAGGTCGGAGCGGTCATCACACTGTTCGCGCGGATACTCGGCCAGGCCATGCGGGGATCCCTGGTACAGAACCGGGGCATGCTGGTCGTGGTGGCCAGCAGGTCCGGCGGCAGGAACCAGAGCTGGACGGAGCAGACCCCAATCGACGGTGACCTGTGCCGAGCGGGGGCCGTACTGGCCCGCAAACTTGCCCACCGGATTCAGCTGGAGCAGCCCAAGGGCCACGCCGTTGGCGCCGACGTGCACAGCTTCGAGATGCTTGTCGACGGGCTGGAATGCTATGACCACTTCCTGCACAAGGGTGATCTCCAGTACCTCGACCGCGCGGAGCAGCATTTCCGTGCCGCACTAGTGCACAGTCCCCAGTACGCCGCTGCCTACCACAATCTCGGGACGGTCAAGAGCGAACAGGACCGCGTGGGCGCGGCCATTGGTTTGCCCGTATCGACGGTCACCGAAAACGCGGCAACTCGGCTCTGGTGGCAGGCAATCGACCTCGACCCTGATCTCGCGCCCGCCCGCTTCCAGCTGACCAGGACCTACCTAGATCGGGCTGCCGACAAGAAGACGGACTCTGGCGACCGGGACCTCCTGCTCGCACAGGCGGTGCAGTCGGCTCTGGCCACCGAAGTCGGCGCGGACCACTCCACGGAAGGGGCGCTCGCCGCGTACTGGCTCGGCCTGTCACTACTGCGCCAGGCCCACAACCGGGCCGTGCGCAGGGGCAGGGGCAGACGGCGGCAGGTTCTGACCGAGGTTTCGTTGGCCAATCGGCTGCTGCGGCATGCGATGCAGTACCTGTACGACGAGAGGGCCCGTCGGCTAGTCGCTGGCAACGAGCAATCGAGCGTGCGACCGCTGGCCGATCGCATCGCGAGCGTTTACCTGGAGCAGGCCGCATGCGAGCGAGAGCTTGCACGGCTGCGATCCGGTCCCAGCCAAAAATGGCACAGGGCCAAAGCCGAACGTCATCAGCAGGCAGCTCTGAAGTGGGGAGCGAATACCGGAGAGATCGAGGCCAAGATCGGGAAGCTGATCGAGGATTCCGCCCAAGACCCGGGCTACCAGGACAAGGCGCTGGACCGATACATCAGTGCGCTGACCATGGATCCCCGTCAGTCCGACGCCCTGAAGGCGATGGCGCGCCTCACCTCAGACCTCGAGTGGATCGGAGGGTTCCGGACCGACGCCATTACCGTCGCCGCCCATCGAAATCCGGACGACCCCGAGCCCTGGCTGATGCTCTCCCGGGCCCTCCAGCTCGAGGGGGACACCGTCGGGGCCCTCGGCCTGGCCGGGATCGCGCTCACCCAGCACCCGAAAGGCACCGACTTGCACCAGAGCATGAACGTGCTCTTCAAAGCCCTCGAAAGCTCGCCGCCGGCCCGCCCGGGTAGCCGGGCAGCTGCACCCGGCACCGCGTACTACGCCTACCTCCCGGACCTGAGCCACGCCGATCTGCTCGCCGCACCAGATCCCAGCTGGGACCGCAGACCCCGCGAACGCTGGGTGCGGGCCTGGGCGCGCGCCAACACGGCCACCCTGGATCTCAACCGATCGACCAGCCGGGAGCGGTTGGAAGCAGCCATCACGGAGATCGAGTACCTGCTCGACACGTGGTCCGCCGAGCTGCCCGAGCTGCGCTTCGTCTCCCGGCAGCTGGGCCTGTTGCATCTCGCACTGGCCACCGCGCACTCGGCCTCGGACGCGGAGCGGCGGCATCTGGCGCGGGCCGCCGCATGCTTGGGGGAGGCCGTGGACACCGAGCTGCCTGGCAACGTGCCGATGCCCTTGCTATGGCAGGTGGAGCACGCCGAGGTGCAGGCATCACTCGGCGATTCACAGCAGAGTGTCGAACATCAGCAGGCCGCGGATCTGCTTCACCAGGGCGCAATCGACACCTACACACAGGCACTCGAACGGCAGCCGGTGCGAATGACCATCAGAACCGACTTCGAGGTCATCGAGCTCGCCGGAGACCCCCCTCACCTTCCCGCCCATGCCCGCGCGTTCGCCGGACGTGGGCAGGTGTACGCCGCGCAGGGCCGCGCCGCCGACGCCCTGCCCGACTGTCTGGACGCACTGCGCTTGGCCCCGCTGTACGCCTACCCCCGTTTCACCCTGGCCGGGCTTTACCGCGAACTCTCCCAGTACGAGCTGGCCGAGCAGCACCTGCGGCGGCTCGTCGACCTCCTCCAGGCCGGTTCCGAGCGGGACCGCGCACGGTGCGAACTCGCCTACACCTACCGTCAGCAGGCCGAGACCCGGAGCGGCAAGGAGCGGCAGCAGCTGCTCGAGAAGGCCCTGCACGAACTGACCACCATTACCCGCGAGCCAGGCCCGCACCGCGCCTTCGACCCCGGGGTGCAGGAGGAGACAGCGGAGATCCTGCACCTGCTCGGCCGGACCAAGGCCGCCATCGTCGCGTTGCGGGCCGCTCTGGCCGCCGACCGCGGTGGCGTGGGCGAGGCCCGGCGGCTGGACCGACTCGCCGAGCTGCTGACCGAGGAGGAGTGCCCGGACGCCGTGCTGCAGGCATTGGAGGAAGCCCGCACGGCCTGCACAAAAGAACTCACCCGCAACGTGGGCACCGACGATGAAAGACAGCTGCGCAGCCGGCGGGTGATGGTGACCATGCGCCAGGCGGCATACCTGGCCGAACAGGGGATCCGGCTCGACCACGCCCAACGGCTCGCAAACGACGAGCTGAGGAGAGCTCAGCATGCCCGGCTGGACGCAGGTCAGCTGGCCGACTGTGAGGACACCTGTGGCTGGATTGCCTACCGCCGGGGGCGGTTCGACGAGGCGATCCCACACTTCGAGGCCGCACTCGACCGCTCCGGGGGCAATGCGACCGAGTGGGCTCACCTCGCTCTGAGCCTGGAGGCCCGTGCCGCCGGGGCCAATGGCACCCGCCATAATCGGCACCGGCACGAGGACGATCTCAATCGGGCGCGGGACATCTGGCAGCAGATCGTGGACAAGTTCCCGAACGGCCTGGTGGCAGCCACCACGGCCGGGCAACACCTGCAACGCCTCCCAGAGCGGCCGCACCCCCCGATGCCCCTGGTCGCCAACCCGCTGATCACCCCATCTCCATCGGCACCCCCATGAGCGAGCCATACAACGTTCACGAGCCGTCCTGACCGGCGCCGAAAATCCACGCCGACAGCGCCGGTTGCGCGGCCAGGTGACTCCCCATCAGGTGGCCGCAGGCGGGGAGATCTAACGGCTCTGATCAACATTTCGGGATGATCGAGCGTGATGGTCATTGACGGCCGACACAGTCGACATGTATGAGCACGTCAGTCCGCGCGGGGACGTGGCCGGGATCGTTGCCGCGCTGCACCAGAGCTTGACTGCGCCCGTCCACCAGCCCGCGCCCGGCATGGCCGCCGCACCCGCGAGCTGACGAACCGCCACCTCCTTCCCGCGCCCGCCGCCGGGCGGCCAGGACCGGTCACCGGTTCCTGATTCCGGCCAGCCGAGCGCCCGTCGGCTGGCCGGACGATGCCCCGGCCCGATTCCGTTCGGCCGAGGAGCTCCCCCGCCCGACCAAGACAAGGCACGCCGGTGTCCGCTGGACGACGCGACGCCCGACCTACCCGCGCCGCCTGGCCGCGCTTATGCGCGGTGTGCCGGCCATGCGCACTGCGGCAGACCGCGACCTCCAGGACGGTGGGGAGGCGCTGTTCGTGCTGACAGCGCTGGCCGGCGCGGTCGCGCTCGAGGACGGACAGGCCTTCGGCCACGCCTTGGCCGGGGTACCGCTGGCACCACGATCCGACCAGCCCGGGCCGTCTGCTGGACTGCTCCGTTCGCTGGCCTTTCTACGAGGACTACCTCACCCTCGTCCTCAGCGAGCTCCGGTGCGGCCGTCCTGCCTGCGGCGGGGACGGCGTGCTGTGGGACATGGACGACCCGTGGCTGCTGCTCTGCGGCTCACTGAGAAGCGCGGTCACAACGGCCCTCGTCTGTCATCGCGCCAGCTACGGATCCTGCCGGGTGCCTCTCCGTCAGCCAAGCTCGGTCAGGTGCTGGATTCCTTGGGCTGACGGAGCAGGTCATCGAGCAGGCGGTAACCGTCAGTGTCGGCGTGCAGGACGGTGTCGTTCCAGTACGGAGCCCAGTTGGTAGAGAGCTCAGCCCAAGTGACATGCATCTGCTTGCGCCCCCAGCGAGGAGTTGGACGGATATTGAACACGTACAGGCCGAGCTCGTTGCCTCGCACGACGTACCCCGCCGTAATCATCTGCAGGCGCTCGATGACCTGCCCGGATCGTTTGTGCTGCCACAATTGCGGTTCTTCCGGCCGTGCCAGTTGGTAGGCGCTCCGGAGTCTGCTGAACGGCACATCCGAGCGGACACCGACCTGACTGGTGACCACGGCGTAGTCCTCGCGAACAGTCACCACTTTGAACACCATGCCGCTGTGGGGACGAATTGAAGCCCCCTCCACCACGTCTTGCAGATCCATCCCGTCCCCTCAACGAGCCTTGGCTGCTGCAGTTGCAACCTAGCGGCAGCTGATCAGGACGTCGACTGAGATCCTGGACTGCTTCGCGCCGCTGATGATCCTTGGGGTCCTGCACTGCGACCGGCGACGCCAGGCGCCGCCGCCTGACAGGCCGCCCTCAGGGGGTTGGCTGCTATGCCGCCACCTGAGCGATGGCCTCGGGCACGAGGCGCGGAAGCACGTCGATCGCGCTCTGCAGGAGCTGCACAATCGGCACCGCGTAGCGGCTGGAGTCCATGTCGATGTGCTGCTCCCACTGGGCGGGCTGGTAGCGGGCCAGCATCGGCAGGCTGCTGCGCCGGGTCCTGCAGCGGCACCGCTACGGCCGCAGCACCCACTGGCCCAGCGGTGACCTGGCCCTCGGCCCCGCCCGGTGCCCGGTGCCAGCCAGGCTCACCAACCAGCCAGGCGAACACTGTCCCGCCCTCGGGCCGGCCGGCCACGAGCGGGCCGGGGCCGGGCACGGCGCCGACCGCTGCCCGGCCATGGCGCCACTGCGCACTACCACCTGACTGTCCGCCGGGGGGCGGCCGGCTCTGGCTGCTCACAGCCCCGTCGAGCGCCCGCGCCCCGATCGCGGTCGTGCGCCCGGCGGCTCGGCCGGAATCGGGGGTGGGTGGCGGCCGGGGGTGTTCCTAGGCTCACCGGCAGGAAGCCACGCCGATCGACACAGGAGCCGCCCGCCATGACCACCCAGCCCGCTGCGCCCGGTGATGCCCGTTCGGGATTCGTCCGTCTGCTGGCGCGGGATCTGGCCGCCGCCACCCCCGACCATCTGACGCGTCCGCTGGCCGGAGCTGACGGGACGCCGCTGCCGTGGTTCTCTCGGCGACGGGTGAAAACTGACCGCTGAACGGCGGATCAAAGGTGACCCACCTCGCGATCGTCTGATCATCCTGATCTTCATAGAGGGTCAGGAGGAGAGGGTGATCCACGTGGAGGACTGGGCCGAGATCCGTCGGCTGCATCGGGCCGAGCAGATGCCGATCCGGGCGATCGCCCGCCATATGGGCATCTCGAAGAACACGGTGAAGCGGGCCCTGGCCACCGACCAGCCGCCCGTCTACCAGCGTCCGTTGAAAGGATCGGCGGTCGACGCGTTCGAGCCCGCGATCCGCGAGCTGCTCAAACAGACGCCGACGATGCCCGCGACAGTGATCGCCGAGCGGATCGGATGGACCCGCGGGCTGACGATCCTGAAGGAACGAGTGCGTGAGCTGCGGCCGGCCTACCTGCCCGTCGACCCGGTCTCGCGGACCGTCTACCAGCCGGGCGAGCTCGCGCAGTGCGACCTGTGGTTCCCGGCCGTCGACATCCCGCTCGGCTACGGCCAGTCCGGCCGCCCGCCGGTTCTGGTCATCGTCTCGGGCTACTCGCGGGTGATCACCGCTCGGATGCTGCCGTCGCGCCAGACCGGCGACCTGATCGACGGGCACTGGCGCCTGCTCGCCGACGGCTGGGGAGCCGTCCCCAAGACCCTGGTCTGGGACAACGAAGCCGGAGTCGGCAAAGGCAGGCTGACCAGCGAGTTCGCGGCGTTCGCGGGACTGCTGGCCACCCGGGTCCACCTCTGCCGCCCCCGCGACCCGGAAGCGAAGGGCCTGGTCGAACGCGCCAACGGCTACCTGGAGACCAGCTTCCTGCCCGGCCGCACCTTCACCGGACCCACCGACTTCAACACCCAGCTGGCAGCCTGGCTGCAGATCGCCAACCGGCGGATCCACCGCTCCATCGACGCCCGGCCCATCGACCGCTGGGAGGCGGACCGGGCCGCGATGCTCCAGATTCCGCCTGTGTCGCCGCCCAGCTGGTGGCGCTTCCACACCCGCATCGGCCGCGACCACTACGTCCGCGTCGACACCAACGACTACTCCGTCCACCCGCGCGCCATCGGCAAGACCGTGATGGTCCGCGCGGACAACGAGGAGGTCAGCGTCATCGCGGGCAACGACGTCGTCGCCCGGCACACCCGCTGCTGGGCCCGCCACCAGACCCTGACCGACCCCGAGCACGCAGCTGCGGCCCAGCTCCTTCGCGGCGAGGCGATCCGCCAGCAAGCCGCCCGCGCGGCCACCGCCCGAGCCGCCCTGCTGGCCCCGGACAGCCTCGGCATCGAGGTCGAGCAACGCGAACTGGCGACTTATGACCGCATGTTCACCCTCATCGAGGGCGGCGCCGGGAAGGAGGAACCCTGATGACACCCACCCCCACGACCAGCGCGGCCAAGCCCGACGGCCAGGCCCGCACCGGGCGACAGACCGCAGCCGACCTGGCGTTTTGCGCCCGCGCACTGAAGGCCCCGGCCTTGCTGGACGCCGCCGAAAGGCTGGCCGAACGCGCCCAGGCCGAGTCCTGGACCCACCTCGAATACCTCGTCGCCTGCCTGCAGCGCGAGGTCTCCGCCCGCGACAGCCACGGCGGCGAGGGCCGCATCCGCGCCGCCCGCTTCCCCGCGATCAAGACGATCGAGGAACTCGACCTCACCCATCTGCGCGGGCTGACGCGCCAACAACTCGGCCACCTGGGAACATTGGACTTCATAGCCGCCCGCGAGAACGCGATCTTCCTGGGGCCGCCGGGCACCGGCAAGACGCACCTGGCGACCGGGCTCGCCGTCCGGGCCTGCCAGGCCGGCCACCGGGTCGCGTTCGCGACCGCCGCCCAGTGGGTCGACCGCCTAGCCGCCGCCCACCACACAGGACGGCTCCAGGACGAGCTGATCAAACTCGGCCGTTACCCGCTGATCGTGGTCGACGAAGTGGGCTACATCCCGTTCGAGGCCGAGGCCGCGAACCTGTTCTTCCAGCTGATCTCGAACAGATACGAGAGGGCCAGCGTGATCGTCACCAGCAACAAGCCCTTCGGGCGCTGGGGAGAGGTGTTCGGTGACGAGACCGTCGCCGCAGCGATGATCGATCGGCTCGTCCACCACGCCGAGGTCCACTCCCTCAAGGGCGAGTCCTACCGCATGCGGGGCCGCGATCTCGGTCGCGTCCCCGCCACCGACAACGACTGAACACGAGCGCTGACGACGCGAAAAGGGTCAGATCTCGACCGACCAAAGTGGGTCACGGTTCAGCCGCCGCCGACAGGTTCGCGGCCGCCGCCGACCACGCGCTGGCGCGGGCCGGCCACCAGGCCAGTTCCCCGGCCTGCGGCGCGGCCCGGGAGATCCTGGCAGCCGCGGAGGAGGAACGCAGCTTCACCGTTCACATGTACAGCAGCGACCGGGCGTGCTCCTGTCCCGCCGCCGCGTGTGGTGCCCGGCTCACCCACGAGCCGGACCGTTGCCCTGTCCACGGCCCCGACGGTTACGACCCGGCCGAGTTCGGGCACGGCGCCGACCGTTGCCCGGCGTTGGCCCGGCTGCGCGCCGACACCTGACCGTCCGTCATGGGGAGGTCTGCTCACCGCCACGCCGCCTGCGGCCCGGCCCGCCGCGTCCCGCACCCGAATTCCGGTGCCGTCCGGCCCTGCCTGGGGCCGGACGGCTGCCGCCCCCACCCCGCTGCCGACCGCGGGTGCTACCAGGGGCTTTACGTCTGCTCGCATGGGGCCGTCGATGAATTAGTGGGTTGCTTACGGTAGTTGGGCTCGTTGATGTGGCATGGGGCGCTTTGATGGATCGGTGGAGTCGTTACGGGCGAAGTTCGAGGCGGTGACGCCGCATTTGAACGAGCGGCAGCGCCGGATCCTGTACGCGGCGGAGGCCCGGCAGTTCGGGCACGGCGGGATTGCCGCGGTGGCACAGGCTGCGGGCGTCTCGAAAGGCCGCGTCAGCCGTGGCCTGGCCGAACTCGATGCGGGCGAGGGACCGGACGGGCGGGTACGGCGGTCGGGTGCGGGCCGCCCGGCCCTGGCGGACAGGGACCCAGGTTTGGTGCCGGCCTTGCTGGCGCTGGTCGAGGACAGCACACAGGGCGATCCGATGAAGCCCCTGACGTGGACGACGAAGTCGTTGCGCCGCCTCGCGGATGAACTCGCCGCCCAGGGCAGGAAGGTGGGCCGCGACACTGTCGCGGCCCTGCTGAAAGGGGCCGGGTTCAGCCTGCGCGGCAACGCGCGGGTGCTGGCCGGCAGCCACCACCCAGACCGGGACGCGCAGTTCCAGCATCTCAACTCCACGGTGGCCGAGTTCCTCCAGGCCGGTGATCCGGTGATCAGCGTGGACACCAAGAAGAAGGAGCAGATCGGACTCTTCGCCCGGCCCGGACGCGAGTGGGCCCCGCCGGGCGCCCCGGTCAAGGTCCTCGACCACGACTTCCCCTCCCACGCCACGGGCACAGCGATCCCCTACGGCATCTACGACCTGGGCCGCAATACCGGGTTCGTCGTGGTGGGCACCGATCACGACACCGCCGCGTTCGCCGTCTCCAGCCTGCGCCGCTGGTGGACCGAGGAAGGGCGGCCCGCCTATCCACAGGCAAGACGCCTGCTGATCACCGCGGACGGCGGCGGCTCCAACAGCTCCCGCGCCAAGGCGTGGAAGGCCAACCTCGCCGTTCTCGCCACCGAGACCGGCCTGGAGATCAGCGTGTGCCACCTACCTCCGGGGACTTCGAAGTGGAACCGGGTCGAGCACCGCCTGTTCTCCTTCATCTCCCTCAACTGGCGTTCCCACCCGCTGACCAGCTACGAGACCGCCCTGAACCTCATCTCGGCGACCACCACCCGCACCGGACTGACCGTGACCGCCCGCCTGGACACCGGCAGCTACCCCACCGGCATCGAGATCAGCGAACAACACGCGTCCGCCCTCACGATCCGCCCGGAAGACTTCCACGGGGAGTGGAACTACACGATCCCGCCCCAGCCCGGCATCCCCGACGTCCCGCTCCACCCGCCCGGCCCCAGATCCCACCCCCGGCACGCGCACACCTTCGGCGCGACCCTGGCCACCCACCCCCTGCTGACCGGCATCGAGCGCCATGACCTGGACGAACTCACCGTCAGCGTCCGCGACCGGTTGGACGCCCTGCCGCCCAAGGAGCGGCCCCGGCACCGCAAGATGACCACAGAGAACATCATCTGGGCCGCCATCCTCGACCAGCGCGGCCTGTCCCGCTCGCTGACCGCTTACCTCTTCCGCGTCGGGGAGAACCAGATCAGAGCCCTGATCAAGCAGGTCCGCCCCATCCTGGAAGACCTGGGACACCACCCGGAACCGATCCCCGCCCGCCTGATCGACCCCAGCGACCTCGCGAACTACGTCATGCACGCGACAGCCGCAGACCGCGAGGACAAATCAACCCACTAATTCATCGACGGCCCCCATCCAGGTGCGGCTCGTCCGATCCGTCCGCGAACGGGCGGATCGCCCCACTCCGTGAAGATCATTCCGATGAGAAAACCTCACTCGCTACCCAGGGGGCTTCTGAACCATATACGTGACGCATACCCATTCATTCGCCCTCAGCCGCCACGCGAAGCACCCCGGGTCTGTGGGCTGCGGACCAGGATCGGGCTGCCGGTCAACGAACTTGGTTACAATCTCGCGGTCCTGAACGTTCGACATACCAACCTGGCGCTCAAGGTCGACGTTCATGACGTCAACCACCCCACCGATATACTGGATGGAGTAATTCTTCGCGACATCGGGGTACTTGTCGAACGCTGCCTGAATTTCAGCGAAAAGGGCCGCGTCGTGCGTTGGCCCGATCTTTGGCTTCACCTTCATGGATGCTCCAGGATGTTGGAAGTTACCTGGTTGCGTACCACGCGCAGAGCGTCTAATAAGCAGCTACCCAAACGATTAGCCCATTTGATCGATGCTGTCACTCGGGCAGCGGCAACGAGAGCGCTGGTGGCGTTCGGTGCACCGGACTACCTGGTTCAACGATCCAGAGCTGGCCGAGCGGGAGCCCGAGGCCGCACTCGCCGTCTTCGCGGTCAGTCCGCGTTCGCCAGAGCACGTGCCTGCAATGCCAGTTGCACGCCGACGAGAGGTTCGAAGATGGCGGCGCGCTCGTTGTCCAACCGGTGCCGGATCTCTTCCGCCTCCTGCTCGGCGGCCAGGGCCTCGCTGTACCGAATGACCTCTCGCAGCGCGCTGCCAAGCATGGACAGTGAGCTTGCGAGGTCGAGTGCGTGGGCGGCCAGCGCGGAGTCCGTGACCACGGTGGCGCCGCTGGGCGCGCTGCCGGCAGCGGCAGCCCTCGCCCCCGGCCAGGCGCACTCGATGGTGAAGGACATATAGACGACGGCGAAGGTCCCCGCGACTGCCCAGGCGAGCGCCCAGCCTTGCTCTCCCAGACGGGGGCGAGGCAACGGCGCCCGACCAGGGAGAGCGTCAAGCAACCTGTCCACGATTGGCAACCTCGCCACTTCGCTTTCCCCCGCCCTGGTCGACATCGTGAGGCTCCAGCCTAGGAAGGGCTGAGCTGCTCTTCCGGGGAAGCCGTGTTGGGTGCCGGACGGGTCCAGAGTGTGAGGTCGCTGCTTGTGGCGACGGCGAGAGTGCGTCCGGATGGGGAGAAGCCGGCGGCTCGAAGTTCGGAGTAGTTGGCGTCGAAGATGTGCCACCAGCTTTCTCCGTGCGGACCGTTGTGGGGTATGCCTCCGTCAGCGGACAGCAGGACGCGGTCGTGCGGCCACTCGGGGCTGACGACCTCCAGGGTCCAGCCGTCCTGGGTGGTGGTGTGCAGCCCGCCTCCGAAAAGGCCCGCGATGTGTACTCGGGTCGCGGCGATGGGGCCGAGCCCGGGGCAGGAGAGATCCGGCTCCGCGTCCGGGGTGCTGCCGTCAGGGTCACGGTCCCGGGCGATCTTCTCGCCGGTGGCGGCGTCGAAGAGCCCGTGGCCGTCGACGGAGACCACCATGACCAGGTCGCGGCCGTCGTCGGGGGCGGTGGCGAAGCCGATCCCGAGCAGTCCGCCGATGGGGGTGCGCCGGTCCAGGACCGGGCGCCAGGGGACGGGGAGCGGAATGACGGGGACGGACAGGAACTGTTCTCGCAGTCGCTGCTGGTAGTCAGAGATCACGTGCTCCCTCGCCTTCACCGGGCTGTTGACCGCCTCAAGGCGATGACGGGAATCGTGCCAGATCCGTTCGATGGCGTCCTGCCCCCTGCTGTCGGTGTCGCGCGGGCTGGGGGTGAAGCGGGGGGTTGGTGGCGTGCGGGGCGGGGGCAGTGTTCCTGCCAGCCGGGGCGGGCCGGTCGCCGTTCCGGCCCGCTCCCTGTCCATCCCGTGTGCGGGATGGACCCCTTTGAGCGGCCGTCATGCAACGCCACCCCGGTGGCCCTTCGGCCCTGCCTGGCGTGCTGCGGGCCTTGTGGCCGCCTGTTCCCCCTGTGAGAGGACCACCTGATTATGTCCGCGTTCGTGCAGCATGTCCGCCAGCTGCTGACCGAGGAGACCGTCATGAGCATCGGCGGGTCCCTGACCGCGATGGAGGAGGTGATCCAGCAGGCCGTCCCCCTGGAGGCCATGGATCCCCAGGACGACCTGCACGTCCCGATCCACCTGATGTCCATCCACCGCCCCGCCGTCGCACGCACCCGGGGCAGCGCGGCGCACGCCGACGCGACCGCGCTGATCCCTCTGGACCTGCCCGGTCAACTGCCGAGCGGCGGAACCGACTTCACCACCGAGATGGCCGCCTGGGCCCGCTCGCTGGCCGATGACGCCCGCACCCCTCGCCTGGACGACCTCCACGCCCCCGAGGGCCCAGCCGTGGGGCTGCTCATCGTCGTGGGGCGGCGGGCTTTCGGCCCGGTCGAGATACGCCGCCAGCGCGTCGTGCTCGCCGTCCTCGCCAACGGCACCGTCCTGCGCATCGTCCGCTCGCGCGGCGAGGCGATGGTGCGCCGCAGCAGGGGCACCGTCGTCGCCGCCCGCGACGAGCTGGCGGCCGCGCTGTGGCGCATCGGCCAGGCCCTGCACGCCTTCCCGGGCGACGAGCCGCCGCTGCCAACCGCCCGGCCCCGGTAGACGATCCGTCGCCGCGGTCCGGCACGCCCCCGCCGACCGCCCCGCGCCCGCGGCGGACCGCCGCCACGGGCGCGGGGCGCCAACCGGGGGGTGAGCCGCCTCGCGCCGCGACCGTGGAGTGCAACGCCCCCGACCCCTGCACAACCAGCGCGGACTCCGGCGGCGCTGTGCACGGCGCATGCCGACCGCACGTCGCCGCAGCCCACTTCCCGCCGCCGCCCCAATGCCATCAGGAGAGCCAATGGCCAATGGCCGATCGCGACGGGGCAGTGGGCCGCTCACCGGCGTGCGGCCCGTGGGCGGCAGGTGGCCGCCGAGGTGCTGCGCACTGCCGAGCACGGCATCGCGGTCGGGTGGTGAGCGGCGTGCGGCGGGGACGTCGTCGAGCCGCCGCCCGGCCGGCCCGGCGTCGGCCGGGCCGGGGCGCTCTGCCGCCGGTATCGCCCGGGCGGGGGGTGAAGCGGGGGTTGGTGGTGTCCGGGGGCGGGCGCAGTGTTCTCGCCAGCAGGGCCGGGGCGGCCGGCCCGTTCGGAAGGAGCATCGTGCCTACCTACGCCGAGACGCTGCGTCTGAGGATCCTCGCCCACGCCCGTATCCACGAGACCACGTACTACCGCGGGTCCTTGTGGGCCGAGCAGGCACCGCCGCGTACGGTGGCCCACGTGGCCGATCCGATCGCCCTGGGGCGCTGGACCGAGCGGCAGGCCGTGCTGCTCCTGGAGCCGACCGGCGCTTTCGCCCTCGCCCGGCCCCACTACGGCCTCGAGGCACTGCGCTACGAGCCCGCCCCCGGGCAGTCGGCCGGGTGGGAACCGACCGCGGGCCCGGCCCGCCACGGGGACCAGGCGATGCTTCACACCGGCTACCTGTTCGAGGACCGCACCTGGTTGACCGCCTGCGGGGGCCGCGTCTACCGCACCGAGGCGGTCGACACCGCGAACTGCCCGCTGCTGTGCCCGACCTGCCAGATCCTCGACGACGCGAGCGCCGGCCGGGCGAACACCGCCCGCGCGCTGCTGCGCTCCTGAGCCACGCCCGGCGCACCAACTCCAGACGGTGTGCACCGCCCTGAAGCACGTCGGCAAGGGCCCGGTCGTCGAGACGGAGGTGCCGCAGGCGGCCAGACCTGCGGCACCGACTCCATCTCAACCCTCATCAGTGCGGAGGCATCCAGCTGCTATCGGAGGACGACGCTGACGTTCCCCTCGTCGAAGATCTCGAGGATCACGTCAAACAAGGCGACGTCGCCATCTCCAGTGGACAGCCGCTCCGTCAACTGCGTTCTGGCCTCAGCCGAGTAATCCCAGAGAAGGGTGAACGGAGTGGTAGCACCCCAGCCGCCCCGCAAGCAGTCGATCACGGCGTCAAGGTTCCAGCCGAAGTATCCGCCGGGCCCATTGATAGCTTCGCCGAGCGCACAGTAGAAGCTGTCCCTGTCAACGATGTGCCGACCGTCCAGCGTGAACTCCTGCCCGCAAGGACGGTCGGGCTTCCCCTGGCGTTGGTACTCCCGGGACCAAAGGGCCACCGACAGCCACGCTCGTCTGTCCTGGGGACCGAGTTCATGCCACAAGCCGACGCGGCTCAGCCGACCGGTACGGATCAGGTCCCACACTGCGCCCGCACCAGCCAGCGCGTTGTCGCACCACAGTGTCACTGTGAGGTCAACGAGGCCCGCTCCGCGGGTTGACGGCTTGGCGTCGACCACAGTGACCTCTCCTACGAAGTAGGACCCCATGGTGGCACCGTCGGCGTCAAGGAGGTCGAGCAAGGCGTTCCCCGCCAAGGCCCACCGGCTGCCGATGTGGCCGGCACTCTTCAACAGGCCGCCCTGCGGGCGACAGCCCACGAGGTGCACTCGGCGCGCCCCCTCGTCTTCTGGCAGCGGAGTGAACAACCCCTCGGCCTCGTGGGCGAAGCCCCAGAAGTCGGCGTCGTCTTCGTCCGAGGTCAGCGCGTACTGCTGCCCCTCGCTTCCCTGCCGCTGTGCTCGCGCCACATTCCCCATCAGAGCGCTGATCCTACCGACATCCCGCGATCCGCCGGGCTGTCGCCAGCCAGTCCGCCAAGGCTGACCCCGCCTCGTAGATCTCGGAGCGGTCAGCCGGTCGGATACCGCGAAATAGGGGCGGCCTGGCCGAGGAGTGCCCAGCGCACTTGGTCGACGGTTTAGCCCGGTCGGGTGGCGGCGCCAACTCGGTTGGTCCTGGTGGGTGGCCTGGTCGCTGATGCGTGCGGGCCGGGGAGATGCAGGGGTTGGGGGAGGGTGGGGGTGGTCGTAGTTTGCCGTTCGTAAGGCCGGGGTGGTGGGTCGCCTCCGGCCTTGCCCTCCGCCCTTCCGCCCCGCCGCCCGTCGTCTGTTCGGCTTGGTGGGTCGGCTGTCCGGTAGGTCTGTGTACCGCCCGCCGGGGGCTGCTTCCGGCGCCGCGCTGTCGCGGGGCCGGGGCTATTTGTCCATCGTCGTGAGGAGCTGCACCGTCATGCCTTGTTCTTCCACCGCCTCTTGGGCTGTCTCGTCGGTCGCTGCTGTTTCCGCTGCGGGTCCGGATCCCGCCCCCGCGGTCGTCGCCGGGGCTGTGCTCGCTGCGATCCACTGCAGCCCACAGGCCTTCGACATGCTCGCCTGGTACGAAGACCCCCAGGGCCGCCTCCTGGAGCCCGGCCACAAACCCGAGCGCGGCACGACCCTGTGCGTGGCCGGCTTCACCGCCCACGTGACCGGCTGGACCCTCGTGGACGCCACGAACGCGCGCAAGGACGATCTGTACGTCCGGATCGAGGACGTCGCCCGCAACGGCCGTTCAGCCGCCGTAGCCGCGCCCGTCCCCCTACTGACGCCGCATTGCCCGAGCTGTTCGCCGTCATGGAGGCGGCGGTCGACGCCGGTCACGCCTTCTGGGAGTGGGCCGACGCAAGGCCATTCGTCGGCCCGTCACTCCACCTGCACGAGTGACCGCAGCGTAGGACCCATCGCTTGAACTACCGCCCCGTCAGGCGCTGATGCCACCAGCCGGCCCCGAGCTTCACCGGCGCACTCGGATCCGGGAGGGTCCGTCGTTCGAATTCCTGATCCAGTCGCGAGACGATCTCTCTCAGCTCGCGACGAGCACGCACGGGCAGGGCGTTCAGCATCGCCTCCACCGTGTCTCGGCCGCTCAGCGGATCGTGGCATGGGCAGTCCGCCAACGGCACATAGAGCAGACGCCCTGGGCTTCGAAGGAACTGCTCGAACTGGTCGAGGGAATCGCGCAGGCATCCGGGCCAGAACCGGTCAGCCTCCAGGCGCCGAACAGCGGCCTGAGCAGCACGCCCAAGTCCCGAGATCTGACTGAACTGCGAGGAACCACCCCGGACCAACCGCTTCTGGGCGCGCAACGCGCCGGGCGACCTACGCGGCATCGCCCCTATTGATCAACGTCATGGCGCTATCCTTCCACGCCACGGCCAGGGGTCGCCGCTGCTTTTCCTCCAGAACGAACCCAACTACCAAATGAGAACACCACCCGCGACGCCCTGCGCACGCTCGCACGCGTCCTCAATGTTCCTCAGCCGCTCCGAGATCTGCCGAACGTACTCCGTATGTGACTTCGCCGGATCGGCGCTGGGAGCTACGAGTTCGAGGTTGCTCCGGATCAAGGCACATTCAGCGAGGAAGTCCGCCGCCTGGTTCGGAGCAACCCGCAGGTCCCGGCTGGCCAGGATCGGGAAGAACCTCGCGCCCAATGACCGAACGGCCTCGGACCCCCACACGACCGTGCGCCAGCTCTCGAAGCCCGCGAGGTCAGAACTGCCCACCGGGACATCCAGCACCTCCATCTGGTCGTCCTCACCAACGACGAACACATCCACAGACAAGCTCATGGCCTCAGTCGATCACGGCAACGAAGCACTGGTCCAAAGGTTTCGCGCCCAGCCGCACGGTGGTCTCTGGAGGCGCCGCTCGCCCAATCGAGTGAAGTGCAGAGAAGCTCGCTGCGCCTGAAGATCGAGCCGTGCCGCCGCTGGATCGAAGAGCACTACCCCGACCCGCGGTCCTGCGTGCTGTACGTGGGGATCGACGCCACCGAACCCGGCCGGGTCCCGGCCATCACCAACGGCTGGCAACCCTACCGGGTGCGCTACCCGCTGCTGGAGCCCCCGAGCGCGTCCAGGCTGACCAAGCAGCAGATGCTCGACTGGGCCCGCGCCGAGGGCGTCGAGCCTCCGCTCATGTACGCCCTCGGGTTCGAGCACGCGAACTGCGCGGGCCGCTGCGTGCGCGCCGGACAGGCCCACTGGCTGCACCTGCTGGACGTGTGGCCCGACCAGTACGCCGCCAGCCAGGCCCTGGAACACAACGCCCGCGCCCTGTGGGGCAAGGACGTCGCCCACCTGCGCGCCACCCACGCCCGAAAGTCCCACCCCCTGACGCTGGCGCAGCTGCGCCGACGCCGGGAGATACGCGAGGCCTTCGCACAACTGCCCCTACAGCCCCGGACCGGGCGTTCTCGTGCGGGAGCGTCCGAACGGCGTGAGGAGCCCCTGTTCTGACGCCATGACCGGGCCCGCCCTCGTGGGCGGGCCGCCGGTCTGCTGCTGTCGTGGCCGCCCGTCCGGTCGCGGGTGCCGGACCGACCGGTGTTCTGACAGCCCGTCGGCTGCCCGGGCCACGCCCCGCCCGCCCGCCCGATCCGTTCGACCGAGGAGCCCCTGTGCCCGACCCAGACCACGACCCGCGCACTGGTGTCCGCTGGACGACCCGGCGCCCGTCCTACCCGCGCCGCCTGGCCGCGTTCACGCGCGGTGTGCTCGCTCTGCGCGCCCCGGCCGCTTGCGATCTCCAGGACAGCGTCGAGGAACTCCTTCCCGTGCCCGCCGAGTTGGCCGGCGACTTCGTGGCCGGCCGCGCGTTCGGCCGCACCCTCACCCAGCGCCGCTGGCACCACGACGCGACCCGGCCGGGCCGCTTGCGTGACTGCACCGTGCGCTGGCCCTTCTACGAGGACTACCTCACCGTCGTCCCCCGCGAGCCCCGAGGCGACTGCCCCGCCTGCCACGGTGACGGCGTCCTGTGGGACAAGGACGACCCGTGGCTGCTGCTCGGCGAGTGCCCGTGCACCGCACCGCTGCTGTGCCTGCCCGTACCCCACATGCTGCGCCGGATCCTGCACCGGCGCCGCTACGGTCGCCGACCGGCTACCGACTGGGACGGCGAACCGCCGTTGTGACGCCGGCCGTCGTGTGGGTGGGTCTGCGCTGCAGGTCTGCTCCCAGGGGGCCCGGCGCCCGCCGCGCGGCGCTTGCCCTCGGCCGCGTTGCCGCCCCTGCGGTGGTGTGTTGGGCGGTGCGGTGCGAAGGAAGTGGGGGTGGGTGGGGGCCGGTGGTGTTTCTAGGTTCGCCGGTAAGAAGCCATTGCGCCCATCGACACAGGAGCCCTGCCATGGCCACCCCGCCTGCCGTGCCCACCGCGTCTGCCGTGCCCACTGAGCCTGCCTTGCCAACCGCGTCTGCTGTGGCACCCACCCGGTCTGCCGCGTCTGGTGGTGTCCGTGCGGGGTTTGTCCGTTCGCTGGCTCGGGTTCTGGCTACCGCCACGCCTGACGGTCTGAGGCGTCCGGTCGCGCGGGCGGATGGGACGCCGCTGGCGTGGTTCGTGGCCGCTGCGGACCATGTGCTGGCGGGGGCAGGCCACCAGGCGCCTTCCCCGGGTTCCCCGGTGGGTGGTGCGGCTCGCGAGATCCTGGCCGCCGCGGAGCAGGAACGTGCCTACACCATTCACATGTACAGCAGCGACCGGGCGTGTGCCTGCCCCGCCGCTGCGTGCGGGGCCCGGCTTACCCACCGGCCGGACCGCTGCCCGGTCCACGGCCCCGGCGGCTACGAGCCGGCCGAGTTCGGGCATGGTGCCGCCCGATGTCCGGCGTTGGCGCCGCTGCGCGCTGCCACCTGACGGTCGGTCATGGGGTGGTCGGCGTGCCGCTGGCCGCCCCGTCAGTGACGGCTTGCCGCTGGGCGCCCCTGGGCTGGGTCGAGGTTCTGCTCGCTGCTCTCGGGTGGGCCCGGCCCGCCCCCGCCCGGCCCCGTCCGGCCTCGTCTCGGGTTGGTTGTGTCTCGCTCCGGTTCTGCCCCCGGGGGGCGGGGCGGTTGCTGGGCTGGGGCCCCGGCGTGGGTGTGGTCGTGTGCCAGCCCGGCGGCCGGTCCGGTTTTGTCTCTTGTGGAAGGAATGTCTCTGTATGCCTGCCAGTCTCTTTCTCAGTCCTGACAGCGTTGAGCATCTGGCGTCTGCGGGTCTGGGCTCGTTCGAGGCCGATCCGTGTGGTCTGGGCGGTTTCACCGTGTGCTGGGCCAGACTTGTGGTGCCGTGTCGTTGCTGGATTTTCGTGCTCCCCGCCAATTTCATCGTCGAGCCCGAGGACCCGGCCGTCTTCCGCCCGGCCGGCCCTTTCAGTTACATGGGCCGGTTCGAGTACGACTATGACGTCGCGTACTGGACGGGCCCGGTCGACGACGGCTTCGAGACTCTGCGGGCGGCTCACCTGCGGGCGTTCGACGACCACGCCCGCGTCTGCCACTCGTGGCGTCGGGAGGTCACGCCCTGCACCCGCTGCGGTGTTCTTGGCTTCGAGCATCGCCGTGCCCCGGCCGGGGGCGGGGCGGGTTGCGGCCGCTACACCCCGGCCGACGGTCCTGACGCCGCTCGTGTGGGCGTGCTGCGTGCCGAGCTGACCGACCGTGAGCCCGCCGACGGCTGACTGTGCCCTCGGGGAAGTCGGGGGTTGGGCGCGGCCCGGATGGCAGGCAGTCTTGCACCCATAAGCCGAACGGAACGCCCGGGCGGCACCTCACGCGCCCGGGGCCGCTCCGGTCAACTCCCGCCGGGTCGGCCATCTTGCGGCCCGCCGCGCCGGCCATCTTGCGTAAGGGATTCCCATCGTGACCGTGACGTCGATCAGCCTGCGGTTCGCCCTGTCCGACGTGCTGGCGCTGGCCGAGCACGCCGCCGCCGCGCCCTGGCATCAGAAGTACGGCAACTGCGAGCGGCCCGCGCTGGTCTGGGCGAAGGACGATGGGACGTACCTGATGTCCAACGGGCGCCCGCACCTGCCCGGCAAGGACCACCGCCGGGTCGTCCGCGCCCAGGGCTGGGGCCCGGGAACCGGGCACGAGCTGCGTCACACCGCTGTCGGCGGCGACGACTTCGCCCAGGCGATCCCGCTGGCCTCGGGGCTGCTGGAGCAACTGAGCCGGCACAACGCGCAGGGCGATGCCTGGTTCGTGTTGAAGGTCGAGCCGGACTGTTTCGGGTTCGGCTTCCTTCAGGCCTGAGCTCATCTTGAACCCACTGAACTGAACGAAGGGAACATAGTGTTCTTCCCCGCCTTCTTCTGCGCACGCAACCGCAGCCTGCGCGCGGCCCGCCGGGACGGTCGTGCCCAGGCCCTGGCGGACATCGCCGCCGGCAAGCCCGGAGCCCGTGACGGCGACCTGTCCGACACCGCCTTCACCGGCGACCTCCACGACACCGAGCGGCTCATCGGCTACCGCGAGCAGACCAACCGGTCCTGACCGGCCGCCCGCCCTCGCCACCAACGGCCCTGCGCCCGCCTGTGCGCCTGCGGTCAGGAAGAGGGGCCGCACGCACCTGTAACCGTGATCGACACTGCTCCCTTCGCTGTCAACTGACCGAACGGGGCACCGGCGCACCCACCAGACGGTGTTGCTGCCCGCGCGGCCGCTGCACCCGGGCCGGCCCGCTGTGCGGCCCCGCTCACCACCGACCCAGACCCCATTTGCAAGGAGGATTCCCAATGGCCGTCTACAGCGTTGCTCTGACCACGTGGGCGAACACCAGTGTCGAGGTCGAGGTCCCCGACGACGTCACCGATCCGGAGCGGATCGCTGAACTGGCCGTGGAGCACAACGACCCGCCGACCCTGTGCAATCAGTGCTCTGGCGGCGGGCGTAGTGGGCACCAGGAGTTGGAGCTCGGCGACGACTGGCAGGCCGTGACCTTCCAGGACCAGGCCGTCGTCACCCGGCTGGGCTGACCCATGACCCCGGCGATCGGGGGCTCAAGGCATCGAAGCCGCTCGGGGGAGCAGGCCCGGTGACAGCCGGTTTTCTGCGGCAGTCTCCGTGCAGGGGGGAGCTGACTGCTGCCCGCTGGGGCCCTTACGGGGCTGGCGGAGTTTGTCGGCGCGGTGGGGCGGGGGCGGCCACTGCTCGGCCGCCCCCGCCCCACTGTACGTTTGTTGCGACGGGTGGTGGATCCGGGAGTCGGCTGAGCCGCCGGTGGCCAGACCGGCAGCTGATCGCCCCTGGGCTGGGTCGGGGCACTGCCCGCTGCGGAGACGTGAACAGGGTAGGCCAACCCTGGTTGCTGAAGGTAGTGAAAGAGCGCCGGGGGAGGATCGGGCTTTCGGGCGTGTCGGGCAGGTCAGTTTTCGCCCAGCATCCAGCTGTAGAAGCCGCTCGCATCGGGGAATGCCAGGTCCGGGGCGAGGTCGACCAGCCAGACGGCGGCCATGTCCAGCTCGCCGTAGGAGCCGAATTCCTCTCCTTGAGCCACGATCAGGGCCCTGGCCCCGACCCGCCAGCCCGCGAAGTTCCACGGCCGGGGGTCGAGGGACCACCTCAGTGTGGTCTCGGCCGCGCCGAGCTCGGTGGCAACCGTGGAGCAAGCCGCCAACCAGGCCTGATCGAAGGCTGCGGGATCACCGTCCAGGCCGTCCCAGCCGACCATCTCGAACTCGTCGCCGAGCGGGCCGACGTCTGCCTCGTCGCTCGGATCGAAGAAGCAGAACGGCAGGTAGAAGCGCGACTGGCCGGAACCGAGCCGGTCGGGATCGCCTGGCACCAGCTGATGACCGCTGGCGGTGTCGTAGCCGTTCCACGACGACTCGTCCCAGCCCAGTCCGGCGAGGAAGCCATCGACGCTGGGATGGTCCCAGCCCGCCCGTGCAAGCTCGGCGAGTTGCTGGACAAGGGAACCGGACAGCGGCCTGAGCCGGACGATCACGTGAGACCTCGGAGCGTAGGGGACGTTCGTTCGGGCAATCGTCCCCCCTCGGCCAATCGACACCGACCGGCGGGGTGGCCCAGTCCCATTGCCCGGGTGATCTGACCGCCGGCCAGGAGACGGTCAGCCTGAAATGACCTGCCGTGCCTTCACCAAACGCGCTCGATGGTCATCGATCCAGTCGGCCGGCGGAGACATGGGCAGGCTGACCATCACCTGCGAGGACGGGTCGTCGCTGATCGACACCGCGATTGCCCTGGGGCTGAGCGGCTTGATCTTCAACTGGACCGTCCTGCCGGAGTTCAGCCACGAGACGAACCGGTTTCCGGCAAGGCTGTCGAGGGCCTCTTCCCACGCGTCCAGGTCGAGGGACGTGATTCCCACCGGGAAGCTGCCGGTGACGGTCTCCGTCGACACGACGAATTCACAGTCCAGGAACTCGTTGCCCGGCTCCGGTTGCTTCAGCACCCGCAGTGCGACGACGTGACCGCTCGTCCCAGGCGGATCGGCAAGGTGGATCAGATCGTCCAGCTCGTCGTCCATCACAGCCCTCTCACTCGATCTCGAACAAGGGCATCATTCCGGACGGCACCGACAGGCGCGACAGCGCTCTCACTTCTCGCCGACACTCCACGCACCATCAGCCAGCATCTGATCTCGAAAGCTACCAACAGCCGCACTCGACGGTCACCTACACAGCCAGAGCCGTGGGCCGATCCATCACCCCACCCAACTCGACGCTACCGGGCCTTGGCATTCCCGGATTTGGTTGCAAGCGTGTCCATCTCGCGCAGGCGTTCGTAGTGCTCGACCCCACGGGTGGCGGTTCCTGGAGCTGATGGCGTTTTCGCCGTGCCCGTCCACGGGGCCGGTGCTGCCCTGGCCGCGTTGCCCACGCCGACTTTCCCCCCGGCGCCGCCCTTGTCCGGCCCTCGCTGTCCCAGCGGCCGGGGCGGGGCCGCCTGTGTCTCCAGTCCGTGCGCCGCTGCTTGTCCCGGTTCGGGCCGGGGCCGTTCGGGGTTGGGCGGGGCCTGCGTCGCTCGTACTGTTCACGCCGTCCCCGGCCACCACCCCGCCCGCCCCCCACCGCCGACCGCCTGCCGCCAGCTACCGCGCCCCGCCGCGCCGCATGGATCCCCACACCACGCCCTCACGCACCATGACTGAATGAACTGCGCCGTGACCAGTGCGGCCAGCCAGGGCGCGACCGCGCTGGCGGCTCCGACCAATCCCGCTGTCTGGACGGGCCGTCGAGCTATCGCAGGTGTTCCCGGAGTCCGGCTGCCGCGGTCTCGGGCGAGGCGAAGAAGTCCCAGTGAGGACGGATGCCGGGTTCCGGCTGTCCCGACCAGCTCAACTCGACCAGCGCCCAGCGGATCGGGTTCTCGGCGATTTCGAAGAGCACGTGGTCTCGTTGGCTGCAGTGCGCGACCGCCACCAGCGGACGCTTGGCGAGCGGATGGTTCGGCTTGAGGTCGACTGAGACCTCCGCGACGAGTTCGGCCTCGAAGACGGCACGGTCGTGTCCGGGGATCGGGACCCATCCAGCCGGCAGGCTGACGGCCCGTTGGTCCGGGCCCGCCGGGTCGGCTTGACGTGCTTCCTCGACAAGGGCGCGGAGCTCGGCGACGCGGTTCTTCTGGGCTTCGAGGTATTCAGGGGACTTGTCGGGTGCCCACTGCTGCCAGAGCCCGTCTGGGGTGGTGAAGCGTTCGGCATAGTTGCTGCCGAGTTGCGTGTCTATGTCGAGCAGGGCTCCGATGGCCCAGTGCTGGTCGTAGTAGAGATCTGGCCGGCGCAGGTACTTGTCGAGGTAGTCGCAGAGGATCTGAGCGTCTGTCGGCGTGCCGAGGCAGGCCAGCGCGAAGCAGTAGCCCTGACCGGCGTAGGTCTGGCGGCTCTCGATGAGCAGCTCGCCGATCCGCCGGCGTTGCTGTGTGTGTCCGCCGATGCCGGCCATCCACGCGGCGACGAGGCGTTCGCGCCAGCCGGAGCCGTCTGCGAGGAGCGCGGCGAACTCCTGGTCAATGACCCGCTTGGAGTCCGCGATCAGCTCGCGGAAGAAGGCGGTGCGCTCCGTCGGCTCCAGCCGCCGCCGCTGCACGTTGCCGTGGAGCAGTTCGAGATGGCGGCGGTCGACGGAGGCATAGCGGCGGATAGCATCGCCAAGCGCGGCCGGAGCGGACAGGTCATCCATTCGATCATCTTCGGGTGCGGTCGTTGTGAGTGTCGACTGGATTAGCGGTGAATCATTCTGCGGATCGGCTGCTGCAGGGTTCGGTGTCGGGCGGGTCTTCAGTCGGCTCGGCGAGTTCGGCCAGGAGCTCCTTGATCCGGGAGAGGATGGCAGTGCGCCGCTCGACCACGCGGCCATCCGACGGCGACAGCAGATGGACGCCGACTGGGTGCTGCGGTGCCCGCCGCATCGGCGCGCGCACGCCGGAGACAGTAACGGCTGACCACGAACGCGACGGCGGCGTCGTCCACCGGGTCAGTGACGGCGGATGCGTCCGGATCGGCTCGACCACAAAGGCCGCTCGTTCGAGTCCCTGCGCCCGTCCAGCCCCGCCCCCTGCACCGGCCCGTGCCCGAACGGCTGCGGCCGGCAGCTCGCCCCGGCCACCGTGGCCCGCCTGGAGTACCCGGCCTGCTTGGAGTGCCCGGCGCTCCTGGCCGCCGACGCCTGGACCGCGCAGTGCCGCCGGTGGGAACTCCTGCGCGCCGATCTCGGCGTCGCCACCGCCGACATGACGCGCGAGGACCTGGCCCGCCTGCGCCACGGCGCCTGACCGCCCATCAACCACCCCCGGGCAGGCCGCCTGCCCGGGGCCCGGCTCGCCCGCGTGGCCGGGCTCCGGGCCGTGGTCACCGTCGCGGCCAGCACGGAGGCGGCCGCTGGGCCGCACCTCGTGCACCAGCACCCCCCTCGCCCACGGCGCGGCCGGCCCGACCGGGACCGGCCCCACGCCCTTTCCCACGTCCTTTCCTCATGCGCTGTCCGGTCCGGACGGGGCAGCCCGACACCTGCGGTACTACGGGCCGGTCCGGGCTGTGCTCCTTCCCGAGCCGCCGCCGTCCGGGCGTCCAACACCGGCTGCTCGCCGCAGCCTTGGACTCGCGCCGCGCCTGGGCGCTGACGCCGTGCCCGGATCCGGGGGTTTGGCGGGTCGGGTGCCGCTGGCAGCTTCAAGCCCAGCATCACCGGTGCCCAGCACCGCCGAGGCCGTCCGGGCCCGACCCGCCCGACCCGCCCGACCCGCCCGACCCGCCCGACCCGCCCGACCCGCCCGAGTCCCCGAGTCCCCGGATCGGGGGGTTTGGCGGGTCGGGGGCTGCTGGCAGTTTCAAGCCCGGCATCACCGGCGCCCGGCATCACCGGCGCCCGGCATCGCCGGTGCCCAGTACTGCTGAGGCCGTCCGGGCCCGACCCGCCCGACCCGCCCGACCCGCCCGACCCGCCCGACCCGTCCGAGTCCCCGAGCGCCGACCCACCCGAGCGCCGGGTCGTGACCGTCACCGACCGCCGCAACCTGATGAGGTGTCCCGCTGTGTCCCGTCCGAACGTCGTGCTGTTGTACGCGACTTTGGCTCACGTCACCGTCCACCCCGAGCTGTGGGACGAGTCCGTGCCCGGCGCGGGTTTCGCCGGCCACGCCGCCCGCCTGCACGGTGCCCGCTTCACCGACACGGGCGAGCGGGTGGTTCTCGACGCGGCCGCGGTCCAGCGCCTGGGCCTGCCCACCCACCGCCTCCCGCCCGGCCACCCCGGGGACGGCACTACCACTGTCGAGCACTACGCGTCCCTGGCCCTGGGGCTGACCGGGCGGATGCACCAGGTGCTGTTCGGGGACCCGGAGCGCACACGCCGTACCCCGCACGCCTGGCACGATCTGGTCGGCCTCGTGGTGCGCACCGACACCCTCGACACGCTGTGCGACCGCATCGAGGCCGCCGCCGCGCACGGTGTCCGCCTCTCCACCGACGACCACGAGGCGATCGCCTGCGCCCGCGCCCCCTACACCGACGAGGGCACCGACGACGTGTTCCTGCCCGCCCACGGCGTCCCGGTCGACCTGCCCGTCTACATCCGCAGCCTGGCCGCGCGCTGCCACAGCGCCCAGCGGCACAGCGCTGTCTGACCGGCACGCCACCCCGGTCACCCCGCCCCGCCCGGGCCCGGCAACCGGCCGGGCGCCGGGTGCCGGGCGCAGCGCAGGGCCGGCACGCGACGCCGCCACGGCCGTACCTCCGCCGTGGGTGCCCGGTCCGGGCCGCCCTTCTTCCGTCCTGTCGACGACCACGCAGTTGCGAAGGGACCCACGCCATGGCCGTGCCCCGCAGGAGCACGATGTACAACGGCCGTACCCTGCACGCGTTCGCCTCCTCCAGCCCGGGTGGTCGCCCCGGTGTGGTGGTGGGCGAGGACGCCCCCGTCGGCCCGGGCGACCAGCCGCGCGGCACGGTGCTGCAGGGCGATCCGGGTGAGAGCCGGGAAGCCTTCCTGGTCCGGGTCGAGGCGATGCTCGACGCCGTGGACGCCGCGCCGCTGGACGCTGTCCGGGCGCAGCGTGAGCCGTGGTGGTACGACGGCTGCGTGCTCGAGGTGTGCCCGCGCTCCCAGCGCCTGGCCCACCCGGGCCCACTGGGCCGCCTTGACCTGCACGCCAAGCGCATCGGGAAGGACTGCACCCACCACAGTTGTGTGGCCGTGCGCCGAAAGGCAGCGCGCCGCGAGGCCCGCTCCTTCGGGATCACCGGGTCCTCGGTGTCAGCGATGCCGCGCGAGAACGGCTTCACCGCCTACGACCCGTACCGCGCCCCGCACGGCTTCCACGCCGCCAGCGACGCCCCGGGCCGGCGGGTCACGCTGATCTGCGACACCTTGCGGGAGCAACTCCTCACGATGGGCTCCTGCCTGCAGGGCCGGGGCCTGGACGTGCGCCTGGAGCAGCAGGGCGGCTACCTGTCGGTGCGCACCCACACCGAAGCGATCGCCGCAGGCCTGGAGGTGGGCCCGCAGCGGCCTGGTCGCGCCGCGATGAAGCTGCCCAGCATCCCCGGCCTGCGCGCCGCGCTGCGCCAGGCGGGACTTCCGATCGCCTCGCGCAGCGACCGCGCGCCTGAGGGCGGGTGTGGGCTCCAGGTCGGTCGGGGTGAGCCGGGCCAGTGGCTGGTCACCTGGTGCGCGGGCAACGAGCTGGACGGAGGCGATGCCTACCGCCAACGCGCCACCCGCGAGCGCGACATGGTCGAGCGGGCCGCGAGGGTGCTGTAGGGCCGCTACGTGCTCACCGTGGACAGGCGCCCCACGTGGATACCGAAGGTCATCGTCACCGGCCTGACCGCCTGGCAGATGCACACCTAGGCCCTGGCTGTTGCCCGGTGCTGAAAATGCCGACGAGCCGGGCGTTCACGGCGGCGACGTTGTTAGGTGAGAGCGCTCTTCGCGACGCCGCCAGGGCCGCACCGCCACCGTGGGCGCCCGGATCCGGGCCGTCCTCGAGGTTCGCGGTATCACCGCCGTCGGAGACGGGGGCTTTCGTAGCGGTCGCCGTCCGGCTGCGGCTGTGCGGGGGAGCGGGGCTGTGGAGCGCCGACGCGGCGCCTGACTGCCGGCTGCGGGACTACTGCGGCGGGCGGGTCACGACTTGCCCCAGCGACCCGCGCGTAGCCGCTCCCGCCGGACCTCGCGTGCTCCTTTGCCTGCCCGGGGACGGGTACCGGGGCCTCGAAGGTGTGCGCGCCGGCCTGCTGGGCGCGGCCGGGGTCCGCCGCAGGCGCCGGCCGGCCATCACCACCGTGCGCTGTGCCCATCGTGGTCGGGCGCGCGGTCAGCGTCGTCGCCGACCCGGCCTGGCCTTGGGCTGGTCCCGGGCCTTCCCGGCCGCCCGCCAGCCCGGCGGGGCCGAACCCGCCAGGGGCGGGGCCCGGGGCCGAGGGGGTGACGGGGGGTCAGGTTTGGTGGATGGGTCGGGGATGTTGGGGTTGGTGCGGCCTTCCGACGGTCCTAGTTTTACCGGCAGGAAAGCAGGGGCGGGTTCCGGTCTCGTGTGGGCCGCCCGCCCCCGCCCCTCCCCGCCCCGCCCCCGCCCTCCCCGCCCGGCCCGGCCCGACCGGGCCGGGCCGGGCCTGGTCCTGGCTGTGGCGCCCCGCTGGTCGGGCTGTTCCCGCGGCCTGGCCCGCTCGCTGGTGCGGGCCGGTGCCGGGTGCAAGCCGCTTCCTTCCGTCCTCGAGTTGGTGTGGAGTCCTGTTGTCTTCCTCCGTGTATGTGCCGGCTTCGTACCGGCGTCGTCTGGCCGCCTTCGGCGCCGGTCTGCGCGCGTTCCGCCGCGATAGCGACTACGCGGGCCCCGATCCGCGCCTTCGTCAGGACTTCCACTCCGGCCGCGAGTTCGGCCATCTGCTCACCGGCTTCCACTACGCCGACCCCGCACGGGTGACGATCCCGCTGCTGCCGCTGACCTGCTACCGCCCCGCCCACGACCGCTTCCACCGCACGTTCACCCTCGCCTGCCCCACCGGCCACCCCCGCTGCACGACCTGCGGCGGCAAGGGCCACCGACGCACCTACTACCCCTACGCCGAGCCGGACGACAGCCACGCCGAGGACAGCGAGCCCTGCGACTGCAGCGAACCCCTGCTGCGCCTGCCCCTGCCCGACGTCCACCCCGCCCTGGCGCTGGCCCGCCTGCTGGCACCGCTGCGTCGGCGCATCCGCTGCGGCGCCCGGACGCCGGGGTCCGGCTGGGACGAGGGGTCTGCGTTCTGACACCGCCTCAAGCGGCTCGCGCACCAGCGCGGGCCGCCCCCGACCGCCAGTCACCTCCCGCAGTACCGGTGCCGGTGGAGCGGCGCTGGTCGGGATCCCGGAGAGGCAGACCAGGCCCACCGAGCCCCGAACACCTGACGAACTCTGGAGTTGAGATGACGCGCATGACACCGCTGCCTGCCGCGGACTGCTTCCGCCGCACCGGCCGCACCGTCCTGCTGGATGACCTGGGCGTGCACCTGCAGCGCCCGTTCCCCCGGTGCACCGCCGCTTCGAAGCCGCCCGCCCAAGGCGGCGCCCCCAAGGCCCGCGAGTCCCGCGGGCTCGTGGCCGCGCGTTCGGCGGTGCGGTGATGGGCAGGCTCACCAACGGCATGTCCGGCTACTCGACACACGGCCGCCGCACGCGGCGGCGTCCGGTCGGCGCCCGCTCGCGCGTCGGGTCCCTTGTCCTGCCCGTTGTCGCGCTGGTCGCGCTGCTGGGTGCGGTGGGCGTGCTGCTGCTCATGCTCGGGGGGCACCGGTGACGGACGAGGAGTTCGCCGCCGACCTGGAGCGGCAGACGGATCCGGACTACCTGGCCGAGCGGATCCAGTGGTGCCTCACCCTGCTCGACCTCGTGCACGGCAAGGAACAGGGCTCCCGGTGAGCCCGGCTCACAGGACAGCGCCACCTGCTGCTCACCAGAAGCCGGTGGCGATTGCACCAGCGCCCTGGCCGTGACGGTCGCTCGTGCGTGCGGTGGCCTCGGGGAACCTGACCGACCTGGCCGGCGGCGCGTCGCCGCACTACGGCGTGGCGCACCGGTTCCCGGCCGGGTGCCGGGCCGGGCCCGGGCCGCCGCACGACGCGGCCCCCGCCGGAGCGCAGCAGCCTCCTGGGCGGGCACGCACCGGACCCAGGTGACACAGGGCGCCGTGCACCCGGTGGCGCATCGGTTCCCGGCCCGCACCGGCCCCCCGCGCACGGCCCGCCCGTCCCCGCGCGGCGCCCGGCCCCCGCCGCCCCCGGCCCCGGCCCCGCCCGGCCCGTTCTTCCCGCGCTGCCGCTGCCCGCGCCGGTCCGCGCCGCAGTCCGGGCGGCTACGACCTGGCCGAGTTCGGGCACGGCGCTGCCCGCCGCCCGGGCCCCGCTGTGCGCCCCGTCCGACCGTCCGTCAAGGCCCGGTCGGCGCGCTGCTCGCCGGCCCGGGCTGTGCGCGCTGCTCCTCGCCGCCTCGGCCTTTGACGGGCACCCCGGGGCGCAGCCCCGCCCTGCGCGCAACCGGGGGTTGGGCGGGCACGGGAGCACCGGCAGTGTCGGTCCTGGCCTCGCCGGCTGATCGTCCGCCACCACCGGTGCCAGGGCGTCGCCTTCTGGTGACCGGTCCGGCCTGTGACGGCCGGCTGGGTCGGGTGGCTTCGAGCCGCCGCCTCTGGGAGCTGCCGCGCCGCCCTCCGGGGGGTGCCGCGCCGTAACGGGCGCCGCCACTGCCGAGTGTCACGACTCGATCGGGGCCAGCAGGCCCCGCACCCCTTCACCGACTGGAAAGGACCACCGTGTCCGCGTTCTCCTCCCTCAGCAACCCCGAGCAGGCCCAATGGCTCGCCGAGCGCCTCACCGCCCGCCAGATCCCCGCCGCCACCACCCCCATGGGCGGTGGCCTGCGTTCGGCCCTGGTCGAGCTGACCGTCAGTGGTGAGGCCCACCAGCTTTACCTGTCGATGGACGACGACGTGCTGTGGTGGCAGCTGCTGCGCACCAACGGCGAGGTGGTGCTGGACAGCATGTGGCCCACCACCCCCCACCGCGCGGTCGAGCACGTCCAGCGACTGATCCGCGCCATCGGCGCCCACCTGAACACCGGGCCCGAGCCGGTCCGGGCCCCGCTGGCCGACCTCGGGTCGCTGGGGGGCCCGGCCAGCGCGGGCCGCCGCCTGCTCCAGGCACTCACCACCGCAGGCCTGCACCCGAGGCTCTCCCGCGTCGAGCCCGTGCCCTCCGTGGTCGTCGGCGTCGGAGAAGGCGGCCAAGTGCTCATCACCGGCCGGGACAAGACACTCGACCACCCCGCCGCCCAGCACACCGGCTGGACCGCCACCCACTCCACCTACTACGGCGACGAGCTGCAGGAGATCCGGATCTACGACGGACAGCCGCAGCACGGATTCCCCCACGACACCGCCGGATGCGTCGGCGCGGTCGGCGCGCTGGCCGCGATCGGCCGCCACCGCCGCACCACCACCATCGGCGCCCGGATCCGGGCCGCGCTCGCCGAACGCGGCATCAGCACCGGTGAGGGCGGCGACCTCGGCGCGGTCGTGGTCGAGCTGCCCGGACCGGACGGCCCGCAGCTGTGGATCTCGGACGCCGACGGCTCGGCCGACGAACAGCCGCAGGACTACTACGGCGTGCAGGTCACGTACTTCCCCAGTGACCCGACCGAGGCCGCCCCCGCCGGAACCCGCGAACTCCTGGCCCTGACCGGGGACGAGCGCCGAGGCCTCGACGGCCTGCGCGCCGACCTGCCCGCCCTGCTCGATGTGGTCGAGCAGGCGCTCACCGCCGCCGACACGGCCTGACCTACCGGCAGGTCCCGGGCCACCCCGGCCCGGGACCGGCCGCCCACCGGCCCGGCACCGCCGCCGCGCAGCCCCGCAGACCGGCCTGCGCGCTGCCTGCCGACGCACCCCGCCCGGTCGCCCGCCGCCGCCGACACGGCCTGACCTACCGGCCCGCGGGCCGAACCGCCCAGGAGTCCCCGTGCCCACTGCAACCGACTGGGAATGGATCCGGCTGAACGTCCTTGCGCCCATGTGGCGCGCCGAGGACGCGATCGAGGAACTCCGGACCTGCGTCTGCCAAGCACCGCCGTGCGACTGGCTCGGCGGCACCACAGAGCCCGAAGCGCGCCTGTGGGACCGCGACGGCCGCACCGTGGCCGACAGCCGGGCCCTGGTCGTGCTGCGGGCCACCGGCCACACCTGCACCCGGCGTCGATCTACCGCTATCGCCTGAGGAGTCCCCTGATGGCCCGTTGGATCTTCCCGCCCGAGGTGACCGGCCCCGAACCGGCCGAGCCTGACCCGGGCGACTACTGCCCGAACTGCGGCGGCACGGCGATCGACTCGATCGACGACTGCAGGTGCGCCGACCTCGTCACCCCCCGACCCCACCAGCTGTAGGAGTCCCCGTGCCCGACACCGACCGCCTGCCCACCACCTTCACCGAACTCGCCTACCTGATGGTCGAACTCGACGAGCAAGCCGTGCCCGGCCAGCCCGACCCGTCCATCGGCCTCTGGGAGCGCCTGCAGGCACAGGAGGGCTACGACGTCGCGGCACCGCTGTGGCGTGACGCCTGCAACCACTACGACGCCTACTTGGTGCGCCGAGACAGAGGACTGACCCGTGACCGACAGCCAGCCCACTCCGCGCGAGCGGCTTGAGGTCGTGATCCGCACCGACCGCTGCGACATGCCCGTCTGGACGCTGACCGACGTGCAGGAACCAATCGACGCCCTCCTCGCCGACCGGCGCAACCAGGCCCTCACCGAAGCCGCCGAGTTGCTCCGGACCACCCGTGGCGCGCTCAACGGCGCCGAGTGGCCCGACCACGCTGCCGGCCTGCTGCTCGCCGCCCGCACCACCACCGCCCAGGAGCAGTGACCCCATGAGCCTGACCGCCCCCAGTTCAACAGGAGCAGCCGTGAGCCTGCACCTGGTGCCGGTCCGCTCGCGCACCGCCCGCGAGTACGTCGCCACCTGGCACCGCCACCACCAACCGCCCATCGGCCAGATCTTCTCCGTCGGCGTCGCCGACACCGACGGCGTCCTGCGCGGTGTCGCCATCGTCGGCCGGCCAGTCGCCCGACACCTCGACAACGGGCAGACCCTCGAAGTCACCCGCGTGGCCACCGATGGCACCCGCAACGCCTGCTCCATGCTCTACGCCGCTGCGTGGCGGGCCAGTTCAGCGCTCGGCTACACCCGGCTGATCACGTACACGCAGGCAGGGGAGAGCGGTTCGTCGCTGCGCGCGGCCGGCTGGCGGGTCCTCGCGCAGCGCCCGGCGCGCCCCGGCTGGACGACGCCCTCTCGCCCGCGCCACCAACTCGGTACCGAACACATGCCTCGGACGCTCTGGGAGGCGTCATGACCCCGCAGGAGCCCCATATGAGTCAGCCGTTGACCGACGAGCAGCACACCGCCATACGCGCCCTGCTCGGCGACGTGAAGCCCGCCAGCGACGACCTGATCACCGCCTTGGCCGAGAGCGTCCAGGACCGCCGCAGCCACGACCACCCGACCGGCAACGAGGACTGGTTCTGCAACAACATGTCCGGCTGGGCCGGCGACCGCGTGGCCGTGGTGCTGCGCAGGCTGCTCGATACGGAAGCCGAACGGGACCGGCTGCGCGCCGAACTTGCTGAGTGCACCCAGCTCCTGGTGGACGAGTCCAGCGAGCGCGAGCGTACCCAGGCTGAACGCGCCCAAGCCCGCGCCGAGCGGGACCAGTTCGCTAACCGCGTCGACACGTTGACCGCCGTCGCCAAGTCCAACCAGCGCGCGCACCGGATCCTCGCCGAGGGGTGCACGGCTGGTGCAGGTAGCGGTGGCCTGCTCCTCGTCGACCCGCCCCCGACCCCGAGGACTGACGGCCCGTCTGACGCCCTACACACGGCTACTGACGCCATCTGACGCCCGTCACGGCCGCCCCACCCGGGGCGGCCACCCCAACCCCAAGGAGCACCTGATGCCCCTCCTGACCATGGAGCAGGCCGAGGACTACCTCGACCAGATCGAGGACGCCCTCACCGCCGCCGGCTTCCAGACCACCTTCTTCCACACCTCCAACAGCGACGAGTACGGCGACGACGGCAGCACCATCCCGTCCGCCGTCCTCACCTGGCAGACCAGCGACGTGCTGATGGTCGGCGAGAAGTTCGGCCGGTTCGAGGACGGGATCCTCCTCGCCTGGGACACCGCCCGCGGCTGGGCCATCGCCGAACTCAACGCGGACGGCTCGAACAGCCAGCTGGAGCCCCTGCCGATGCCCGTCCTCGCGCCAACTGCCCGGGTCGTGGTCACCATCGCCCGCGCTGTCCTCGGGCAGCCGCTGACTGTCGACGGCGAGCCCGGCGGCCAGCCGTGGGCGTGGGAGCTGGCTGTCAGGCAGCCCGTCCAGTGACCGCCGAGCCGCCCCCGACCGACGAGCCGACACCCATCCCCTGCTGAGGAGCACACCACCGTGATCTACGTCCTGCTACGCGGCACCGCCCCGATCGCCGCCCGGACCAGCCTCGCCGACGCCCAGAAGGCCACCGAAGACGCCCACTCCCGCTACATGGACCACCCGACCGACTACCGGTGGGACGAGGAGACGCGCGGTCCCCACGACGGCTGCGTCTGGCAGTTGCGCGTCAAGGGCCTGACGGGCCGCTGGGCGAAGGCCTACCGGTCCGTCCATGAGGTCCCCACCAGCTGATCCCGCCCCGTTGCCGCCCGGCCTTCGGGTCGGGCGGCCCCTGCAACACCCACCCCAAAGCCAACCCCAAAGGAAGCACCCCATGACCGACCCGACGCCCGCCCACGAACTCTCGCCGCCGCGAAGATGCGCGCGTTCGCCACCGAGGCCGGCCACCGCGCATGCCCCGCACCAGATCCCAGGGCGCCGCCGGGCCCCGCAACGGGGGGTCCGGGCGAGCCCGGGACCCAACAGCAGTGCCACGCCCGGCACCACCCAGGCACCCGCTCCGCCCGAGCCCACAAGGGCAGGCAGCCCCGGCCCCGCCCGAGCCCGCCGGGGCCCTGCGCACCGGACTGCCAGCGTCCCTGAGATCACCGGCCCCGATGGCCGGCCCACCCACGTCGACCTCGCCGCCGACGACCCCGCCCCGTCCTGCCCCGCGTTCGACCCGCCGTCGCACCCACGCCGCACCCACCGGTCAAGCCGCCGAAGCCCAACCACACTCTGCAAAACGGGTGTTGGCCCGCAGGCGCTTTCGCTCCTAGCGTCACCACCAGTGAGGGCGGCGACTTCGGCGCGGTCGTGGTCGAGCTGCCCGGCCCCGACGGCCCGCAGCTGTGGATCTCGGACGCCGACGGGTCGGCCGACGAACAAGCCGAGGACTACTACGGCCTGCAGATCACGTACTACCCCAGCGACCCGACCGACGCCGCCCCCGCCGGAACCCGCGAACTGCTCCCCCTGACCGGCACCGAGCGACGAGGCCTCGAAGGCCTGCGCGCCGACCTGCCCGCCCTGCTCGATGCGGTCGAGCAGGCCATCAACGCCGCCGACGATACGGCCTGACCCACCGGCAGGTCCCGGGCCGCTACGACCCGGGACCTGCCGCCCACCGGCCCGGCGCGGTCCCGCCGTGCGGCTCGGCCGCCCGAAGACCGACGCGCGCGCTCCACGCCGCCGCACCCCGCCCGGCCGCCGACGGACCCGCAACCAGTCCAACCCGACCGGCACGCCCACCGCCCGACCACCACCGCCCGACCCCGCGCCCGCGACACCGGCACCGGCACCGGCACCGGCACCCGGCCGGCCACCCATCCCGGATCCGTCGTCACGGCGCTTGCGCCACCGCGCCGGTGGAGCACACGCCACGCCGCACCCGGCCCCAACGCCCGACACCGGGCCCACCCAAGGCCGGCGACCACCGCCACCACCTGATGCAGGAGCCCCGATGCCCGCACCCCGAACGACGATCCCCACCCACCTCGACCTCCTCCTCACCCCCATGCCGCACCGGCCCGGCTGGGCCGCGCTCGTCCTGGCCAACGACTTCAAGATGCGCGCCCACCTCGTCCACTACGGGCCCACCGACACCACCACCGACACCGCCGCCGCGCCCGGCCGCCACCGCATCCACACCCTCGCCGACCTCACCGACCCGCTGCTGCGCACAGCAGCCGAACACCTCCTGCGCCTGTGGAACTCCCGCCCCGACAACGGCGACGAACACGACTGGGAGCGCGAGATCCACCACTACAACCGGCGCGCCCTGACTGCCGCCGCAGGAGCACCCGCCCCGGCGATCGACGCACTCGAGCAGATCACCGCAGGCACCGCCCGCTTCAGCGACGGCGACGGCTACGCCCCGACGCTGAGCATCACCGGCGGCGGCCACCTGCTCGCGGCCCTGGGCCGCTGGCTCGACGACGGCCCCACCCCGCACACGGTCCTGATCGACACCGACCGCGCCGACCGCACGGTGTCGGCACAGGTCTTCGCCGAAAGCGTCGGCGACCTCCTCGCCTGGGCCCTGCACGCCACCGGCACCCACACCCACACCCACACCCACACCCGCCCGGCACACCAGCGCGAGCACGACTACGTCGTCACCTGGCAGACGCAGATCACCGCCACCGACCCGCACCGCGCCGCCCGCCGGGCCCGCACCGTCCAGCGCGACCCCTCCAGCACCGCAACCGTCTTCCACGTCACCGGCCCCGACGGCCGCCACACCCACGTCGACCTCGCCGACGACGACCCCGCCCCACCCCGCGCCTGACCCGCCCCCACGGCGCACCGCCGGCCACGCCGCCACACCCACCAACAACCCTGCACAAAAGGGGTGTTGGGCGGACCCCTCCTTGTTCCTAGCGTCGCCACCAAGACACCCGGACAGCGCCGGACCACCCGGCATCCACCAAGGGGGCAACCCATGAACACGACCGGCGACACCACCATCCATGTCGCGGTGGACCGCATCTCCGCCCAGATCTACAACGACGGCCACCTCGGCGGCACCTGGGCCGGTCTGCCCCGCGACGCCGCCGACATCCTCGACCAGGTCGAGCGCTGGGTCGCCCTGTCCGGCTACACCCCGGCCGGAAGCTGGCAGCGCCCCGACCCCGCCCGCGACCTCCTGATCCTCCCGCTGACCACGAACACCACCAGCTGACCGGCCGGGTGCGGGCGGCCCCGCTCAGGCCGCCCGCGCCGTCCCCACGCCGCGCCGTCCCCACGCCACCCACGCGGCCCGCGTCGTGCGCGCCGCGACGGCGCCGCTCCCGGCCCCTCCCGCGGGCCGCACCCACCACCGGGCGGCGCGGCCACACCCGCTCGCGCCTCGGGTCCCTTGTCCTGCCCGTGGTCGCTGTGGCCGCGCTGCTGGGTGCGGTGGGCGTGCTGCTGCTCATGCTCGGGGGGTACCGATGACCGACGAGGAGTTCGCCGCTGACCTGGAGCGGCAGACGGATCCGGACTACCTGGCCGAGCGGATCCAGTGGTGCCTCACCCTGCTCGACCTCGTGCACGGCAAGGAACGGGACTCCCGGTGACCTCGGATCGCAGGACAGCACCACCTGCTGCTCACAGGAAGCCTATGGCGACTTCCACCAGCGCTGTGACATCGTCACCAGGGTTTTTGTGGGACGAGGAACGGAGCAGTGCATGGAGCCGTCGAGCGACGCGAGCGATGCCTGGGCAGCGGCGATGGCCGAGGAGGCCCGAGAGCTTCTCACCATGCTGGATGGAGATCCAGGCCTGATCGACCGTGATCCAGTCCAGGCCCTGGCCTGGCTGGAGGCCGAGCTGGCGGACGTTGACACGCGTGACTACACCGAAGACGAGTTGCGTCCGTTCATGTCGCGCGTCATGTCGTTGTTGGCCGAGATCATCATCCGCCTGCATGACGCCCAGTGGGTGACGCACCCCGGGGCACCGCCGGCGGATCTGCATGTACTGGCTGGCGGCAGGCTGAAAGCCCCGGTGCGGATCGGGCCGCTGGTCACGCGGGCCTTCTGCCAGCCACGTGTGAGCGCGGTTGCCATGCTCAACGAAGCAGAGTCGGAAGGACGGCTGCGCGTCTTCTAGCCAGTCGGCCTGGCGCTGGTACTCCAGTGTGACTTCGCGATCATGTCGGTCTCCCGGTCTACCCTGCCCGCTGGCGGGCGTTGTTCGACCAGGCCATGGCCCGGATCGCGGGCCTGTTCGGGCGGGTGGAACCTCGCGCCACCGCCTGACTGTCCGTCAAGGTCCGGTCTGCCCACCCGCCTGCGCCCGGCAACCGGCCGGGTGCCGGGCGCGGGCCGCCACACGAAGTCGCCCCCGCCTCACAGCACCGACCGGGCGTGTGCCTGCCCCGGTGCCCAGTGCCCGGTGCTCCGTGCGGGGCCCGGCTCACCCATCAGCCGGACCGCTGCCCGCGCCGGTCCTCGCCGTGGTCCGGGCGGCTACGACCCGAGTTCGGGCACGGCGCCGCCCACTGCCCGGCCCTGGCCCCGCTGCGCGCCACCGTCTGACCGTCCCGTCAAGGCTCGGTCGGCGCACTGCTCGCCGGCCCGCCCGGGGCTGTGCGCGCTGCTTGTCGCTGCCTCGGCCTGTGGCGGGTACCCGGGCGCCCGGGGCGTCGACCTTCTGTGTATCCGGGGGTTGGGCGGGTGGGGGAGCAGCGGCAGGGTCGGTCCTGGCCTCACCGGCTGATCGTCCGCCGCTACCGGTGCCAGGGCGTCGCCTTCTGGTGACCGGTCCGGTTCGTGACGGCTGGCTGGGCCGGGCGGCATCGAGCCGCAGCCTCTGGGGGTTGCCGCCCGGACCACGGCCGCCGCGCCCGTAACGGGCGTTGCCACCGCCGAATGTCACGACCCCGTTCGGGGCCGGTAGGCCCCGCACCCTGTCACCGACCGGAAAGGACAACCGTGTCCGCGTTCTCCTGCCTCACCGAGCAGGCCCAATGGCTCGCCGAGCGCCTCACCGCCCGTCAGATCCCCGCCACCACCACCGCGACGGGCGCAGGTCGGCGCGCCGCCCTGGTCAAGCTGACCGTCAGCGGCGAGGCCCACGACCTGTACCTGTCCATGGACGACGGCGGCGTCCTGTGGTGGCAGCTGCTGCGCACCAGCGGCGACGAGCCGGTGCTGGACAGCATGTGGCACACCACCCCCGCCCGCGCGGTCGAGCACGTCCAGCAGCTGATCCGCGCCATCGGCGCCGACCTGAACACCCGGCCCGATCCGGTCCGGGCCCCGCTGGCCGACCTCGCCTCCCTCGGGGGCCCGGCCAGCGCGGGCCGCCGCCTGGCCCAGGCACTCACCGCCGCAGGCCTGCACCCCAGGTTCTCCTTCGTCGAGCACGTGCCCTGCCTGGTCGTCGGCGTAGAGGGCGGCGAAGTGGCCGCCACCGGCCGGGACAAGACCCTCGACCACCCCGCCGCCCAGCACACCGGCTGGACGGCCACCCTGTCCACCTACTCCGGCGACGAGCTGCAGGAGATCCGGATCTACGACGGCCATCCGCAGCACGGCTTCGCCCACGACACCGCCGGGTGCGTCGGCGCGCTCGCCGCGCTGGCCGCGATCGGCCGCCACCGCCGAACCACCACCATCGGCGCCCGGATCCGGGCCGCACTCGCCGAACGCGGCATCCACAGCGCTGAGGGCGGCGACTTCGGCGCGGTCGTGGTCGAGCTGCCCGGCCCCGACAACCCGCAACTGTGGATCTCGGACGCCGACGGATCGGCCGACGAACAAGCCCAGGACTACTACGGCCTGCAGGTCACGTACTACCCCAGCGACCCGACCGACGCCGCCCCCGCCGGAACCCGCGAACTGCTCCCCCTGACCGGCGACGAGCGTCGAGGCCTCGAAGGTTTGCGCGCCGACCTGCCCGCCGTGCTCGAGGCGGTCGAGCACGCGCTCAACGCCGCTGACACGGCCTGACCCACCGGCCGGTCCCGGGCCACCTTGGCCGGGACCGGCCGCCCAACGAGCCTGCGGGGGCGAATCGCCCCGGGCCCCAACCGGCCTGCGGGGCCGAACCGCCCCGGGGCCCCACCAGCCTGTGGAGACCGGCCGCCGCGCGCCGAACCGCCGCGCGCCGAACCGCCGCGCCGGTCGGCAGCGCGAACCCCGCAACACCACGTCATGAGCCTGCCCGGCCGGGGCCAGTGAACCCCGACAGGCCTACAAGGAGGTCCCACCCATGTCCACTCCCGCTCCCGCTCACTCTTCCGATCCTGCCCCTGCCGATGTCGCGGGCCTGGTCCTGACCGCCATCAGCGCCGCACCGCACGCCCTCGACATGCACTCCTGGTACTCCACCGCCGACGACCAGCCGTTGACCCCCGAAAAGGAACCCGGATGCGACACGACCCTGTGCGTGGCCGGCTGGACCGCCCACCTCACCGGCTGGACCCTCATCAACGGCGCGTGGGCCCGCCGGGATACCAGTACCCGGCTGATCGACGACGTCGCCCGCCACGCCCTCGGCCTGACCGGGCGACAGGCCGGACACCTCTTCCACACCGACCGGCAGATCGCCCTGCTCATGCTCCGCCAGATCGCCGCCGGACAGGCCGCCGACTACGCCACCGCCCGCCTTCAGGCCTGACCCCGCCCTCGGCAGCGCCCGCCCGCGGGGTGCAGCGCCGCTGTGACACCAGCCCCCGCACCGCCCCAGCCCCGCCCCCGCACCGCTCCAGCTGACAGTCCATCGCAGGCGGGGTCGTTCGCGAGACTACAGGCCGGCTCTGGCCAGCAGCTCTTCTGCCTGCTGACGAGTACGCGCCGCGGGGATGGGTGTTGGTGCTGGGCAGGCGTGGGGTTGACGGGCGAAGGTCAGGAACCACTCCAGTTGGGGATCGTCCGTTTCCAGCATGGTCACCAGGTCGTCGCGCATCGCAGCCGGGGTGTCGGCACGGGCCGCGATGGCGTTGCGCACGAAGATGTCCGAGTCCTCGGCCAATCGATCCCGCATGCCGGCCGGCAAGGCCGGATGGTCGGCGAGGGCCAGTCGGACCTCCACATCCGAATCAGTGACCATGTCAGCTGACGGCTCCGCACGCCGAACCGCAGCGGCACGGGTGACAGGATCGGCCAGCAGCCCTGGCAATAGGTCTGATGGCGGCGGGTATGCGTGGACGGCAGCCCTTCTGACTGCAGGCTCCAGGTCGGTCAACCACGCGCGTCGAACCTCCTCAGGCGCATCCCGCCAATGCTCGATGACCAACACGCGCACCCGTGGCTCCGGGTCCACGGCCAAGCCGGCGAGGATCTGTGGATCCAAGCGCTCGTTCATTGCCAGGAACTCGCGCACCATGGAGTCAGCATCCTTCGACAGGCGGACCAAGAGACCCGGAGGATCATCGGACGCACTGGCGGCAAGCGCCGCGCGGACGTCAGGCTGAGGGTGTCCAGCCAGCCGCTCTTTCATGCCGGCGGGCATCGACGAGTTGGCGGCGATGGTTCGGGCCGCGCCAAGCGAGATGATCTCCTCGATCAACTCCACGGGCAGGTCCCGCCGTCGAGCCACACAGCGGCGCGCGCCAGGATGGTGGACGAGACGGCGAAGCAGATCCAAGTCGAGTCCCTCTTGGACAGCCAACTCCTGTAGCTCAACATCCAAGCTCATGGCCTGAAGGCTAGGCGACTTGAAGGTTCGCGTCAGCCGCAGGCGGACTTTCCTCGCGACCGGCGACCGACGTCACTTCTCGCAGACATTGATCATGCCGAGACACCGCCAGTGACTCCCGAAGTCACCTCGAAACGACATCCACGAGAAGTTACACAGCCACCCAGGCGCCCGCACCGCTCGAGCCCGCTTGGGCGACTGTGCACTGGCCTGCCGGTGTCCCCTGAGACCACCGGCCCCGCCGGCTCCGATGGCTGGCTCACCCATGTCGACCTCGCCGCCGCCGACCCCGCCCTGCCCTGCCCCGCGTTCGACCCGCCGTCGCACCCACGCCGCACCCACCGGTCAAACCGCCGAGGCCCAACCACCCTCTGCAAAACGGGTGTTGGCCCGTGCCGCTTTCGTTTCTAGCGTCACCACCAAGACACCACGGCAGCGCCGGACCACCCGGCATCCACCAAGACACCACGGCAGCGCCGGACCACCCGGCATCCACCAAGAGGGGCAACCCATGAACACGACCGGCGACACCACCATCCATGTCGCGGTGGACCGCATCTCCGCTGTGATCTACCACGACGGCAACCTCAAGGGCACCTGGGCCGGCCTGCCCCGCGACGCCGCCGACATCCTCGACCAGGTCGAGCGCTGGGTCGCCCTGTCCGGCTACACCCCGGCCGGAAGCTGGCACCGCCCCGACCCCGCCCGCGACCTCCTGATCCTCCCGCTGACCAAGAACACCACCAGCTGACCGGCCGGGTGCGGGTGGCCACCCTCGGGCCGCCCGCGCCGCGCCCCGCCCCGGCGCGCCCCGCCGCCCGCCGCCCGGGCGGCCGTCCCCGCGCGGCCCGGGCCGTGCGCGCCGCGACGGCGCCGCTCCCGGCCCCGTCCCCGTGGGCCGCGCCCACCACCGGGCAGCGCGGCCCGCGCCCGCTCACCCCCGGCCGTGTCCGCCACACCACCGAGCCCACCGGAAACGAGAACCCACATGCCCCACACCGCCGCACGCGAACTCGCCCGCCAGCTCTACTTCTCCCAGCCGCACCACCAGGCCGCCTGCGCCGCGCTGGCCACCAGCCTGCGCGCCACCGCCCAGACCAACAGGCGGACCCTGCCACAGGAGTTGGCCGCACTGGACGACCACACCCTGACCGCCCGCTACACCGGCTACCTGTACGCCTGGCTCACCGGCCACCGGGGCCAGGCCATGGAGGCGGCGGCCCAGGACGCCACCAGCCACGTCCTTGCGGCCTGCGCCGACCTGCCGGAGCTGGACCCGCTCGCCTGCGCGAACTTCCGCAAGGCCTTCGACATGTGGCTCAGCACCGGCCCGGACACCGACGCCTGACGAGGCGACACAGAACATCGCCGCACAGCAGAACACCCCGACCACGAGGCGGCCACCGGCTGACCTGCCGGGCGCGGGCGGCCACCCTCAGGCCGCCCCCGCCCCCGCCCCCGCCCCGCCCCGAACGGCCGCCTGGTCGCCCGCTCCCGGCCCGTCCGCCCTGTGCCGGGGCCGTGCCCGCGCCGCGGGCTCTCGCCGGCCGGGTACCGATTCAGCGTGCCGCCGTCGCCTACCCGTGGTTGCCGTCGTCTCACCAGGCCACCACGTCAGGTCGGACCCGGGGCAACGCCCAAGGCTCCAACACGCCTGCGGCGAACTCGGCCATGAACTGAACCATCCCACCGGTGTAGTGCCACCAGACGGAACTTCGCGACGCGACGGTGACCGTCCACTCCCGCGGGTCTGTCGGATGGGTGCTCCAGAGGAAGAAGTCCCCTTGGGGCGACACCGCCCAGGGAAGCAGACCACCCGGGGCGGGAAAGGGATGAAGCGCAACGGCGAGGTCGGCCTCCTCGCACCACTCCCCGACGGTCTCCAACTCGTCTCGCGTCCCTTCCACCCATCCGCTCTCCCCACCGGGCTCCGGGGTACCGACGCTCAGGAAACCGCCGACGACGAAGGGCGGGTACAGCTCGCAGAGGAGCTTGTAGTCGGCCGGCAACGCGATACCCAGCTCGGCCTCCAACACAGGCCAGTCGATCACGGCCGGGACCGGCAGCCGAACCGAGGACATCCCCGGCACAGCGAGCTCCAACGCCGCGATCGCCTCCGCGGGATCGGTCAGACGGCGGATCGGTGCCTGAGTGCCAGCAAAGTCGTCCATGCGATCAGACTGCCAAAGCAGAACCCGGCCTATGCCACGGCCCCTGCCCCAGGCCGGAGCACCGGAGGGCAGACGTCGAGATGGCCCCCATCGGGAAACGACCACTCGCTCGACGGGAAACGATCTTCAACCGCTATCGAGCACCCCTGACCAGGAGCGCCACCGGCTGCCCGCCCGGGCACGGGCGGCCACCCCCGCCCCGAACAGCCGTGCTGCGCCTGGTCGCCCGCTCCCGACCCGTCCGCCCTGTGCCGGGCCGTGCCCGCGCCGCTCCCGCAACCCGCACCCACCCCCCCCGGCCGGCGCGGGGCGGGCTGCCACCGCCTCGCGAAGCGGGTATCGGCCCGCCTGCGCCCGCCCCCTAGCGTCCCCACCACACCCACCGCGACCACCGGAAACGAGACCCCGCATGACCCACACCGCCGCACGCGTACTCGCCCGCCTGCTCTACTTCTCCCAGCCGCACCACCAGGCCGCCGCCACCGCGCTCGCCGCCGGCCTGCGCGCCGCCGCCCAGGCCAACGGGCGGACCCTGCCGCAGGAGCTGGCCGCACTGGACGACCACACCCTGACCGCCCGCTACGTCGGCTACACGTACGCCTGGCTCCGCGGCCACCGCGGCCAGGCCCTGGACCCCGCCGCCCAGGACGCCACCAGCCGTGTCCTGACGGACCACGCCGACCTGCCGCAGCTCGACCCGGCCGCCTGCACGAACTTCCGCAAGGCCTTCGACATGTGGCTCAGCACCCACCCCAACGCCGACGCCTGACGAGGCGACACACACCGCCACCGCCCGGCAAGACAGCCCGACCACGAGCACCACCGACCGACCGGCCCGGCGGGGCGGGCCCCTCGGACCCTCCCGCCCCGCGCCGCCCCGCCCGCGCCGCACAGCCCGCGCTGCCCCGCCCGCGCCGCACAGCCCGTGCTGCACAGCCCGTGCTGCGCCCCGCCCCGTGCCGTGCGCGCCGCGCCCTGTGCCCGCTGCCCTGTGCCCGGGCCCGCGCGGGAGCGGGGCCGCCACGCCTCGCGAAGCAGGTATCGGCCCGCCCCCGACCGCCCCCTAGCGTCCCCACCACACCCACCCAGACCACCCGCAGAGCGAGGCCCCCCGTGACACCCGAGCTCCAGTCCGACGCCCAGATCACCGTCCTCACCCACACCAACTCGCCCGCCCCGTACGCGGCCCTGGCCAACCCCGGCGACCTCGCCGACCCGGCCCGCCTGGCCGCCGCCACCGTGTGGATGGACCACACCACCATCCGCGCCCTGGCCATCCGCCTGGGCGCCGACCCCGGCCTGTGGCCCCAGGACATGGTCATCCTGCCCGATGCCACCACCTTCACCCGAGACACCGACAGCGGCCTGTACCCGGTCCACGGCCTCCACTGGCACCTGTGGGAGCCCACCGCCGCCAGCCCCGCCGAGCCGCGCACCACCTACGCCCAGGGCGTCGCCGACCGCCTGGCCGCCCCCCGCGCCCGCCTGCGGCGCCAGGGCCCCGGCCCGGCCCGCCAGGCCTACTGGTCGGGCCACAGGGCGGCGGCCGAGCTCCTGCTCGTCCTGGACCACCTCCGGTACGAGGACGACGACGAGGAGCAGGACGCGCACGAGACGTGCTGGGGGATCCACCGCGGCGCCGACGGCGAGCACCAGACCTGCGACGCCCGGCCGATCTGACGGACCGCCACCAGGGGGTGGGGGCCACGGCGCGGCCCCGCGCCGTCACCCGCACCCTCCGCGAAGGGCCCTGACCTCCCCCTCGCCCGGGGTCGGGGCCCTTCACACACCCCGCCGCGACCGCGAAGAGCTCCACCTGCCGCGCCCGGGCCACCCCACACGGCCCGGGCCGACCGCACCCCCACGCGGCCCAGCCCCGGCGCACCGCGCCGGCCACTGCTGCGCCACGAAAAACAGGGGGTCGGTAGACCCGCCGACCGCTCCTACCGTCCCAAGCACACCCCGGCCAACCAGTAGGCCGGGCCCACCCGGTGACACCGCCCGCGCCCGGGCCGTCGGTATCGCACCCGAAAACGGGGGGTCGGTAGACCACCGGACCGCTCCTACTGTCCGAAACACACACCGGCCAACCAGCCGGCCGAGCCCACCCGGTACCACCGGCCATTGATCCGGCGGCCCGGGCGTGGACCCGCCCCCGCCACGAAGGAGACAGCCCCCAGTGAGCATCCACGCAACCAACCCCGCCCAGCCCGCGCCCGACCCGGCCGACGAGAAGGTCCGCGCGGCCGTCCAGGCGTGCCTGCGGCTGCGCACAGCGGCCCTGCACGCGCTCCTGATGACCGCCCATGCGGACCCGGCGCAGCTGGATCAGCCGGGCGAGCAGGTCGAGTTGCTGTCATTCGAGGCGAACGCCGCGATGCGCGAGGCCGGTCTCACCCCCGAGCAGATGGTCGCGCTGATCCCCGAGGGCGACCCGATCGGCTTCGACCTGCCGCACGCCTGACCCCGCGTCACCTCGCGCCCGCGCCGCGTCACCTCGCGCCCGCGCCGCGTCACCTCGCGCCCGCGCCGCGCCGCTCGGCGCAGCCCGTCCCGCCCGCCCCCGCGCGGGCGTGCCGGGCTGCGCACCACCACCCCGCCGCCGGGTTCGCCAACTCGCCGCGGCCAAGGGCCCCGCCCGCTCGACACCCCATCGAGCGGGCGGGGCCCTGTCGCGTGCCCGCACACCCGGGCCGCTACGCGCCGCCTGGCCCGCCCCAGCCGCCGGGGCCGGGTTGCTGCCACGGCGCGGGCCGGCCCGGCCCCGGCTGCCGCCCAGGCCCGGCAGACACGGCCGGGCCCGGCGCCGCAGGCTGCGCCACACCAGGCGCCACCGGGACCACCGGCACGGTCTGCGCGCCGGCCTGCCAGCCCGGAGCGCCCGCCCCGGACCCGCCGGGCCCGCCGGGCGCCATCGCGGTCCCCGTCCACCGCCCCGGGTCGGCCGGCGCCGCGAAGCAGCGCAGCACCGTATCCGCGTCCACGGTGATGGTGGTCCACTCGGTCACCAGCCGCACCGGCCCGCCGCCCTCGGTAGGGATGCTGTAGCCGCGCAGCCGAAACCCGGTACGGCACGGCCCGTCACGCGTGGTCTCGACGGCCTCGAACAACTGGCCCACCCACGAGGGATCCAGCCGCCCGGCCACGACCTCGGCCGTCACACCGCTCACCGGCCAGCCCCCGGCTGGGCCGGCCAGCTGGACTGCCAGCCCTCCACCACCGGCGCCACGCCGCCGGCACCCGCGCCGGGCAGGTGGTCCGGCAGCGGCGGCAGCCCGAAGCCCTCCGCCTCGACCGCTTCCTCGTCCGTCACCTCGACCTCCTCCTCGCCGGGCTCCGCGACCACCACCGCGTCGTCCGCGTCGCCGTCGCCGTCGCTGTCCCGGTTCCCACCCGCCCGCAGCCCGTGCGCGTCGCCGCCGTGCGGGTCCGCTCCGCCCGCCAGCCGCACCAGGGCCATGGTGCGCCGCACCTCGCCCAGGCCGATCCCCAACCGCGCGGCCACCTCCGCCTCCGGCGCGTCCAGCTCCCGCATCCGCACCACCGCCGACGCCCGCACCTGCCCCGCCACCTCCCTCGCCTCCTGCGCCTCCACACGCAGCGGCTCCATCCGCTTCTCCACCGCGGCCAGGGTCCGTTCCAGCGTCTCCCCGGCCAGCAGGTACGTCACCGCCAGCTCCACCAGTTCCTGCTGCCTGCGCGCGAACGCCTCGGCCTGCTCGGCCGCCGCCTGACGGGCCTTCTCCAACGCGCTCAGCGGCCTGCCGCTCTTCCTGTTGTGTGCCGAACCTGCCGCCACTGTTCACCTCCATCCGCCACCGGCCCCCTTTGGACGTGGCTGGTCCCGGGGCGGGACCGCCCGACGTGGAACGCGAAGGGCCGTACCCGGCAAGGGCACCCCGCCCCAGCCCGGACGCCGGGCGACGACCCCGTACCGGTCCCAGGGGTGGGAAGACCGCCGCCGGGGCCGCGTCGTGCTTCCACCCCTTGGAAGGCCCACCCGATTGCCCGACCAGGGCGCACTGGGTCCCGCCGAGGTGCCTCAGGGGTCTCCGCCATGGCTCGCCAAGGTCTGCCGAGACGGCTGCGACCTGCGCTAACGGGTGCTGGTGTGCTGCTGGGTGGGACGGTCGTCGGGTGTCGGCCGTGTGGGCTGAGGTGGTGCTGGACCCCTGCCCGCCGGGCTGACACCTTTTGCATCTTTGGCCACCGGCTTAGCGTTTGGGCCATGTTGACTGCCTCGCGCCGGCGCCCGGGGGAGTCGAGCCGCTACTTTCGCCGCCAGGTCCTCACCGGCGACCACACCCGGCTGCGCGGGGAGGACTTGGAGCGGGCGCTGGAGCGCATGGCGCTGCCGGCGGGGCAGTGGACCGGGACGGCGGCGGCCGCGCTGGGCCTTGCGGGGGCAGTGACGGACGCTCAGATGACGGCGCTGTTCGGCGAGGGGCTGCACCCGCTGGCCGACGAGATCGTCGCGGCCCGGTGCGCCGCGGGCGACAGCGCGCGCAAGGCGCTGCGCGCGGCCAAGCTCGGCGCGTCGTTCGGCCACTACCCCTCCGCGCTGGCGACCCACCTCGATGAGGTGGTCGCCTCGGCCGAGCGGGGAGCGGGACGGGAGCTGACCGGGCGCGAGAAGACACTGCTGCGCCGGGCGGAGGCCGGGCGCCGTTTCGCCCAGGACTACCTGCGCCCGCCCGAGGACGAGGCGGAGCTGGACCGCTACCTGAAGGCCGGGCTGCGTCCGGACCGTGAGCCGGTGGCCGCGTTCGCGCTGGTGCTGGCCGGGCCCGGCTCGTTCCAGTGGCTGTGGGCGCTGGGCGATGCGGCCACGTCCCGGGTGGCGGGGGAGTGCCATGACCAGGCGGTCGCGGAGACGGTGGCGTGGATCGAGGCGAACGCGCTGGCGACCCGGTCGGGGCCGGGCGGGGTGGCCCAGCACGACGCGGCGGGCGGGATGCTGGCGGTGCGTTTCACGCACTACGACTCGCGTCTGGGCGATCCGAACCTGCACGACCACCTGGAGATCGCGAACAAGGTCCAGGGCCCGGACGGGCGCTGGCGCTCGATCGACGGCCGCTGGCTGCTGGCGCAGACGGTGGCGGCCAGCGAGTTCTACAACCAGCGCCTGATCGAACTGGCCTGCCGGCGCCTTCGGCTGCGCGCGACGGCGCGTCAGGCCGGCTCCGGCGGGCGCCCGGTCATCGAGATCGACGGCATCGACCCGGCCCTGCACCGCGTCTTCGGCCGGCGCCGCGCCGACATCACCACCGCGCTGGCCGCCCTGCTGGAGCGCCACCGTGACCGCCACGGCCACGACCCGGTCACCGCCGCAGCCCGGCACGCGCTGATCCGCCGGGCCACCCTGGCCACCCGCCCGGCGAAGAAGACGGCGCGCACCCTGCCCGAGCTGCGCGCCCAGTGGCACGCCCGCGCCCTGGCCCGTCTCGGGCCCGAGCGCCTCCACGCGCTGCTGGCCGACGCCCAGGCCAGCGCCCGCCAGGCCTACGTTCGGCAGGCCCCTTCCCCGCTGCAGGTGGATGTCGCGGCGGCGGCCCAAGCGGTGGTGGCCGCCGTCGCCGAACGGCGGGCGGTGTTCTCCCGGCGTCACCTGGAGGCCCAGGCCCGGCGCCACACCGTCCTTGTGACCCGCGGCCACCCGCACGCCGCCGACCTGGCCGAGCAGATCCTGGAGCGCGCGATCGGTCTATGTGTGCCGATCACCGCCCCCGACGTCCACCGCCCGTTCGCACCGCTGCTGCGCCCGGACGGCAGCAGCGTGTATCGGCGCCGCGGCCACGAGCTGTACACCACCGGGCACAACCTGACCTGTGAAGCCGCCGTCATCGCCGCCTCGCGCACCCCGGCGATCCCCGCCGCCACCCGCCCCCTGTTCGACCACCATGCCGCCGCCCCGGCCCACCGGCGTCTGAATGCCGGTCAGCTCGCCTTGGCCCGCTCCTTCGCCTGCGACGAGCTCGCGCTGCGCGTCGCGGTGGGCCCGGCCGGATCCGGCAAGACCAGTGCGCTGCGGTTGGTCGTCGACACGGTACGCGCCGCCGGCCACCACCTGGTGGCCCTGGCCCCGTCCTCACGCGCCGCCCAGGTCCTCGCCGAAGACCTCGGCCAGGAGGCATCCACCCTGCACCGCTGGCTGCGCGCCCAGGAACGCGCCGCCGCCGGCAGACCCATCGACGCGCACCTGCGGATCCGCGCGGGCGACGTCGTGGTCGTCGACGAGGCCGGCATGGCCGGCAACACCAACCTCGCCCGCATCACCCACTACGCGCTCACCGCGGGCGCCCACGTGCGCCTGCTGGGCGATCCGGCCCAGCTCGGCGCCGTCGAAGCCGGCGGCCTGCTGCGATGGCTGGCCCGCGAGCCGGGATGCGTCAACCTCAACCAGCTGCACCGCTTCACCGACCCGGGTGAAGGCGAGGCCTCCCTCCAACTGCGCGACGGCCACGTCGGCGCTGTCGCCTGGTACCACGCCCACGGTCGCCTGCACGGCGGCGACAGTGACCACATGGCCGACGCCGTGTTCACCGCCTGGACGCACGACCTCGAACACGGCTACTCCAGCGTGATGCTGGCCCCCGACACCGCCACCGTCCACGCCCTGAACCAGCGCGCCCAGGCCTGGCGCACGGCCACCGGCCACCTCGCCGCCGGACCGGGCGCAAGGCTGCGCGACACGGTGCGCGCCCGCCCCGGCGACGTGCAGGTCACCCGCTCCAACCAGCGCACCTGGACCACGCTGGCCGGCCGCGACTTCGTCAAGAACGGCGACACCTGGACCCTCGAGCGCGTCCTCGATGGCGGGGACGCGATCGTGCGCCACACCGCCCACCGCGGCCGCGTACGCCTGCCCGCCGCCTACCTGGCCGAACACACCGAACTCGGCTACGCCACCACCGTCCACCGCGCCCAGGGCATCACCTGCGACACCGCCCACGCCCTGCTCGCCGAAGGCACCAGCCGCGAGAACGCCTACGTGGCCGCCACCCGCGGCCGACGCGCCAACCACCTCTACCTGCCCCACCCCACCCTGGCCCCCACCGACGCGCTCGCCGCGGTCCTGGCCACCTCCACCGCCCAGCGCTCCGCCCACCAGGCCATCGCCGAAACCGCCGACCACGCCCTCTCCCTCGCCACCCTGGCCGCCGAGTACGCCGACGCCACCGCCCGCGCCGACACCCTGCGCCTGGCCCACCGCGCCCGCACCGCACTCGCCGCCAAGGCCGAGGTCCTGCTCGCCGCCGACGCCTGGCCCGCCCTGCAACGGGCCCTGCTACGCGCCGAACACGACGGCTGGAGCGCGCAGGCGATCCTTGCCCGCACCGCCCGCTACAACCCGCGCACCGACACCTTCGGCCACGGCAACGGCTTCGAGAACGCCATCGACCCCGCCCAACTGATGGCCTGGCGTATCGACCACCACCTGCGCACCATCCCCGCCCCCGACCCCGGCGAGCAGCCGCGCCCGCTGGCCGGTCTGAGCGACCGTCAGCTGACCGCCATGGCCGAAGCCGCCGCACAGGTCGCCACCCGCGCCCTGTCCCACTCCTTCCGCACCGGACTCGGTCGCCCGCCCGGCCACCCCAGCGCCGAGCGCGCCGCCCAACTCGCCTACACCACCCGCACCGTGCAGCTGACCGCCACCGTGCGCTCGCGCATCGCCGACGAGCAGCGGCTGCGCACCCGCCTGCCCGACGGCCCCCGCCCACCGGCCGACCACACCGGACCCGTTCCCGACTGGCTCGCCGACCCCGCCACCCCCCTTGCCTGGCGCGCCCACCTGGCCGAGCGCCGCCAGGTGATCGCCGACCAACTGCGCCACAGCGGCCGGCGCCTGGCCGCCGCCCCGCCCGCCTGGGCCCGCCCCCTGGGCACCCCGCCCCCGGCCGAGGCCATCCAGCCGCGCCAAGCGTGGGAGCACGCGCTCGCGCTCACCGCCGCCTGGCGGGCCCTGCACCGCACCCCGGCCACCTTCGAGGCCCTCGGCCCGCGCCCCGCCGACCCCGCCCACCACCGGGCCTACGACGCCCTCACCGCCCACCTCGCCACCGTCGCCACCCGCACCCGCGCCCACCACACCCAACTGGCCCGCGCCACCGACCCGAGCGCGCTGCGCCACGACGCCCGCGCCCACCTGGCCGCCGTCGGGCGCCCGCGCCCGACCCCCGCCCCGCCCCACGAACCCGGCACGGTCGGCGACGCACCCGCCCCGCTGCTGATCGGGCACCCGGCCGCGGCCCGCCGCCTGGCCGACACCAACTGGCAGCTCCTGGAAGCCGAAACCCTCGCCCAAAGCGCCCTCGTGGCGGTGACGGCCGACCAGGAACCGCCCGAGCAGTGGATGGCCTACCTCCCCGCCCCCGACCCCGACGACAGCGACGAGCAGCAGCTCTACACCGACCTTCTCGCTGCCCTGGCCCACTGGCGCCAGCGCCACCACGTGCACGGCGAGGACCCGCTGGGCCCCCAGCCGAACACCGACGCCGCGGCCACCGAATGGCAGCACCTGACCCAGGCACTGGGCCTCTACCAGGCCTCGCGCATCAACGACCGCCTCGCCCTGATCCGCGCCCGCCGCTCCCAGGACCGCGCCCGCCTGGCACACGTGACCCGCGAAGGAGCCGAACGCGCCACCCTCCCGACCCGGCCCACCCAGCCCGGCACCGCACGCGCGACCACCCCCGACGACCGCGGCCGCACCCGCTGACCCGAACCCGCACGGCGGCCGTACCCGTCACCCGCCGACTCCGACTCCCCGCGCAGACCGCTGCGCCAGACCGCTGCGCCAGACCGCTGCGCCAGACCGCTGCGCTGCGCGCAGGCCGCGCCGCCAAGGTCAGTTCACGAGTTTCGACAGCACCTGGGATCGCTGGACGGTCCCTGTCGCCTTGGACGCGGGGCCGGTAAGAACTCCTAACGAAATGGCTCCGGAGAGTACCCCATAGGGCGACGACGTACAGTTGGGCGGCTTGTGCGCTCGGGTGGCTCTGGAGGAGTACGGCTGTGCACCCTGATGTGGAGCGTCTCGTGGCGCTCATGCCGCCCGGCCCGGAAGGCGGGGAGCGGGTCGACTGGTTGGCGGTAGAGAGGGATCTCGGTTCCCGGCTTCCGGCCGACTTCCGCGATCTGGTCGCGGTCTACGGAGTCGGCACAATCGACGAGCGTGTGATGGTCCTGCCGCCCAGGAGCACGGCGCACGAGTCGGAGATCCCGTCGGTGGGCCAGATGACGCCGAGCGCGGAGAAGACCGCCTGGCTCGAACACACGAAGTCCACCTACCCACTGTGGCCGGCGCCCGGTTCTCTACTGTGCGGCCTGCGCATGGTGGACGGGAACGGTGACCTGTGGGGTGCCGTCTACTGGCGGACCACGGGCCCTGACCCCGACCGGTGGCCGGTGGTCGTATGGGAGCGTTGCCACCCCTTCGTCGAGTTCGGCCTGACCATGACCGGTCTCCTGGTGAGGTGGCTTTCCGAGGCCGCGGACATCGACTTCGACCAGCGGATGGTCTTCGGTGCTCCACACTCGCGGTTCATCCACTGGCGTGCCGAGCGTGCGATGCGCGAGCGTGGCGTTGATCCCTGGGAGTACCTGGAGCCGCTCTACCTCGAAGCGAACGAGGAATGGGAAGAGCGGAACGTGGCCGGGGTCCCTCGAACATCCGGTGCCACACACGAGATCGAGACGCAAGCACCAGTCTCCTCGATCCCGCAGCTTGCCATCCTCGGCATCTCCGTTCCGCAGAGCGGAGATCTACTCATCACCGCTTCCGCCGCGCTCGGCAGCGGCCAAGCAGCACCCATGCGGCTCACGCCGCCGCTCGGCCCGCAGGGACCTGTCGTCGAAGTCACCGGACCGGAGGGGCTCCTTGCGGTCGCCTTCGGGGCAGATGTCACCGCGCCGGCGGCGGAATCACCGCTTCTGGTGTCGGCCGCCGAGCCGCTGGTTTTCGAGGTGCGGGTACTCAAGAGCGCCATCCTGAACTGCGCCTCCTGGCCGGAGTTGGTGAGCCGGCTCACCAATGACGCCAGCCTGAAGCTCGTTGTGCAGGATCCCGCGATTGCCGCCTTGCGCGCCGCGTCCACGGAGACCTCGGGTGCGGACGATGTCATGGTCAGCTGGTGGCCTCCACGAGGGTGAGTCGCCGCCAGCAGATCAGGGCACATCCGATGCCGAGCAGAGCCTCCTGGATGTCGTCGCGGACCTCCCAGCGGATCCGCAGGCGCCGGAAATGGTGCAGGAGGGCAGTTCGCTCGACCACCCATCGCTCAGTGCCCAGGCCGGAACCGTGCTCAGTGCTGCGGCGGGCGATCAGCGGCCGGATCCCGAGGTCGCGCTGTGCTGGGCCGGCGATCGGCCGCCCGGGTGAGACCCCGTTCCGCTGGGCGCCGTCCGCCCTCATGATGGCGGGCATGGATCACCTCGACGTTCCCGAGCCAGACCCGCTCGACCTGATGGAGTGTCTGCCGGACCCCGACGACGGCCTCGACACCTGGTCCGAGGACGAGTACGAATTCGTGCCCCGCTGCTGACCGAAGCCCCGGGCGCATGGGCCGGCACCGGCGGGCCGGCTCCCCGCGCGCCGACGTGGTCCGCTCGGGCCGCAGCCGGTCCGCCGCCAGGGGCGCGCCCCTTGTTCCGCAGGCGCCGGATCATGCGGCGCCTCGGCCGGTGTGGGGGCCTGGCCGCTGTATGCGAGTTCGGGGACGCGGAACTCCGCCAGCGAGTCACCGAGCTTGAAGACGACCTCGCCGCCGCCCGCACCAGCCTGCGCCGCATGATCCGGAACCAGTGCCGTTGACACAACGTGCAGGCAGGAAAGCCGTTGAGCACAGCGAGGCGGATCGAGATACTCCCCGGATGACCAACACAGGGAACGAGGTCCACCAGGGCTGGGATGAACCTTGGTACCGCGTCCGCACAGGCCGCTTCGAGGCGTCGTTCTTGCCCAGTGCGGGCGAGGATCTGGATGCCGTCTGCAACGTCGACGTCGAGGTGCTGTTGACAGCGGACGGCTCCCGCTGGAGCGCGACCGTGTTCACTCTCGCCGAGGTTGAGCGGCTGATGAAGCGGTGGTCCCAGACAGGCCAGGAGTTAGGCGGTCGCTACTTCTGGTGCTCTGATGGCCTGATCGTCCGGGACCCCGGCATCGAGAGCATGACTCAGGTGCTCGCCGACCTGCTCGATGCTGGTGAGTTCACGCAGGTTCTTCAGCGGCTCGACGACGAGTGACCGGCTGACTCATTTTGAAAGGATCAGTAGGCATAGGGTCCCGTGACTCACGTGCCTCACACACCCACATCGGCCTGGACTGCGGATGAGTTCCGCGAACCGCGAACCCCAGATAACGACGGTGATCGCCGTCTACATCGAGGCGTAGCGGCCCGCCCGGACAGCCACTGCGCCCCGGCCCTGCCGGCGGTACAGGCTCTGCGAGAGCGCGCCGCCGCCCGGGGCCCGTGCGGCGTGGTTCGGCGGCCGCCTGAGCACCTGTCCGCAGTGTGGGCCGCTCAGCGGCGGCCGGCCGCGCCGAGGTGAGGTCAGGCCTTGGGCACGGCGGCGAGTTCGGCGTCGGTGGCGATGGTGCGTGGGTGGTGGGGGCCGAACTGCCGACGCCAGGCGGCGGCACAGTGGGTGAGGTGTTCGCGTGCGTCGGTGTGCCGGCCGCGGGCCGCGAGGACGCTGGCGAGGGTGGTGGCGGCTTCCAGGCTGCGATGGTGGGTGGGGCCGTGGTGGGTCCGGGCGGCTTCGACTGCTTGGCGGGCCTGGGTTTCGGCGTCATCGAGTCGTTCGAGACCGAGCAGGGCCCGAGCGGTGAGGGTGTGGAGCAGACTGACGTGTTCGGTATCGCCGCTCTGCCGGCACCTCGTCCTGGCATCGGTGAGTATACGCAGCGCTTCTTCGTGGCGGCCTTGACCGTTGAGGCTGCGCGCGAGGCCGAGGCAGAGGTCGGCTCCGTCGTGGTGGGCGAGGGCGGCCCGCACGATGGTCTCGGCCGGGGCGTGGTGGCCGGCGCTGTTGAGGACGAAGGCATGGGCGCCGCTGATGGCCGCGCGCAGCGGGTCATCATCGGCCAGGCCGGCCAGAAGAGCCCGGGACTCCTGCTCGACCAGGTCGTGCTCTGCCAGGAAGGCGAGTTGGTGCAGCCGGTCGGTACGAACCCACAACAGCTGCCTGTCGTCTTCGCCGTAGACCGGTGAGGCGGCGTTCAGGAGCGCGGTGTACTCGTCCGCGGCCTCGCGGTGGCGGCCCAGGCAGCTGAGTGCGCTCGCAAGGAGCGTCCATGCCCGCAGGCGCAGCCCGTCCATGACGGGGTACACCGCCAGGACGACGCGGGTCAGTTCCTCGGCCCGCGCAGGGCGCCCCGAGGCGAAATGCGCGGTACCCAGATGCAGTCGCACTCCGTTGGCAGCCTCGTGGTGCTCACCCCAGGCGGCCAGGACCAGCGGGAGCAGGCCGCGCAGCTGCGCCACCGCTTCCTCGTGGCGCTGCAGCTCGATCAGTGCCCAGGCCAGGGCGCTGCGCGCGCTCAGAGTGGTGCGAGCGGTGGCGCCCAGCTGCTCGGTCCGCAGCTGGATGACCTGCCGCAAGACTGGTTCGGCCTGCGTCCACGAACCGTCAGTCAGTAGCCGGTTTGCTTCGTGGGTCAGGGATTCGGCAAGCCGGGGGTCGTGCTTGCGTGCCCGACTCCGCCGCCATGCCAACATGTTCGCTCCCTCGCCCGCCCGATGCGGCGATGATCGTACTTGCATACAGGCACTCGCGAAACGCCTGCTGGGGTGTGAGCGCGCGCCGCCGCCCCCGGGCCCGGTGCGGCGGCAGCTCGCGCGCCACCGGGGTGGCTCGCAGTACCGGCCGTGCCACCACGTCCCCGGTGCGCAACGTCACTGCCAACGGATCCCTCACACCGTCCATGGCCCGAGTGTGCGGCGACCACCGGGGCGCCACGGTGGCGCGGTCGGCGCCGTTGGCCCGGGGCTGCAACGGCGCTGACCGTCTGACGCCCGCTCAAGGGCGCCGTACCGGTGGCCCTCCCGTCCGGGCATCCGCCATCAGAAGTGCTCACGCGGCCTGTGCGAGGGCGAGGCAGGGCCCGGGCCGCTGGAGTACGGCATCGACCAGGGCCAGGCGCTCGCCGGCGTCCAGACGCAGCACCGTCACAAGCCCGGCCAGCACCTCCAGGCTCGGACTGCTCGCGCCGGTCTCGATCGCGGTGTAGTGGCGCAGGCTGATCCGCAGCGCCCGCGCCAGCTGCTCCTGGGTCACTCCCGAGTCCGCCTTCTGCCGCCGGCTGCGGGACAGTCCCAGGTCTTCGGGGGTGGTCCTGGAGCGCCACTGGGCGAGCAGCTGGCGCAGCGAGCCGCCGGTGGGCTGACGATCGGTCATGGGGCTGCTCCTCGTTGGCCGTGCGCCCCGGGGGACGGCGGGTCGGGAGATGAGTGTTGCTGGCGGCGGGGGTTCGTGCGCACCGCGCTGTTGTCCGTTGTCCGGTGTGACAACGGACGCGGCCACGAATGGGACATCTCACCCGTAGCGGACGGCAGTTCGCCTGCTGCGGCGGGATCCGGCCCTGCACCCGAGTCCGCTCGTAGGGGTTGCGGTCCGGCAGGGCACAACGATCGGCGCGGGGCAGGCGCGGTCACTCCAGGAAGTGAGCGGTGGACCGCGACACACGAATCGGGACCCCGGACGGCTCCGGGCGGCGTGCCTGCCGCCCGGAGCCGGTACCGGCTTTCTCGCGCCACAACCTATCCGTCACCCCGCGTCGGCCCCAGCGAGGGTCCAGTTGTTGCCTCGCACCGACGTCAGCCGACCTGTCGGCCGAGGTCTGGGACGGCAGCTGGTGGACCGTCACACGGCACGAGAACGACGGGGACGGCGGCGGGCTCGAGTACCGCCTGGTCGCCAACGCCAACGCCGCCGACCCCGCCGGACGCCTAGCCTGCGTCGGCTACGCCCGCCACGCACTGCGCTCCACCGCGACAGGCTGGGGCATCACCGGCCCCGCCCTGGACGACCTGCTCACCGTCGCCTCCGAACTGATCGCCAACGCCGCCACCCACAAACCAGCCCGCCACCATCGACGCCACGCTGCGCCTGGCCCCGCCAAGGCCAGCGGCTGCGCGTCGAAGTCGCCGCCGGCGGGCACGGCCGGCCCCGCCCGCAGGCCCGGATCGGCGACGACGAGGAGGTGACAGGCCGCGGCCTGCTGATGGTCGGCGCCCTCACCGACCGGTGGGGAGCGACGAAGACCGCGACTGGGACTTCGACGAGGCCGAGGTGGCCGTCGGGCTGACCTGCGGCTACTTGCGGATCACCCAGCCGCGTGAGATCGCCGACTACGTGCGCACCTTGACCGACCTGGCGTCTATGGCCGTCCACGGGGTCGGGGCCCGTCAGCTGATCACGGCGGCGGTAGCCACTCTCGGGTGACTTCGCGCAAGACGGCGCAACCTGAGGGCCATGCCGCGTACTCCCTACCGTCGATTCGTCGCCCGCCGTGACGGAGCGGACACCCGGTCCCCGGCGGGCGATCTGGGGCCGCTGCGCCCGCCTGTCCCCGGTCGGGTGGGCGCAGCTGTCACCGCCGACGAGAGAGCGGAGTACCGCGTGGCCGCGCACCCCATAATCCGCCCACGGGCCACGGCCACGGCTACGGCTGCGGCCGCATGCGGGCGGCGCAGGCGGGTGCGAGGTGCCCGGTGACCGCCGACATCGAGACCCCCACACGGCTAGAGGCCGCCGGCGCCGTCAAGGCGCTGCTGCCCTACGAGCCCCAGTCCGCCGCCACGGCCCGCCGCCTGGTGCGCACCACGCTGCGCGCCTGGCGGCTGGAGGACCTGGTCGAGGCCGGCGAACTCATCGTCAGCGAGCTGGCGGGCAACGCCGCGAAGACCGGCTGCCGGCGCCGGATGACGGTCACCGTCGAGCGTGTCACCGACCGGTGCGTGCGGATCAGTGTCCGCGACGGCTCCCGCACCCTGCCCTGCCTGATCGAGGCCGGCCACGCAGCCGAGTCGGGCCGCGGCCTGGCCCTGGTCCACCACCTGACCGGCGGTCACTGGGGTGCGACGTTGGAGACGTTCGGCAAGAGCGTCCACGCGGACCTGCGCACCCGCCCTCCCAGCCCGGCATAGCCCCACCAGCGCGCCGGGACCCTCTCTACTCCTCCCAGCACACCAGCACAGCGACGACAAGAAGCTCGGTAACTGAAGCCGCGGCAGCCAGACACCAACCGGACCGCGGCTGCGGTCAGCCCAGCCCGCCTGTCCTCGGCGCTTTCTGGAGACCTTCGCTGCGCCGCTCGCTGCCGTCTCCTTGGCCGTGGTCTTGCGGGGCGTCTTCCTGGCAGACGCGGCGCTGCTGGTGTTCTTCACGCCGCCGCCGGTCTTGGGGTGCTGTTCCTGGGCGTCGGCGAGCGCGGACCCCAGAACGGCCATCAGGTCGGTGACGGTGCCGCCGCGGGGCAGCACGCGGGACTGGGGGGCGTGGGGGCGGTTCGATTCCGGCGAGCCGGGCTTCGACGACTTCCTCCAGAGCGTGGTTGTACTCGTCGTGCTCGACCTCGATATGGAAGTCCTCGGTGACGGCGGCCATCAGCGTCCGGGCGAGCTGGACCTCCTTGGCGCGCAGCTCGATGCCCTCGGGGTCGATGCCGGCCGGGGAGCGGATCTCGTCGGGCCGTAGGAGGCTGCGGAGGAGCAGGGCGTCTTCGCGTACCCGGATCACGGCCAGGCATTCGCGGGTGCTTCTCCGAGCTAAGCAGTCATGCAGCAGATTTGCTTGCTTAGCGATCTGCGGGACGGCGACGTCAGCCAGAAGGAGGCGATGCTGCGGCTGCACCGCCTGCCCGCACCCGACCCCAGCGTCTGCTCGACGAACCGCCCTTCTAGGGTGGCGTGATGAAGCTTCTCCTTACCGACTCCGGTGTCAGGAACGCAAGCATTCTGGCGGTGCTGGTCGATCTCCTGGGCAAACCGATCGCCGAGGCCAGCGCCCTCTGCATCCCCACCGCCGGTTACGGGGGCCCGTACGGGGATCCGGGTGGGCCATGGCGTTTCATCAGCGGACAGTCCCCCAGTCCCATGACCGAGTTGGGGTGGAAGTCGGTGGGCGTGCTGGAGCTCACCGCCCTGCCCAGCATCGACATGGAACGCTGGGTCTCCTGGGTCCGAGAGGCAGACGCCCTCCTCGTCAACGGCGGCGACGCGCTGTACCTGTGCCACTGGATGCGGGAGTCCGGACTGGCCGATCTCTTCCCGTCGCTGCGCGACACGGTCTACGTAGGGCTCAGTGCCGGGAGCATGGTCCTGACTCCCCGCGTCGGGGAGTACTTCGTTGACTGGAAGCCGCCCACCGGTGATGACAGCGCGTTGGGAGTCGTCGATTTCTCGATCTTCCCGCACCTCGACAGCGGTCCGGAGTACAGCATGGCGGAGGCGGAACGGTGGGCCGCCGGGATCAACGGTCCGGCATATGCCATCGACGCTCAGACCGCCATCAAGGTGACCGACGGTAGCATCGAGGTCGTCTCCGAGGGTCACTGGAAGCTGCTCAACCCAGCTTCTAACTGATGCCCTGTGACCGACTCCCATGCCGAGCAGCCGAGCACCCGCCGCCTTATCGACTGTCAGGACTGCCAGGCCGGGCCGGACGGCGGCGACGTCCGCACCATCTCCGTCGGCCGGGACATGGCCGTCACGGAGATCTGGCACACCGACAAGTGCCCCACCTACACGATCGAGCGGATTCTGTTGGAAACCGGCGCCGCGAAGGTCAAGGAACAGGACGCCTGGGCCAAGGACGCCTTTCCCGCCGCTCACCAGCGACTCCAGGATGCCGCGGCCGCTGTCCCGGTCGACAACGCCGCTGCGCCGTTCGTTGTGGCCCTGCTGGAGCTCGTCCGGGCCCAGGCCGACGACACCGGACGCTTCGTCACCCTGCCGGCCTGGACCGAGATCCTTGACCGGAACTTCCCGCCGCAAGACCCGACCTGAGCGGTACCGCCACACCCGGCTGACGACGACATGCCGAAGGCGCCGGCCCCACGGTGGTCGGCGCCTTCGGCATGTCGCACGGGGGTCAGAGCACCTTGAAGGCGGCCTCGGTGGTGGCGGCCAGGACGAACGCGTCGACGTCGGCCTCGACGGGGAAGGAGTTCGGTGCGCCGCCGCCCCACTTGATAGCGGAGATCAGCCAGCCGGCGGTGAACGGCACTGGGATGTTGTACCGGTGACGGGGTGGGGGGTCAGCGGCCCGGGCCGGGGAGGTGCTGCAGGAGGCGTTCGGCGCCTGTCAGTCCGCCGTCGAGGGTGATCTGCTCGAGCCACTGCAGGACCTGAGTCCAGCGCTGGGTGGGGTCGGCGAGGTCGTGTGCGGGGTCGGCGAGAAGGTGCGCGCCGCGGCTGGTGCCGGCGTCGGGGACTGCTGTGAGGGCAGCGGTGTCCAGCACACTGGTGAGGGGTCGGGCAGTGACCAGGTGGAGGTTGCGTGGCTGGGGCACAGCGTAGGCGTCGACGCCGGCGAGCTCGGCCAGCGCCGCGATCAGGTCCGGGGTGGTAAGCGCCTCGGCCAGGGCGTCGATCAGGTGAGCGGTCTCGGGCAGGGTGACCGGCCGGTGCACCGGTTGCCACAGGCCCGCGGCAATGGTGCTGGTGCGGACGGTGACATCGACCTGGAGGGTCAGGTGCTGGCCGAATGTCCCGTACCCACCGGGAACTTCCAGGGTGGCCTGTGCTTCGATCGGCCGCGGCCGGTCGGCGGGCCAGGTGTCGGGGCAGGCCGACCAGGCCAGGCGCACCGAACGCGAACGGTTGAGCCCGGCACGGCGGAACCCGCTCATGCCGCCGGTGCCGGACGGGCCCAGCGCCATGCCGGCCATCACGATCGCGAGCCGGGAGCCGTCGAGCGCGCCGGCGAGCGCGGTGACGGCGCGCTCGGACAGCGGCCGCCACACCGCGGCGGCGGCGACGGGGAGGCTGACCCCGCTGCGCAGCACGAAATCGACCGCCTCGTCGGCGCCCCCGGCGGCCTGCTGGGGGATCTGCGGGGCCTGTAGGTGCCAGACCGCCTCCGGCGTGGCGGCCTGCTCGGCGAAGAGCTCGCCCAGGCGCTGCCAGTCGGCGGGGTGGGTGGTGTTTTGGTGGCGGACGTAGGCGACGCCGTCGACCAGCAGTGGCCGCGGGTGGGTGCCCGGCACGATCCGCAGCACCAGCACAAACAGGTCGGAGCCGTCGTTGAGCGGGACGGGGATGATCTCCGGCGTCCACGGCGGCTCGATCTTGGCAGCGCAGTGCTCGGCCACCGCCTCGATCGCCTTCTCCCTCACCCCGGTGATCTTGCGGTGGTCGTTGACGCCGACCAGGAGCAACCCACCGTAGGTGTTGGCCAGCGCCGCCACTCCGCGCGCGAGGGTCGGCCCGGGCTTCTCCTTGTATTCCACGGTCGGCGCCTCCGGCCCGACCTGCTGCACCAGGGTGCGGACCCGCTCGATCGTGAACGCCGAGGGGGCCGCGTACAGGAGAGGCTGCGTCGAGGTCACACCGGCATCATCCTCCCCCGCGGCCCCGCTGTGCCGGTGAACCCGGCAAATCGCCCAGCACTGGCGCTGGTTGAGCATGGGCCGCTGGGGCCGGTGGTGGCGCTTCGGCGGCCGGGCCGGTTCGGCCTGCTGGAGGGCGCGGCCGGGCCGAGAGGGCCGTGCCTACCACCTCGACGCCACGGCTCGGTCCGCCGGCGCGGCCGCGGCCGGCGATCAGGACGAGGGCGTGGACGGAGGTGGCCGGCCGCCGTCACGTCACCAGCGGGCCGCAGCGATCGCAGCGCCTCGTTGTACTGCACCAGGGCCATGCCCAGCCGGGTGCGATGTTCCGAGGTCACCAGCCGATCGTGCACCGCCTCGAACAGCGTGACGTCCAGGTGCGCGCCAAGCTGCGGCAGCTCGCTGGTCGGGGGCCGGTAGGTCTGGACGTACTCGTGCTCCGCCTCGTCTCCGGTCACGTCGTAGGCGACGTGCAGCTCCGGAGAATCGACGTGGGAGTTGCCGACGAACGCCATCATGGTGATCAGGCCGCCGGTGTTCCCGAGCGCCTCGTTGACGGCGTCGTCGAGGTTCGCGGCCGCCAGGTCGACCACGCGGTGCAGCGCACGGGGCACCTCGGAGTCGCCGAGCGGCTCGTAGCGGGTGAAGGCGCTCACCTGGAACTCGGTCTCCGGCTCCTTGTACAGCGTGGACCAGCCGGTGGTTTGGGGGATCACCACGCCCGGATCGGTGCGGACTGATGATCGGCGTGTGGTTTTCAGTTGGTTCGGCGTTGTTGTTCACCGGGTCTGAGCGGTGTGTTTCTCCTGTTCAGGGGCGTGCTGTGAGGGGCGTGGTGAACGGGAGGGCCGAGGTGGCGGTGAAAGATCACGCTGAAGTCCGGTGAATGGCGGCTGCGGATCGTGGTCACGGTTGTCTGGCCGGGTCTGCTGGGGACGGTCGGGGCCTGTGGACGGACGCGGTGGTTTCCTCCGGGGGCGTTGGATATGGGGGAGCGTTCGACCCGTTGGTTCCGGCAGGATGGCCCGATGAGTTTCTTCCGTCGACGTGAGCAGTTCCTCTCGGGCTCCGACAGCGGTGCGAGGGCTTTGAAGCGTCGTGGGGCTGCGGTGTCGTGCTCGGCTGCTGTGGGGCATTGACGTGCTGTCTTACGTGTACCGGATCACCAAGTACGACCCTGCGGACCGTGACGAGCAGGGTATCTACACGGGGGCGGAGGAGGCGGTCAGCGACCACGGGCCCGTCGAGGCCGCCTACCTCGAGGCGGTTGCCGCCTTCGCCGAGGACACCGGTGTGCGGCACCTGGCCATCCGCGAGCCTCAGGCCCCGCTCGGCTTCGTGCACTTCGGCTCGGAGTCGGCGGCCGAGGACGGTGGTCTCGCAGGCCTCTTCCCGCCCGACCTGAACGGCTTCCACGACGGGGCACAGGTATCGGTGCCGCTCGGCCTGGAGCTGGTGCAGGCGATGCTGCGCGACAGCGGCGCCTGGTGTCGCCTGGAGGCCGAGGACACCTTCGCCGTGCACGTCGGCTGGGACCAGTACGTGTACGTGAGCAGCAACGTGCCCTGCGAAGCGGCGCTGGCGCGCACCCGCGAACTGGGGCTCTTCCCCGAACCACTGGACGCTTCCCCGTACGAGGCGGTGTTCGACGAGCCGGTTGAGCAGCGCCCCGCCGATGACGTCTTCTGGGCGCGGGTGCGCTGGTGCGTGGCGATGCGCGAGGCGGCGCTCCTGGAGGAGATGCACGTCGACAACGCCTCCCGCTGGCACCGGCTCGCCGATGGCACGCTCGATGCGGTGCGCGCCCGGCTGACCCCGCGGGCCCGGCTGGCCGTCTGGCCGGACCTCTCCACCGATGTCGCCGCAGTTGTGGCCGGCCTCCCGGACGAGGGCCTGGTCGAATTTGTGTGGGAGGACCAGGACGGCCGGATCACCAGCACGGTCGCCGACGAAACCCAGTTCACGGCACTGGCCGCCCAGGTCCGCGGCGCACGTGCCGCCGCAGTTCTGCCCGTGGACGTCGACGGGCGCAGCCCTCGGTTCACGGCCGTGCTGCCCGACGGGGACGGCGTCCTGCGCGCCCGGTGGCGTACGGAGCCGACCCCGAGTGACCGGGACTGGGCCTTCCTCAAGGCCCTCCGCCGCGGCCAGGCCGTGACCGGCACCGTGACCGAGATCGCGAGCTTCGGCGTCACGTTCGTCGACATCGGCGGTTTCACCGCGATGATCAACATTCCCGAACTGTCGTGGCGCCCCATCAGTCACCCCTCCGATGCCGTCGCAGTCGGCCAGCAGATCACGGCGGAGGTCCTCGACGTCGACATGGTGCGGGAACGAGTACCGCTGTCCCTCAAAGGACCGCAGGAAGACCCGATGCTGCAGATTGTGCAGCAGGTGGGCCGGATCGTCACCGGAGAGGTCACCAAGCTCGTGCCGTTCGGTGTTTTCGTCCGCATCGAGGACCGGGCGGACGGCTTCGAGGGGCTGCTGCGCAGCACCGAACTCGCGCGACCACCCGCAGGCCGGCCCGAGGACACCGTCCGCGTCGGGGATAGGCTCACCGTGATGATCACCGACGTGGATCCAACCCGGCGCCGGATCACGCTGTCGCACACGCAGGCCAGCCTGCCAGGCGCGGAGGAACACCACCACGCCTGACACACGGGGCCGATGGCCGCCGCGCTGGCCGCTCGTGTTCGGCATGCGGTCCTCACCGGGTTCGGCGCAGGCGTTCACACCCAGTCCGACGGCCGCTCTGTTACGGCCGGTCAGAAGCCCTCCACAGGCGGACCCTGGCGCACAGCCCGCCCGGAATCCGGTGAAGCACCACGCCGAGGCCGCGGTGAAGACCAGAAACCGGCCGCCGTCGTGCCCGGCCCGACAAGCCAGGCTCAGCGGCTGGCGATCGGTGTCTCTCGGCTCTGGTGAAACATCCGCTGCGGACCTTCCCTTCGATCGTGTGCTGTCGTACGGCGTGTCGGGATGCGCCCAGGCATCGAGGGACAGCCTGCTGCCGACAGCGAGTCCGCTGAGGTCAGCGGACTCGTGCCCTTCAGTGGTTCGGGGGTGTGGTGGTAGTTCCCGACTCGCTCCGGCCGGTGCCGGACCGGGAAGCCGCGGTGGCCCGGTTGATGGATCTGGACAGCCGGAGCGAGCTGACCACGGTTCATGTGCGACTGGTCGCCTCGTCTCTCGGGGTCACTGTGCGGGCGGTGTGGTACTGGATCGCCGCAGCACGCAGCGAGGGCCGCCTTGCAGCCCGTCCCCGGGCCCGGCTGGTCGTCACCCCGGAGATCCGGCGTCTGCTGGCGTTCTGGGGCGGGAATGTCTCGGCCGTCCACCGCGAACTGGTGGCCCGCGCGGCCGCAGACCCCGAGGCCGGGCCCGTACCGTCGCTGTCTGCTCTGCACCGTGCTGTGGTGCGGGAATTGTCGGCGGGGGAGCGGGCCGGCTTGCGGGGCGGGGAGGCGGCCCGGCGGGCGCATGACGTGTTCGGGAAGCGGCCGGCGCTGTGGAGGAACGCGTGCTGGGAGGGTGACCACAAGCACGTGCCGGTACAGGTCGATGTCGAGGGTGAGCTGGCGTGTCCGTGGATCACCTGGTTCATCGACTGCGCGACCAAGGTGATCGCTGGGGTGGCTGTCACGCCGCACGCCCCGTCCAGGGACGCGGTGCTCGCCGCGCTGCGCGCCTCGATCACTCGCACCGAACCATTCGGCCCCGCCGGCGGCCTGCCCGCCCTGGTGCGCGTGGACCGGGGCAAGGAGTTCCTGTCCACCACGGTGATCGCCGCGCTGGGCGCGTTCGCGGTCCCCGTGCATGACCTGCCCGCCTACAGCCCGCACTTGAAGGGCACCGTCGAGGCCCTGAACGACGCGGTGGAGGAGATGTTCCTCGTCTCCCTCCGCGCTACACCCACCGCCCCAAACTCACGGGAGGCCGGAGCGCCGATCCGGACGCGCCACCACTGACGTTCGCCGCGTTCGTCGCGCTGCTCCTGGACTGGGTCCGCTGGTGGAACACCGAGCACCACCCGCCCGGCCTGGACGGCCGCACCCCAACCGAAGCGTGGAACGCGGACCCGACGCCGCTGCGCGACGTCCCGCCCGAGCACCTCCCGTTCTTCGCCCTGGAAGACGACGGCCGCACCCGCACGATCACCACGAACGGCATCTCCTGGCGAGGCCGCCCCTACGTCGCCCCGTGGATGGTCGGCCACACCGGCACGAAGGTCCGCCTGCGCCGCCTTCCGCACCATGACGGCGAGATCGAGGCGCGGCCCGGCCCGCTGGCCCGCCGGCGGTGGTGCTGCGGCTGATCAGCGACAGGAGCGCGGCGTCGAGCAGCACCCCGGTAGCGACGTGGAGCGGGAGTTCGGTGGCCTGGTCGAACACGTGCAATCTCCGATCTGCCAGCGGGCAAGACCCAGCCACGCTACGTGCTGTTCCGGTGACTCCGGGCCCGAATGAGGGGATCCATCCCTGCCCGTCGGGTGTGACCTGTTGGCGCTCTGGGGCGTGGAATGGCCTCGAACCAGGCCGCCCACTGCGGCCTGGCTGGCACCGCCGCCCAGCCCTTCTACACCGCCCCCGCCGGTGCTGGCCTCTCAGTGGAACCCGGTCTGTCTGACGCTCCGTCGCCCTATCATTCAGGCAACTTCATCGAGGAGGTGTATCGATGTCCGTGGTCACGGCGCGTGTGCTGCGCGAGGCGATAGGGGTCTTCTTCAGGGACGCCTTCAACGCGGACACGGTCGAGGAGATCTGCACCGAGATGGGGCTGGAGCCGCCGGTCCCGCCGGACGACGTCGCGTTCTCCAGCAAACGCGGGTACGTGGTCCGCCGCCTGCAAGGCAAGCCGCTTGCGGACCTTGTGACCCTCGCCGTCCGCCTCGATGAGGAGCACGATGTCCCCGAGCTGCGACAGCTGATAGCCCAGGTCGGCCCGGTCGGTGTGGCGGGCCAACCCAAGAACCTGATCTTCGCCGCCCTCGGTCCCAAGCACCGCATGGTCCTCAGCGACGCGATCAACAACGACATCCAGCTCGTCGGGAACGAGCAGTACTGCCTGCACTACGACCAGCCGCTGGACGCGGCAGGCCTCACCTGGCGCCAACTGACCGCATGGTGGGCCGCCCGAGAAGGGCTCGCAGCGAGTACAGAGGAGCAGGTCTCCCAGAACCTTTACCACCGGCTTCTGAAGTCAGCCGACAACGAGGCAGAAGAGCTGATCCTGCGCCGCTACGCCCAGCGCTACGTAGATGTTGGGCCAGACATTCCGGCCTTGATCCCTCAGGTGTACCTGCACTACGACCCCTACACCCGGCGCGACCTCGGACCCGCAGGCTCACCCTTGCCGCGCCAGCGGATGGACTTCCTCCTACTGTTTCCCAACCGGACCCGGATCGTCATCGAGCTGGACGGGATCCAGCACTACGCCGACCGGAAGACCAAGATCGCTGACTCTGACCGGTATGCGGCCATGGTTGCTGAGGATCGGCGTCTGCGGCTACGCGGGTACGAGGTCTACCGCTTTGGCGGCTCCGAACTGGTTGACCGTGAAGCCGCATCCATCCTGCTCGATGACTTCTTCACCCAGCTCGCTGCCCGCTACCAGCCGTAGTCGGCGCGCCAGCCGGGTGGGCGCTGCTCCTAGGTTGTCTCCTGTGGAGGGCATGTGCTGACCTCCTGAGGCTCGGTTCGCTGGGCGCTACGCCAAGGTCCTAATACTTCTTCCGGTAGGCCTGGGCGACGCGGGCACACTACGACCGGAGCCGGGCCGCCCTTCGGGCCGAGGAGGACCGCCGGCACCGCGAGAGCAGCTTGTCCACCCGCCTGGGCGAGGCTGGCCGCCGGGCGGCTGCGCCGCGCCCAGGCCGAGAAGGCCGACCTGGCTCTGCCACCTGGTGTGGACCTGGCTGCCTTGTACGGCGGCGTCAACGTCGAGGTTCCCGTGGCGACGGGGACTGGCCCGGATTGCCGGAGGAAGGGGTGTCGTTCTACCCCTCGGCGACAGCGAGTCGGGACCGCGATCAATAGTTCACCTGAAACATCGGCGTTCCCGCCCTGTCGTAGAACTCCAGCGCTCCTGGCTGAGTGCTGGGGATCACCAGTGAGACCGGGCAGTCTACGTACTGGCCTGGTCGTGGCATGGGTGCTCCGCTCAGGTCGCTGCCGTGCTGCCCGAGGTCAGTACAGGCTGCGGGGCCGATGCCTGCCTCCTGCGTCTGGCCGTCCTTGCCGTGAGCAATGCTCAGGACCTGTGGATCGGTTCCGGGAGGGCATGCGGTGGGCGTACCTTCCCGAATGATCCTTAAGGTCTCCGAGTAGGCCCGCGTTGCAGCGCGGGTCGGGAAGGTACGCCCGTGCTCAGCGTAGTCACCGACGACGGCTCCACCCGATGGCGTCCCGCTGTGTGGTGTAGCCGATCACGGGTGAGGTGTGCGCGGGCTCGCTCCCGGGGCGCACACCCGCAGGGGCCTCACACTCCCTGAGCATGGGTCAGCCACCGTGCAACTCTCCGATGTGAACGGGCAGTTCAACGAAGGAGACGCACGGTGGCCCTGTCCCAGTCTGACCTACTACGCCTGCTGGAGTCACTACGTTCGGCAGACGGGCTCGAACTCGTCCGCGGGGTGGCCGAGCGGATGCTCCAGGAACTCATCGAGGCCGAGGCCACCGCGAGGATCGGCGCCCAGTGGAACGAGCACACCGATACCCGCACCGCGTTCCGCAACGGGCACCGCGACAAGACGCTGACCACCGCGGCCGGCGACCTCGATCTGGCGATCCCCAAGCTGCGGGCCGGCAGCTTCTTCCCCGCCCTGCTGGAGCGACGCCGCCGGATCGACCAGGCCCTGTACGCGGTCATCATGGAGGCCTACGTCCACGGCGTGTCCACCCGCTCGGTCGACGACCTGGTCAAGGCCCTGGGCGCGGACACCGGCATCTCCAAGAGCGAGGTCTCCAGGATCTGCCAGGATCTTGACGGGCAGCTGACCGCCTTCCGGGGCCGGCCCTTGGACCACGTCCGCTTCCCCTACGTCTACCTGGACGCGACCTACTGCAAGGCCAGGGTCGAGCACCAGATCGTCTCCCGGGCCGTGGTCGTGGCCACCGGCATCACCGAGGACGGCGGCCGCGAAGTGCTCGGGGTCATGGTCGGCGACAGCGAGACCGAACTTTTCTGGACCGAGTTCCTTCGCTCGTTGCGCGAACGCGGCCTTGCCGGAGTCCGGCTCGTGATCGGCGACCACCACCTCGGGCTGGTCAAGGCCATCCGCAAAGTCATGCTCGGGGCCTCCTACCAACGCTGCAGGGTCCATTTCCTACGGAATGTGTTCAGCGTGATCAACAAGGAAGCCGGCGAGATGGTCGCCGCGACGATCCGCACGGTCTTCGCCCAGTCCACCGCCGAGGGGGTCCGCACCCAACTCGACACCGTCGCCGACATGCTCGGCGCCCAGTTCCCGAAGGTCAAAGCGATGCTGCTGGAAGCGAAGGACGACCTGACCGCCTTCGCCGTCTTCCCGGAACGACATTGGAAGAAGATCCAGTCCACCAACCCGCTGGAGCGGATCAACCGCGAGATCAAACGCCGCACCGACGTCGTCCAGGTCTTTCCGAACGACGACGCGCTCCTGCGACTGGTCACCGCCGTGCTCTTCGAGCTCCACGACGAGTGGATCGCCTTCCCCCGCCGCTACCTGCCCGAAGGCAGCATGGACCAGCTCTACCCTGCCAAGCTCCCCGAAAGCGCCCCCGCACTACCCAACACGCCCACCGACTGATCGGCTACACCACCAAGCGGGACACGACCCTCCACCCAGTCCGGCTCCCTGATCGACGAGATCGTGCGGGAAGGCGCCCGCCGGATGCTGGCCGCCGCACTGGAAGCGGAAGTCAACCAGTACATAGCCGAGTTGTCGGCCGAGACCGACGAGTACGGCCGACGTCTCGTGGTCCGCAACGGCCACCACAAGGCGAGGACCGTGGTCACCGCCGCCGGACCGGTCGAGGTCAAGGCCCCGCGGGTGAACGACCGCCGCGTCGACGATGAGACCGGCGAGCGCAAGCGGTTCTCCTCGAAGATCCTTCCGCCGTGGTGTCGCAAGTCCCCGAAGATCTCCGAAGTGCTGCCACTGCTCTACCTGCACGGCCTTTCCTCCGGCGACTTCGTCCCGGCGCTGGAGCAGTTCCTCGGCGGCACGGCCGGCCTCTCGTCCGCGACCGTGACACGGCTGACCAGGCAGTGGAGCGACGACCACGCTGCCTTCCAGAACCGGGACCTGTCCGACCGCGACTTCGTCTACGTATGGGCGGACGGGGTGCACCCGAAGGTCCGACTCGGCCAGGCCCACTCGTGCGTTCTGGTCCTGCTCGGGGTCCGGCTGGACGGCACCAAGGAGCTCATCGCTCTCGCCGAGGGCCTGCGCGAGAGCACCGAGTCGTGGGCCGACCTGTTGCGCGACTGCCGCCGACGCGGCATGCGCGACCCCGATCTGGTCGTCGGCGACGGCGCCATGGGCCTTTGGCGGGCGCTCGCCGAGGTGTTCCCGACAGCCAGGCCGCAAAGGTGCTGGGTTCACAAAACCCGCAACGTCACCAACTGCCTGCCCAAGTCCGCACAGCCCGGCGCGACGAAGGCGATGCAGGAGATCTACAACGCCGAGGACCGCACCCACGCCGAGAAGGCGATCGAGGCCTTCGCTCGCACCTACGGCGCCAAGTGGCCCAAGGCTGTCGCAAAGATCACCGACGACCGGGACGAACTCCTCGCGTTCTACGACTTCCCGGCCGAGCACTGGATCCACCTGCGGACCACGAACCCCATCGAGTCGACCTTCTCCACGGTCAAGCTCCGCACCAAGGTCACCCGCGGCGCCGGCAGCCCGGCGGCCGCGCTTGCGATGGTGTTCAAGCTGGTCGAGTCCGCTCAGGCGCGATGGCGCGCGATCACCGGAGCCCACCTCGTCGCGCTGGTCCGTTCAGGCGCCCGGTTCGAGAACGGCGTCCTGGCCGAGCGCGAGGGGCAGGCCGCTTGATCGACTGTAGGAGCCACTAGCCGGGCTGTGGCTGACACGCGATAACCCGGTGAATATCGTCGGCCATCCCGGGATACTGGCCGCCATGGATGAGGTCGAGGTTGTTGTCGCGCATTCCGAGCGCGCGACCCTGCGCGTCGGCGACGTGTTCCTGAAGGTGGACACCGATCAGGCCCGAATCGACGTCGAGGTCGAGGCGATGGCCCTCGCGCCGGTCCCCACCCCGAGGGTCCTGTGGCGCAATCCGCCCGTGCTCGCGATCACCGCTGTCCCGGGAACGGCGCTCGGGCGCCTCGGCGAGCCGTCGACCGCATCGTCGGCGGCTTGGGCCGCGGCGGGTGCCGCAATTCGGAAGTTGCACGAGGCGCCGTTGCCGCCCTGGCCCGGCCGACGCCGCCGAGGTCCCGACGAGTTGGCGGCGGAACTCGACGGCGAGTGCGAGTTGCTCGTGACGAACGGCATCCTGCCCGCCGACCTGGTCACCCGTAACCGCCAGATTGCCGAGGCCGCGATCCGGCCGTGGACTCCGGTCTTCACCCACGGCGACCTGCAGATCGAGCACGTCTTTGTCGACGGCGACGAGGTCACCGGCATCATCGACTGGTCCGAGGCGGGCCGGGGTGATGCCCTATTCGACCTCGCCACCTTGACGCTCGGACACGAGGGGCACATCGAAGACGTCATCGCCGGCTATGGCACCGACGTCGACCTCGACGTGATCCGCGCGTGGTGGTCGTTGCGAAGCCTGCTGGGGATCCGCTGGCTGGTCGAACACGGCTTCGACGCGTTCGAGCCGGGCTGTGAGGTCGACGTGCTGAGATCCCGGATGTGAGACTGCGCGGCCCGCCCCGTTGCAACGACCCACGCTCGCACGTCATCCCGTCCACAGGTCTTGACTATTGCTCCTTGCCGTTCCACCGGGCTCTGATGAACGGATAGGTGTCCAGGTCTGCTGTGCCCGTGTTCTTGACCTTGAGTTCAACGCAGACGACCTCGGTGCCCGAAGGGATGGAGTACCCGGCGCTGGGGTTGGACGTGGTCGTCTTGACATCGACCAGGGTCACATCGGCGGACCCGGTATTGGTGACGACCACGCCGTCACCAACGGTGCGGACGGACAGCGTCTGCCCCACGGCTAGTGCTCTGACCGCATACGTTCGCCGGGTTGGTGCTGGCGGTCTGCACTTGTGCCGCTCTCGATGGGCGACTGTCCTGATGGAACCGTCACACGGCTCGGTGCATGAACAACCGCGGCCACCTGTCCAGGCCATGGGCCGCTTCGCGCGTACGGATGTCCAGCAGACCCGGGCTGATCAGGTTGTCGTCCAGCGGCTGGAATCCGCAGCGTGCGTAGTAGGGAGCGTTCCACGGCACGTCGGTGAACGTCGTGAGGGTCAGGGCGGGAATGCTGTGGGCTGCCGCTCGCTCGGCAAGGTGATCCAGCAGCGACCGTCCGATGCCCTGGCCTGCATTGTCGGGGTGCACCGATACCTGTTCGATGTGCAGGTTGCCGTCGACGTGGTCAGCGATGAGATAGGCCACCGGAGTGTCGGACTCGTTGACGGCCACCCAGGCCATCCCCGCCCGCTGGTATCGAGCGAGCTCATCGAGCGGCAGCGGCTCGTCGTCCGCGATCTCGGGCATGCCGATGTCGCGGAAGCACCGTCCGGCCGCTCGCTCGATGTCCTGGAGCAGGGGCAGTTCCTCGATCCGGACCTCTCGAATACGCATGGCCCCATTGTCCAGGGCCCATGCTGTGCCGGGGAGGTTTCTGGGGGGCTTGATCACGCAGCGGCAGCCGGTCTGCCGCCCCAGCGGATCCCTTTCTCGCTGCGGATGCGGGCGCGCTCCTTGCGTTGGGCGGCCAGGACGTCGGGGTGGCGGGTGTTGGCGTTGCGCCAGCGCAGGTAGGCGTGCAGGGCGCGGGTCTGGACCGTGTGGTTGGGGTGGTTGGAGTTGGCCAGGGTGAACTGCCGCAAGGGTCCGAAGTGCGCTTCGATCGGGTTGGCCCAGGAGGTGTTGGTCGGGGTGAAGCACAGGTGGACGTTGTTGTTCTTGGCCCAGCGGAGGATCTTCTTGCCGTTGTGGGCGGAGAGGTTGTCCAGGATCACGTAGACCGGGGCGCCGTCCGGGCGGGCGGCCCGGATCGACTTGAGTGCGGCCAGGGTGTTCGCGGTGCCCTTGCGGCGGTGGTTGACGCCCCACAGTCTGTCGTCGCCGATCGAGTAGCAGCCGTGGAAGTACGTGACGCCGTGGGTGCGCTTGTAGGTCGCCGGAAGCCGGTCTGGCTTGCCCTGCTCGGCCCAGCAGCTGCCCGCGGTGGGCCGGATGCCGAGCGGGCCGAACTCGTCGAACGCGAACGTGCGGTCGGGGAAGTGTTCCAGGACGTGCTCGATCCGATCGAGTTTGGCGTCGTACTCGGGGTCGGTGGACTCCTTCCAGGTCTTGGTGCGCTGGAAGGTGACGCCGCGTCGGGCGAGCAGGCATCGCAGGGCCTCGCGGCCGATGCGGATCACCCGGCCGTGGACCCGGCGCAGGTAGGCGAGTAGTTTGCGGATGGACCAGCGGGTGAAGGGCTGGCCGAGCTTGGCCGGGCGGGTGGTGGCCGTCTGGACGACGAAGTCCTCGTCGTCAGGACTAAGAAGGCGGGGACGGCCTTCCGCCCACCGAGGGTCCAGGCAGGCCAGGCCGATCGCGTTGAACTTGTGGATCACGTCCCGCACGGTGTCCTCGTCGGCCTGGACCAGCTGGGCGATCACCGGGACCCGGTTGCCGCCGGCCGAGGCCAGCAGCATCATCGCTCGCCGGTAGCGCACCGTGTTCGTGCTGCCCCGGCGCACGATCCGCTGTAACTGCTGACCCTCCTGATCGGTCAACCTCCGGACCCTGACCGGCTCTGCCACTACGCCTCCCCACACCGGATCGGATGTCGGCCCACATCCAACCGGTTCCGGCGCCTCCACCGCCAACCCGGCGAACGTATGCGGTCAGAGCACTAGGGTCGGTGTCCCGCTGGACTGGGGAGCCTGTGATGTCCCGCTGGACTGCGGGGACTGCGAGGACTGCGAGGACTGGCCGACAGCGGGTGCAGGGCTCTGCACCGTTCCGCCGGCGCCGTTGCTGCATCCGGCGGCCGCGAGCGCGGAGGCCACGAGGATGGATGCCACGCCAGCGCGTGCAAGGCCTCCACCGGGAAGCGCCGAGACCCGTCATGGCCGCTCCCTTCAAGAGGTGCCCCTTCCATCTACCCCTTTGTAGACGCCTGGTCGGCGGGGCGCTGCTCGGGTTGGGCCAGGTGGCGGGGCAGGTGCCCGTACGGCCGCTGCTTCTGGCCTTCCAGCTCCAGCTCACCGCTGAACTCAGCCCCAGCGCCGTTCAGGAACTGTGCCGTTGACGGCAAGCCACCGAAGGCGCCAGCCACCACCTGATGGTCAGCGCCTCCTGCTGCCCGCAGCAGTCGGGCTGGGGGTATCGGCGCAGCAACGCCGTTGGCCGTCGGCGCGTACGTCAGCCTCCTGACTGGACAGGCCTCGGGCTCGCAGGGCAGGACGAGCACACCGGACGCGAGCGATCCGTGGTGGGAGGTCTGGCAGCAGCAGGCCCGTGACTGCCCCAACCGCTGGGTGTGGCCGCCTGCCGGCTGGCGTCTTGGGCGGAGTTAGTTTGAGGACTGTGTGGTGGTGGGGCCGAGGGCTTGGTGGATCTTGTTGACGGCTTGCGTGTAGTAGGCCGAGGCCAGTTGGGATGATCCGCTTCCGATCTGGAAGTAGGCGTAGGTGAGTGCTACGGGGCCGAGTCGGTCGATGGCGAGGTATCCGTTGACCTGTACGCCGCGGTAGGTGGCGTCCATTCGTGCCGCCGCCGATCCGGGGCCGCCGAAGTTGATGGGGCTCAGGGTGAACGTCAGGGGTTCGGCACCGGTCGGGAAGGTCAGTGTGTGGCAGGACGTGAGGGCCGCCCGGGCCTGGGCGTAGTCGGTGGTCAGAGCGGCCGGGGTCTCGGTGAGGAGCGACTCCTGCACGAAGGGCCCGGTGCTGCCGGCGGTGAGGAGCACGTCCTGTTGAACCTGCTGGGTCGTGCTGGCCGTCCCGTTCAGCATGCTGGCCAACGGCTCGCAGCCCGTGACGGAGGAGCCGCCGGTACCCGTGGTGTCGCTCGCGCTGCTCGAGGCGGCGAAGGCCGGCCCCAGCTCGCCCGCCGTCAGCAGCGCAGCCTGCAACTGTGCTGCGGTCAGCAGCGCGGTCGATGCGGTGGCAGGAGCAGAAGAGCCGGCTGCACTTGTCACGGTGACACTCGGGGTGACGCCAGACGATGTCTTCGAGCCTGCGCCGCAACCTGCTGCGCCCCCGATCAGGAGGAGTGCGGCAGCTGGGAGCGCGCATCGGGCGAGCCGCTGATGGCGAGTTCGCGCAGTGTGGGCCATGGGAGTCTCCCCGGCGCTACTGAGGGGTGCTTCACTCTCCAGTCTTCTCCCGCTCCCCACCCTGCGCTCCCCGGCTCTGCTCGGGGTGTGACCTGTTGGTGTTGTGTGGCGTAAATGGCCTCATACGCCGTCTTGTCTGGACCAATTGTCGAGACTGTTCGAGTGGCTAGCAGGGCTGCACCCGCCTCGCTTTTGGTGACTGTGTGTGGTGGTTGGGCGGGTTGGGGGGTCTGCTGGACGCCCGTTCGAGTGGTGGGCTGTTTTCGGTTGGTTTTTGGGCCATCGAATTGCTGTGGGGAGCTTTTGTGGAATTGGTTATTGGCTGAGTGCCGATGGTGTTCCGAATTCGCGCCTTGAGGGTGGCTGGTGGGGCGGTGTTCGGTTTCGTGGTGGTAGCGGCGGCCCCGGCAGCTGTCGCGCCCCTGACGTGTGGAGTGCTGTCGCGTGCTGTGAGGGCGCGGTAGCGGCTCGGTCAGGATCCGTCGCGCGCCTGCGTGTCGGCACGTGGCAGCATCTCGCCATGACCGCTCGCTCCAGACGTTTCACCGCCAGCCGCACCGTCTTTCTTGGGTATGCCGTGCTGCTCATCGTGCTCGGGGTCTGGACGACGGTGCAGCCCTGGGCCGATCCGTTGTCTGGCTCCGGCGAGCTGCCTGCGGTCGGCTTTGCGGTGGCGTCTGCACCGGCGGCGCTTCCGCTGGTCGCGACCGGTGTTGGCGGGACGCTGAGCGACCCGGCCTTCAACGCCCTGGTCGTCCTCGTCGCACTCGCCGAGGTTGCCGTCCTGCGCTGGATGCTACGGCGCCGCGCGCCGACGGGGCAGGTGGCTGACTGAGCGTCTGGCCCGGTGTTCGGTTTCGGGTAGCCGGGCTGCGCTTCCGCCTGGTGCCGGGGTGGTCCGGTGGGGCCGGTGCCCGTTGGTCTTCCGCCCGCTGCCCTGCCGTCCCGGTCCTGCGGTGGTGGACGGTCGGGCGCGGTGAAACTCGGTGGACATCGGTCCTACCGTGGGCGCATGGGTTGGTCGCTGGGATACCTGAAGCCGCGTGAACCGGAGTTCCTGGACGCGCTGTTCATGTCGGCCGGCCGGGCGTTGTACCTGGCTAACGCGTTCGAGTCGAAGTGCAAGTACCTGCTTCGGATCGGCAACCTTGTGGAGGCGGTTGGGTCCGATCCGGTGCTCGGACTCCAGGACGCGATCGCGGCGCTCCCGGCGGACAAGATGCTGGGCCCCACGCTGCGCGCTCTGGGAGACCACCTGTCGTGGGCCAGGACGTGGGACACGGACGTTCTCGACAAGGCCCGAGAGGCCCGGAACTTCATCGCGCACGAGGGCGCCGACGTGGGGGACATCTGCTTTTCGGACCGGCGGCAGATTTTGGCCCATGCATCCCGCCTGCGCGATGCTGTGACCGACCTGACGCGGGGAGACAACATCGTCTCGCTGTGGGTCTTCGGGACCGAGGAGCCTCACGAGCCGCCGCCCACTCATCTGATCGACGCGTACCCGGCGATGGTCGATGACTGGGTGTTCGGGCACTTCGGCGATCTGCTGAACGACGATGAACTGCCCAAGCAGCGGGCCACGCCAGAAACCGAGCAGGACAGCGCCTCCTCCCCGGTTGCCGACCACGGCTGACCGCCGCTGTCCAACGCGACGTGCTTGCCCTGCCTGGCGCCCGGCATGGCCGCTGTCCAGCCCCCCGGGGTGTCCGTCGAACTCCGCCCCCAGGTCGTGGTCGTCCTGCCTGTGGGGTGTGTTGGTCTTGAACTGCGCTGTTGCCCTGATGCGGCATGGCCTGATGGGGCTCCTAGCCGTCGATCGCCTTCTGATTGGCGTATTCGATGGCCCATTGGTCGGTGTATTCCTCGACCTCGTCGAGGTCCCGGCCGAAGTCGCCGGGATAGGTCCGGTGTCGGTTCTCCTTCCTGATCGACCAGAAGCGCCGTTCTTGCTCTTCGCGGTGGAGGCTGTCCCAACCCGGTTCGCCCCAGCCGATGAAGGTTTTCCGTGCGATGCGCGCGCGTTCGTGGGTACTGATGAGGCCGGGGTTGGCGGCGACGAGGCGGTGGTAGGCGGCCATCCAGGCCTCCATACGCGGGGCGGGAACGTGACAGCCGGCGAGGAACGCCTCGAGGAGTCGCGGGGAGGGCAGGCGGGGCTTCTGCTTGGTGTCGAGGAGCCGGTCGAGGGTGGTGTGGGGGAGGTGTCCGCGTGGAGCACCCTTCTGCAGGGCGCGGCTGGAGGGGCGGCCTGCCTGGAGGAGGATGTAGCGCATCGCAGTGCGCAGGTCGGTGAGGTTGAGGATCTCGCTGGGGGAGATGCGCTGGGGCGGGTCGGACTCGATGGCCCAGGCGGCGGCGCTGGCGGCTCGGCGGCGCAGCCGCAGGGCCTTGCCCACGTCACCGCCGCAGGCCCCCACGAACGCGATGGTGACGTCCTCGGTGGGCATGGCCGTACCGGCGACCGCCCGCTGGAAGGTGGCCATGCTGCGCCCATCACTCGCCGGATGCCTGGCGATGTCGTCCAGACTCAGGCCTGCGGCGGCTCGCAGGTCGCGCAGGTGCTGGATGAACGCGCGCAGCTCCTTGCCCGCGCCCGCCGGGATCGGCTTCTCGGGGCGTCCCACGGCCGGTTTCACCGCACCTGCGGGACGAGCGCGCTGGGGCTGCGCCGGCCAGGCATCAGGTTGAAGGAGAGGTCCACCAGCTTCATGCTGGCCGGCGGCAGGGCCACGACCGCGACGACGGTGTCCACCGGCACCCCGAGGGCGATGACGGAGACCGCGGCGAGCAGGACGACGACGATCACCAGGCGGCGCGGCGTACCCCTCAGAGGACCGCGCGAGTCCTCGAGACCGACGCAGGACAGGCGGGAGAGGTTGGACTTGGGCATGGCGAAGAAACTCCTGTCGAAGAGGGATAGCGGGAGTGATCTGAAAGGCCGCCATGGGGCGGGCTCTGCCGCTGGATCGACGGTTACTGGGGCCCGTCCTGCGGCGGAACAACCATGGCGCGTGGGCCCCCTGAGCGCCAACTCGTTCGCCGAGTTGTTGCAGATATGCCTACGCACGTCCGACCCGGTGATGCTTCGTTCCGTCAAGCCGATGCTTGCGCCGCATGTGGTCGGACCAGGTAAGAGGATGCGTGTAGTCGCCAGATCCGCCCCAGAAGGGCTTCACGCGCGGTTCTTGTCCGCCACGGCGGTTCAGCGTGGTGCTGGGTGGCCGTCAGGCCGCCCTGGAGGTTGTTCTGGTGGGCGTTCTGGTGGTGGGTGGGGGCTGTCGCGCCCGCTTGTCGTGTGGGGGGCTGTCGTGTGGTGTGACGTGGGCGGATGCCCTTGATTCCCTGTGTGTGGCGGGGGTGCGACAGGCGGCGGGGTGGGGCCGCGGTTGCTGCTCTGTGGTGGCCGCCTCCGGGTGCCGACGACCGCCAGGTGCTGGTGGCCGTCGAGAAGGCCGACTTTCTCGGCGGCCTGGTCCTGGTGGCTGGTGGCCTGGTGGCGGGTGGTGGTCGGCGGCCGGGTGGGGGTGCAACGCGGTGTTGCGGTGGGGTGCAACACGGGGCCGTGTTGCGGGTCTGACCAGGTGTTATGTGGCTGGGAGTGGGGGCGGGTGGGCGTGTTGCACTTCGTGTTGCACCCGGGCTGCGCCGGTTGGCCGGCCTCGGCGGGCCGCCCGCGTCGCCCGGTGCCGCGCCCGGGCTGCTGGGGGTCCTGGCCGTCGTCCTGGTCGGCCGCCAGGCCGTCCCGCTGGCGTCGGACGTGGCCGTCCTGCCCGCGCCCGCCCTGGTGGCGTCCCGCCCGCTGCCGGGGCTGCCTGCTGCTGGGCCCTGGCCGCCCGTCCAGGCCGCCGTCCTGGCCGTCCCGGCCCCTGGGGTGCTCGGCCGTCTCGGGGCCCGTCCTGGCCGCCGTCCTGGCTCGGTGTTCGGTTCGGTGTCGCCACACCGGGAATTGCTCCGTTGATGCCGGGCGGGATTTCCTCGGCGTCCTGGAACGGCCGGGCGCCGTGTCGGTGGCGAGGGCGGTAGGCCCCTTTCCGAGGTGCCTGAATGCGATTCATCGCCGCTGCGCCTCGAAAGGGGTTCGGATTGCCAAATGAAAGGGAGCGGAAGGTAATTCGCATTTCCGCCGGAAGTGCGGCCGGATAGAGCCGGGATGGACGGTTGCCGCGAGGTTGCCTGTTCGCGTTCTGCGCCCGTCCCGGGACCGGTAGGATAGGGCTGTACGGAAGTCGGGGAAACGCCGCCGGATTCGCTTCGGATTCCGGTCCGGAGTCTGCGGTTGAGGGCCCGTCAGCCACCGCCGTGCGGGGCGCCTGTGAGGGCCCGCCACCCGGGCCGGGGAGGCCCGAGCCGGACCGGCGGCCCCAAGGCGCCTCTCGAGGGCCGCAGGCCCCGCCCCAGGGACGGAGGATGGGGCGCCAGCCCAGCAACCAGGCGGCGGACCGGCCATC